>JAKIWX010000049.1 GCA_022749845.1 Thermoplasmata archaeon
GACGCTTTCGCCGTCGCGTTTGTCCGGGGCGTTAAGGATACGGGCGAGAACCTTCGGGCCGCGCCCCGCAACCTGTCGGTGGGAGGAGTGGAGGTGGTCGGGGCTGCTCGGGAGTTGCGGCTCTCCTGGAAGGACCTCCGCGAGGCGGGCCCCGCGGTCGGCACAGCGTCGGCGGCTCTCTGATTCTGGGGCCTTCCCCTCCACTCCAGCAGGGACCCCTGCGCGATGCTGGAGCATGCGCCTCACCGATGGAGCCCGACTCCGTCGTTGCCTTTCCCCTACGCTCAGAAAGGGAGTGTTCGGTCGCCCCCTTTGGTTCCCTCGATGCGGACAGCGTTCGGGGGCACCGTGCAGGTATCGCCGAATGTTCGCAGGCGCTCAGACCTTCCCGTGCCCCGGGCGCGTGGGGAGAAGCTTTCAAGCCGGGCGTCCCGTGCCGCGTAGCCATGAAGGAGCGGGTACAGCGCATCTTCCGCCATCTCTCGCCCACGCCGGAGGCCCTCGTGCTCGTGAACTCCATCGAGCCGCACCTCGACCAGAGCTTCTTCTACGTGTTCGATTGCCCGAGCGGTCTGTTCGAAGGGTCGGCGGCGATCGCGCTGCCGGACGGCTCCCTCCACGTGAGCACGAGCCAACTCGAGGAGGAGAGCGCCCTCCAGGCGGCCAAGCACGACCCCCACCTCGACATCCATCTCGTGAAGACCGCGGACGACCGGAAGAAATGGCTGCAGAAGATGCTCCCCGCGAAGGGCCACATCGGGCTGAACTTCCACGAGCTCACGCACGAGGACTTCCTCTCCGTATCGGGTGCCGTTCCGGCCCTGGCGTGGGTCGACGCTTCGGTCGCGGTCCGGAAGGCCCGCAGGGTGAAGGATGCGGCCGAGGTGGAACGCATCCGTGAGGCAGGTCGCATCGGCTCGGTGGTCGCCGGGGAGATCCCGTCGCTGCTCAAGCTCGGCATCACGGAATCGGAGCTCGCGAGCGAGATCGAGTACCGCATGATGCGGACCGGGGCGAGCGGCCGCAGCTTCCAGACGATCGTCGGGTTCGGGGCCCACGGGGCGGAACCGCACTACTCCCCCGGCGCAACCCCCCTCGAGCCGGGGATGAGCATGGTCTGCGACTTCGGGGCGTTCTTCCGGCGGTACGCGAGCGACATCACGCGCTCCTTCCGCTTCGGACCGACCGACCCCGAGCTCAAGAAGGTCCACGAGACCGTCGAGCGGGCACAGCAGGCGGCGTTCGACGCGGTGAAGGCAGGAACGCCGGGGAAGGAAGTGCACCTCGCCGCTCAGCGGGTGATCGACGCCTCCCCGTGGAAGGGTCGGTTCACCCACGGTGTCGGGCACTCCATCGGCCTCGCCGTCCACGACGGGTACGGGATGGGGGATTCCACGGAGGACCCACTCGAGGTCGGGATGGCCATCACCATCGAGCCCGGCATCTACTTGCCGGGCCGGGGTGGCGTCCGGATCGAGGACGACGTGCTGGTCACGGCCTCCGGCTGCGAGATCCTCACCACCGCGAAGCGGGGCTACATCGAGGTCCCCGCGTGAAGCTCGCCGTCCTCACGGGCGGCGGCGATTGCCCTGGGCTCAACGCGGCGATTCGGGCGGTGGTCTACCGCGCCCGCCGGGCGGGCCACACGACCGTGGGGGCGCTCGACGGATGGAAGGGGCTGAGGGACGGCGCCTTCCGGCCCCTCCTCCCCTCCGACGTCGTCCATGCGGTCACCCGCGGAGGCACGCTCCTCGGCACCTCCCGGACGAACCCGTTCAAGTCGGAGGCCGACGCCGCGAAGCTCCTCTCCTCGGTCGAGGCGGCGAAGCTCGACGCGGTCATCGCGATCGGCGGGGACGATACGCTCAGCGCCGCACGGGAGTTCGCGCGCCGAGGCGGCAAGGTCGTGGGCGTCCCGAAGACGATGGACAACGACGTGGGCGGGACCGACTGGACCTTTGGCTTCGACTCGGCCTCTTCCGTGGCGATGGAGGCACTGGAGCGCCTTCGGGACACGGCGGCGAGCCACCACCGCGCGATCGTCCTCGAGGTGATGGGCCGGGACGCCGGTTGGGTGGCTCTCGCCACGGGGCTCGCCGCCGCCGCCGACTACACGCTCCTCCCCGAGGAACCGTACCGCGAGGCGGAGCTCGCCTCGCACGTTCGAGCGGCCCTGGCGGCACGCGGGTGCGCCGTGATCGTCGCCTCCGAGGGAGTAGACCTAGGTGCCGCCGCAGGAGAGGTGGGTGGACAGGACCAGTTCGGGCACGAGCTCCTGAAGGAGCGCGGGGTCGGTGCGATCCTGGCCCGTCGCATCGAGGAGCTCACCCGGGTCGAGTCCCGGAGCGCTCAGATCGGCCATATCCAGCGCGGTGGCCCGCCGACGTTGTTCGACCGGATCCTCGCCACTCGCCTCGGCGCCAAAGCGGTCGACCTCGTCACCGAGGGGAAGTTCGGGACCGTAGCCGTCCTGCGCGGTGAGGAGATCCGGGGCATCCCGTTCGATGAGGCGCTCGCCCGACCGAAACGCGTGCCCGCCGAGTGGATGGACCTCCTCCACACCTTCGACGCCTAGCCGATGCCGGTCCGCGCGCTCTGGTGGGAGTCGGGAAAGCTCGCCTACATCGACCAGCGTCTGCTGCCCGGCCGCCTCCGGGTCGTCCGCACCGCGCGGGTCCGCGACGTTGCCCAGGCGATCCGGACCCTTGCGGTCCGGGGTGCGCCTACGATCGGGGTCGCCGCGGCGTTCGGGATGGTCCTTGCGAAAGCCGAGGGGGGTCGCTCTCCCGACGCCGCTGCACGTCTCCTCGCCTCCACCCGGCCCACGGCCCGCGACCTCTTCGTCGGGATCGAAGCGGTGCGAAGGGCCTGGGCTGCGGGGGAGGACGCGCTCGCGGCGGCCGAGGCGTACCGCGAGCGCATCGTGGAAGAGTGCCATGCGATCGGCATCTCGGGAGCGCCGGTGTTCCGTGGTAAGCCTCGTGTGCTTACCCACTGTAACGCCGGCGCGCTCGCCACCGTAGAGTGGGGAACGGCGCTCGCCCCCCTTCGGGTCGCGAAGCAACGCGGAGGAGAGCCGTTCGTGTGGGTCGACGAGACGCGCCCGCTCCTCCAAGGCTCGAGGTTGACCGCCTGGGAACTTGGGCAGGAACACATCCGCCACGCCGTCATCGCCGATGGGGCCGCCGGCCACTTCATGAAGGCCGGGGAGGTGGATTCGGTGATAGTGGGGGCGGACCGGATCGCCCGGAACGGCGATTTCGCGAACAAGGTGGGCACGTACGAGAAGGCGGTGCTCGCCAACGAGAACCATCTACCGTTCTACGTGGCCGCGCCGTGGAGCACCTTCGACATCTCACGGCCGACGGGCGACTCGATCCCTGTCGAGGAACGTGACGAGGAGGAGGTGCTCGAGCTCGCGGGGACCCGCCTTGCGCCGCGCCGGAGCCGAGCCCGCAACCCGGCCTTCGACGTCACCCCGGCCCGGTACGTTACCGGCTTCGTCACCCCGGAGGGGATCCTTCCGCCGGCCACACTCGCGAAGGTGCTCAGGGGACATCGTCGACCGGCGATGAGAGGGTAATCCTCGACAAACCCTATCTCTCGGTCGGGGGCTCGGGTCCGAAGTGCACGTCCTGCTCGCAAGCCACCGGTACGCTCCCGTGCCGGGGGGTACGGAGCGGGTGGTGCAGTCGATCGCCGAGGGGCTCGTGGCGGCGGGCCACCGCGCCACGGTGATCACCCAGCTCGAGCCGGGCATGCCAGCGGAGGAGACGCTGCACGGTGTCGAGGTTCGACGGATCCGCGTCCGGCGCTGGGCCGGCATCCGGTTCCCCGTTCGGTACGTCCCCACCCTCCGCAGCATCGGAGCCGACCTGTTCCACCTCCACGGAAATCGGATCTGGTGCGCGGACTTCTACTTCCCCAAGGCCGCGAGCTTTCCTTGGCCCCAGGTGCTGACGGGCCACGGCTTCTACCAGTACGAGATGCATCCGCGCTGGAGAGATCGGTACTACTTCGAGCGGTACTTCCCGCGTGTCCTGCGCCGGTTCGACGCCTACACCCCCGATACCGAACGGGAAGCCGCCCAGCTCCGCTCCTGGGGAGTCCCGCCGGAACGGCTGAGAGTGGTCCCGCTAGGGGTTTCGCTCGAGGAGTTCCGGTCCCCCCCGCCCGGAGTTGAGGCCGTCCGGGCTCGCTTCGGGATCACCCGCCCTCGGCTCGCGGTCTACGCAGGCGGCTTCTTCGAGAACAAGCGAGTGGACCGACTCGTCCGGGGAATCGCCCCGGTTCGCGATCGATGGAGTCTGCTCGCGATCGGTCGGGATCTCTCCGATTCCCCTTACAACGCCACGGTATGCGCCCAGCTCGCCGCCTTGTTGGGTGTGGAGCTTCGAACGCCGGGCGTTCTCGCGCGCGAGGAGACGGTGGCGGCGCTCTTCGCGAGCGACGCGGTCGTCCTCGGGAGCCAGTACGAGGGGTTCGGCCTTCTGCCGGTCGAGGCGATGTCCGCCGGTCGGCCCTTCGTGGGGTTCGACGCGGGGGCGGTGTCGATGCTCGCGGCTACCGGTGCGGGGTTCTGCGTCCGTTCCCCGGAGGAGTTCGCACGCGCGCTGCAGGCGCTCGAGGAGGACGGAGAACGGGAACGTCGGGGCGGGATCGGCCGATGCGCGGCCCCAGAGTACTCCGAAGCGGCGATGGTGCGGCGCTATCTCGCCGTCTACGACGAAATAGCCCGGACTAGAGCGGCCGCGCCAGAAGCCGCTCTACGCCGTGGACGGACGCGCTGAGCGCGCTCCCGAGATCGAGCCCCAAGTGACCGACGACAAGGTATCCGCCGAGCAGGATCAGGACCGCCACCGCCCAGGTCTCAAGTGTTCCCATCGTCCCCACCAGCAAGAACACCCGCAGCCCGGAATCTCCTAGATAAACCGTGGGCTCCACACGAAGCAGGGGTTTCTCGAGGCGCTCCGTCCCGCGATGTTCGAGGGAAGGTTGATAGGTGCGGGTGAGTACGAGCGCCCTCGGTGCCCTGGTAGTCTAGTGGTCTAGGATCTAGGCCTGTCGAGCCTGGAACTCGGGTTCGAAGGGCCGTCCGGTGGTTCGCCCCGGCCCGAAGCTCCCGACCAGGGCGCCTCCCCCGCCTTCCCGTGCCGAGGTAGCGGACCGTTTATCTTGCGCCCGACGGTGTTCCTCGGCGATGGCGTCGACGGGCCGGGCGCCCGCCCAGAGAGGTTCGAGCACGGGGGCCTCCTGGCGCCCGATCTCGGGATTCATGGCGGTGCGCAACGGCCTCCGCCTGGGCTATCCGTTCCGCGAGGCGATTCGGGCAGCCCTTCCCGTGGTGGACGAATTCGTCGTCGAGGACGGACACTCGGAGGACGGCACGTACGAGCTGCTCGAGCTCCTCGCGAGCTCGGAGCCCAAGCTCCGGCTCTCGCGCCATGGGTGGGATCCGGTTTCCACCAACGGCTCGGCGATACGGAATGCCCTGGACCACGCCCGCCGCCTGGCGCGCGGCGACTACATTTGGCAGGTGGACGCAAACGAAGTGCTGCCGGGCCAGGATGTGGACGCGATGAGGGCGCTGCCCACCAGCTACCCCGAAAAGGAGCTGTTTGGGCTTCCGTACGCGCAGCTGTTGGGTCCGATCGAATTCACCTCGGAAGTCCGCTGGAGGTTTGCGCGCAACCTCCCGAGCATCCATCCCCTCTACGACGGTTGGACGATGGGCTACCGGCTTGGAGCCGGCGACCTCGCGCGCCCCCGAGAGTTGAAGCGACTCGTGAAACGCGCCGCGGTCCGGGTGGCCCAGGACCACATCGCTACCGACCTGCCCGAGCAGCTGGTGGTCCTTCCCCGACCCATCTTTCGCTACTACGGCCTCTTCCCCGAAGCCTTTCTGCGCAAGATGGCCGGCAAGCAGTTCTTCCAGTCGAATCCCGAGTACGCCCGGCTCGCGACGGGCTCCCCCGACGCCGAGGCACTTCTCGAGGAGTACCGTAGGTCGGGGGATTGGAACCGGTTCTGGGAGAAGGTGTACGAACTCCACGCGAGCGTTCTCTCGTCGAGCCCGCTCAACAAGGAGCTCCGCAGCCATCGCGCAATCCCCCCAGGCGATCATCCCGAGCTCGTTCGTCCGCTCCTCGGTCTGCCCGAGTATCCGGCGAAGACGCCGGTCCGCCGTTCTTCGCCGTAGCTCATGGCGGAGCCCACCGTTTCCGTCATTCTGATCGCGCACGAGCGCACGCAGTACATTCTCGAGGCCGCGTCCTCGGCCAGCGCGAGCGCAGGTGAGGAGCCTGGGGTCGAGCGGCTCGTGGTCAAGAAGTTCCGTGACGCAACCATCGACTCGGCGTTGACCTCGAGCGGCTGGAAGCTACTCCAGACGGAGCTCGATCCGCTGGGCGCGAAGGTGAGCCTCGGTATCCGCGAGGCGAGTGGAGAGGTGGTCACCTTCCTCGAGGACGACGACGCGTACGAGACTTCGCGTCTTGCCGCCGTCCGACGGGCGTTCGCCGAGGACCCGTCGCTTGGCTACTACCGCAACGGCCAGCGATTCGTGACCGCCGACGGCTTGGGAGGGGCAACTCCGGAAGGGTTGGCCGCGCGGAATCTCGCTCGCATCGGTCCCGTGCACGCTGCACCGGGGCAGCTCGATTCCGTTCTCTCGAAGCTCTGCCGGATCGACCCGGACTTCAATCTCTCCTCGATGGCGTTGCGAAGGCAGCCTCTCCTCGGCGCGCTTCCGATCCTGGAAGGGTTGCCGGCAGCTATCGACAGCGGCCTCTTTTACGCGTCCTTGCGGGCGGGCGGCGGAGTTCTCATCGACCCGACCCCGCTCACGCGCTACCGGGTGCACGGCCAGAACACCTCGCTCCTCACCCGGCCCGGCGCCCCCGGCGCCCTCGAGGAGTTTCTCGGCTATCACCAACGGTTCCTCGACTCGTTCGAACCGACGTTCCGAGCCACCCTGAAGGAAGGGCCTGAGGCAGCTCGCCGCCTCGCCGGGAGCTCCTACTTCGGGAGCAGGGTCCTGCACGATGTACTCACGCCGGGAGCGCGACGCAGGCTCTTGGCGAGGGATCTTCGGTCCTTCTGGCACTGGTCCCCGCTCGCCCACCTCCGCTACCGCAAGGACCTCTCGGCGTACGGGCTGCTCGGCGTGATAGCGCCGAGTTCGGCACGACGAGCGTACCTTCGGCGGCGGGGTCTCCCCAACCCTTAATCCTCCCCCCTCGCTCGTACCAGCGTGGCGGAGAGGAGCGAGCGCAGGACCGCCCCGTACCTCTCGCACATCCTTGGGGGCGCGCTCCGGGACGCCCAAGAGCGCCAACTGCTCGAGCGGATCCGCCGCGCGCCGGTCCCGCGGCACCTCGCCATCATCATGGACGGGAACCGGCGGTTCGCAAGGAGCGCCGGGCTTCTCGTCGAGGAGGGGCACCTCGAGGGCAAGCGCAAGCTCGAGGAGCTCCTCGATTGGTGCCTCGAGATCGGCCTCAAGATCCTCACGGTCTACGCCCTTTCGACGGAGAACCTCCGACGATCGAAGGAGGAGGTGGAGGCCCTCATGCGGCTCTTCACCGAGGCGTTCCGCGACATCGCGGTGGACGAGCGGGTCCACCGCCACCGCATCCGCGTGCGAGCGATCGGGAACCGCGCCGTCCTCTCCCCCGAGCTCATCGAGGCGATCGAGCACGCCGAGGAGGCGACGAAGGCGTACGACGCCTACGTCTACAACGTAGCCATCGGGTACGGCGGACGCGAGGAGATCGTCCACGCGATTCAGGAGCTCGCCCGGGAAGTGCGCGACGGACGGATCGTCCCGGAACAGATCGATGCGGACCGCGTGTCGGCGCACCTCTACACGGCGGAGCTGCCCGACCCCGACTTCGTCCTCCGAACGAGCGGGGAAGAGCGCATCTCGAACTTCCTCCTGTGGCAGACCGCCTACGCCGAGCTCTACTTCTCGGACGTCCTCTGGCCGGGGCTCACCCGGCTCGATTTCCTGCGGGCGATCGATGCGTTCCAACGGCGCCAACGACGCTACGGGAAGTGAGACGTCGGCCGGTCGGTCGGCTCCACCCAGTTCCTGAGGGCGGAGTTCGGCGTGCGACTTCGGGGACACTCTTCGCAACATGGGTCGCGCCGTGAAGATGTCAGGCAGCCCACCGCGGGCCTCCAGAGCCGCGGCGGCTCCTGCCCCGAGGACCGTCGAGGAGTACCTCGCACGCGTGTCTCCGGTAGAGCGCGCCGTACTCGAGGATCTCCGGACCACGATCCGAAGCGCAGCACCTTCCGCGAGCGAGCTCATCCTGTACAAGATGCCCGTGTTCGAGCTCCGTGGGCCGCTCGTGGGCCTCGCTGCGCAGCAGAACTACCTCGGATTCTACGTGATGAGTGCACCTGCCGTGAGCCGATTCGCCCGTGAACTTGCCGAGTACAATGTAGGGAAAGGGTGCATTCGATTCTTGCCGAGCGCACCTTTACCTCCGTCCTTGGTGACGAGGTTGGTGAAGGCCCGGGTCGCGGAGAATCTCGCGGCTCCGGAGCGCCGGTTGGCCTGAGTTATGTTTAAATATAACCTCATTCTTACCGCAGTTGACCGACGAGAGTAATCTCGAGGAAGAAAAAAAGATGCTAACAGGAAACACGCCGATTCTAGTACTGCGGGAAGGGACCAAGCGGGAGAAGGGACGGGGAGCGCTCTCCAACAACATTGCGGCGGCCAAGGCGATCGCCGATGCCGTGCGCTCCACGCTCGGCCCGCGCGGGCTCGACAAGATGCTCGTCGACTCGATGGGCGACGTGGTCGTGACGAACGACGGCGTCACCATCCTCAAGGAGATGGACGTCGAGCACCCCGCCGCGAAGATGCTCGTCGAAGTCGCGAAGACCCAGGACCAGGAGTGCGGCGACGGCACGACCACGGCGGTCGTCCTCGCGGGCGAGCTTCTGAAGCGGGCCGAGGGACTCATCGAGCAGAACGTTCACCCCACCATCATCAGCCAGGGCTACAGACTCGCCGCGCAGAAGGCGCTCGAGGTGCTGAACGGGATCTCCCAGCCCGTCAAGGTCGATGACCTCGAGACGCTGAAGCGGATCGCCGTCACCGCGATGGCCTCGAAGTCCGTCTCCTTCAACCGCGACCAGCTGGCCGACATCTCGGTGAAGGCCGTGAGCGCCGTCGTCGAGAAGACCGAGACCGGCCACTACGTCGACCTGGACAACATCCAGGTGATCAAGAAGCAGGGCGGCTCGCTCAGCGACTCGCAGCTCATCGAGGGCGTCATCGTCGACAAGGAGAAGGTCCACTCGGGGATGCCGACCCACGTCGCGAACCCGAAGATCGCCCTTCTCGACGCCGCGCTCGAGATCAAGAAGACCGAGATCGACGCGAAGATCGAGATCAACGACCCCTCCCAGCTGAACGCCTTCCTCCAGGAGGAGGAGAACATGCTCCGCCGGATGGTGGAGCAGGTGAAGAAGTCCGGCGCGACGGTCGTCCTCTGCCAGAAGGGGATCGACGACCTCGCCCAGCACTTCCTCTCGAAGGAAGGGATCTACGCGGTCCGGCGGGTCAAGAAGTCGGACATGGAGAAGCTCGCCAAGGCCACGGGCGCGAACATCGTCTCCAAGGTGAGCGAGCTCACCCCCGCGGACGTCGGCAGCGCCGGGCTCGTCGAGGAGCGGAAGATCGGCGAGGACTCGCTCACCTTCGTGACGGGATGCAAGAACGCGAAAGCGGTCTCGATCCTGCTCCGCGGCGGTACCGAGCACGTGCTCGACGAGATCGAGCGCTCGATGGACGACGCGCTCAACGTGGTCGCGGTCGCCGTCGAGGACGGGCGCATCATCATCGGGGGCGGCGCGGCTGCCTCCGAGATCGCGCTCCGCCTGCGCGACGAAGCGGCGAAGATCGGCGGCCGGGAGCAGATCGCCTTCGAGAGCTTCGCCGAGGCGCTCGAGACGGTCCCCCGCACCCTCGCCGAGAACGCGGGGCTCGACCCGATCGACATCCTGATCGAGCTCCGGCAGTCGCACAAGGCCGGCCAGAAGTTCGCGGGCGTGAACATCCACTCGGGGAAGGTCGATGACATGTTCAAGCTCCACGTCATCGAGCCGATCCGCGTGGGACGCCAGGCGATCCAGTCGGCGACCGATGCGGCCGTCATGATCCTCCGGATCGACGACGTCATCGCCTCGAAGTCGGGCGGACCCCCCGGGGGCGGCGGCGGCCCAGGTGGCCCCGGCGGCATGGGCGGTATGGGCGGCATGGGCGGCGGCGACTTCGGCGAGGACTAGGTCCCCCGAGACGCGCACCGCGCCGAACCGTTTCGACCCCCCGGCACGCGCCGGGGGGTACTCTACTTTTTCGAACTCTCCGACACCGGGCGGGCGAGTAGCTCGCGCAGCCGCGACGAGACCGCCATCATGGCCCGGGCGCGATGGGAGAGGGAACCTTTCTCGGTAAGGGACATCTCAGCGAAGGTCCTCCGCTCCCCCTCCGGCACGAACACGGGGTCGTATCCAAACCCGTTCGTCCCTCGGGCCTCCCGGGCGATCTGCCCGTGGACCGCACCGAGCATCACCTCCTTCACGCCGCGCCATCGCAGCGCGGCCGCCGTCCGGAACTCGGCGCCCCGTGGATACCCATCGAGCAGCCGCAGCAACCCGGCGACCCCGAGCGTGCGAAAGGCGTACGCCGAGTAGACGCCGGGAAATCCGCCTAACGCGTCGACGAAGAGTCCCGAGTCCTCGACGAGGACCGCCCCTGGAAGGTCCGAGGCCGCCTCGAGCTTTGCGCTCGCGACCTCCTCGAGACGTTCGCTCTGCGGTTCGGGGAGACGTCGAACGACGGGGTGAACTTCGATTCCTTCGGCTTCGAGGAACACCGCGGCTTCGGCCGCCTTGGCCGCGTTCGAGGTAACGAAGGAGAGGGAGAGACGGGGTGAGTCCCGCCTTACCACGGATACTCGTTGTACGCGATGATCTCGTTGGGGCTCTTCCTGCCGTCCCCGTTCGCCCCGGAGCCGTTGTTCCCTGTCGCGCCGTCGGCGGCGTAGCCGATCGGCAGAATGGCGATCGGGTGAATCCCTTCGGGGACACCGAGCACGGCCCGCACCTTGTCCTCGTGGAAGTCGACGATCCAGCTCGTGGCGAGCCCCTCGGCGGTGGCGGCGAGCCGGAGCTGGTGCACCGCGACCGCCACGTCGAGGGGGTAGGCCGAGATGTAGCCCCCCACCGTGACGGGAACGTCCTCCTCGACCGAGAACGCCACGACCACGACCGGCGCTTCCGCGACCGGGCGGCCCCGAGGGCAGGCCTGGGCAATCATGCGCTTGCGGTCGTCGTCCATGACGACGACGAACCGCCACGGTTGGAGGTTACCTTGCGAGGGAGCGAGACGCGCAGCCGAGAGCATTGCGCGCAACTTCTCGTCGGGGACGGGGCGCGGAAGGTACTGGGAGCACGGCCGCTGCGCCCGTATCGTCTCTTGGAAATCCATGAGAGATCCGCGTGTCGCGGAAAACTAGGGCCATCGAAGGGGGGACCCTTCGGGCTGGTGGCGGCGCATCTAGTGTATCCGAGGGGGGGTGGGATTAAAACAGTTTCCTTTAGAGCCCCCGTCCGTCGAGGGAGCGATGCCGGCAAGATTCAAGCCCTCGATTCCGTACGGTCGGGCGTGAGCCCCCCGCGAGAGATGGCCAACCTGCCGTCCGGCGGACTGGCGCTCGCGTGCGCCTGCTGCGACTGCACCGCCTGCTGCCGCTGCTGCGCCTGCTGCGCCGTCGAAGGTCGCTGCTGCACCAGCTGCCCCACTCCGGCGTAGGGCGAAGCTCGCTTTCTCGGCGAGCCGGGGCGCGCCGGAACACTTATCGCCCGGCCGAGAATCGAGCGGCCGATGTCGACCCTGAGGGACCTCGACCGACTCGTGCGGGAACGCCATCTGCTGAAGCACCCGTTCTACACAGCATGGTCCTGCGGGACCGTTCCGATGTCGACGCTCCAGGCGTACGCCGGTGCCTACTACGAGTTCGAGCGGAACTTCCCCAGGTACGTGGGCGCGACCTACGCCAAACTCGAGGACCCACGCGACCGGAAGATCCTGCTCGAGAACCTCGTCGACGAAGAGGGACGTTCTCCCACCCACCCCGAGCTGTGGCGGGATTTCGCCTCCTCGCTCGGAACGCACCTGCCGGAGCGCGGAGTTCCCCGGCTCGCGCGGCCCGCGCGCGGGCTGTGCTGCACCTACGAGCGTCTCACCCTGGACGGCTCGGCGGTAGGAGGCCTCGCCGCCCTCTACGCGTACGAAGCTCAGTTCCCGGCCGTCGCGGCCGAAAAGTCGCGCGGGCTTCGGACCCACTACGGCATCTCGGGGGCGGCCGCGCACGAGTTCTTCCGGGTGCACAGTCTGGCGGACGTGGAGCATGCCCGCGCCGAGCGAACGCTGCTTGCCCGGCAGCTCCGTGGCGCCCCGAAGGAGGGGCCTACAGCGCTCCGCTC
>JAKIWX010000005.1 GCA_022749845.1 Thermoplasmata archaeon
AGAACGAGATATTAATACGTATTTGTCCACACGGGATGAAATCGGACTCCTTGCGCTCGGGATGACGTATACCCCTCATTTCGGACCTTTCTCAGTCCACCACCCACCGACGTGAATACCTGGCAGAGCACAGGCATCCTCCCATAGCGACTCCGGCGGCCGTCGTCTTGGCCTGTAGGATCCGAGCCTCCTCCGGCCCCGTCGCCCTCTCCGCGCCTGGATCCCGGGCTTCTAGAGATCCTCCGAGAGCCCGGAGTTCAGCTCGATGCCGCACGCGGCGGGCCCGCGACCACGCTCGCGGACTGCCGGAGGTCAAAGGTGTGACTCGCCGTGCTCTGCAGCTGCGCCGCCGTGACCTCTCGAAGCGTGTCGGGCCACCTAAGGAGGTGATCCTCGGGTAGGCCGAGCTCGGCGATCTCCACCGCGAGCGCGTGCGCCGAGGAGGTGTCCTCGAGCTCGAGCTGAACGGCGCCGAGCGTGCTCTCCCGGATCCGCTCCACCTCGTCGGACGGGACGCGCTCCCGGCCCAGGCGGCGGATCTCGTTCCGCAGCAGCGAGAGCACCCGGGTGGCTCGCGCCGGTCCGGTGCCCGCTTCGGCGAGCCAGTAGCCGCCCCATCGGCCCGCCGCAAGCTCGCTTCCCGTATGGTAGGCGAGTCCCTTCGATTCCCGAATGCTCTGGAACAGTCGGGAGAGCAGGGAGCGGCCCCCCAGCACTTCGTTCGCGAGGAACGCCGCTGGATACTCGGGATCGCTATGGGGGAGTGCTGTCCCACCTACACGAATCTCCACCTGACTGTTGCCGCGCAGCTCGATCCGGGCCGTGTCTCGGGTGCCGGGGCCGCGGCTGGGGAGCGAGGGCGCGCGAGGGGCCGATGTCTTGGCGCTAGTACCGAAGCCTCGGTCGAGCGCCCGGGCGAGGGTGGCCGTGGAGGCGCGCGAGGTGCCTACCAACGTGGATTGCTTCGAGAGGACGAACCTCTCGTGCCGACGCCGGAGCGAGCTCCGGTCGATGCGCTCGATCGTGCCGAGAGTGCCGAAACCTGTTTCCCGGAGCGGGTGGCTGCGCGCGAAGATGCGCTGGAGGAGCTCCTTCTCGGCTCGAGCGCCGGGCTGGGCCAGCTCTCGAAGCTGGCGCTCGGTGAGTTCGCGTCGCACCCGCGCGAGCTCCTTCACCTCGAAGCGAGGTCGTAGGACGGCGTCGACGAGGAGCGGGAGGAGGCGATCCCGGTGCGCCTCGGGTCCCCAGAGCGTAACGGAGAGATGCTCGGGCGAGACCTCGGCGTGGAGGCTTCCGCCGAGCGCATCGAGTCGTCGGGCCAGCGCGGCCCGATCGAGGCCACCGGCCCCACTGGTGAGTAGTTGCCCGAGAACGCGCGCCAGTCCGGCTTGCCGCTCCGGGTCGTATCCCCAGCCAGCCGGTGCGAGGTAGGTGACGGAGAAGCTCGCGGCCCCGACGGGCGGCGACTGGTGGAGGAACTCGAGCCCGTTGTCGAGCGTAACGCGCTCGAGCTTCAGCGGGGAGCGCGCGCTAGCCACCGCGTCCTCCCTTGGGCTCGAACCGGACCGTCACGCGCCGTTCGGGTTGGAAGAGCGCGCGTGCCACGGCAGTGATCTCCTTGGGTCGGGCGCGCCGGATTTGATCGAGGAGGGCCGCTTCGAGTCCCCGACCACCGAGCGTCTCGAAGTACCCCAGGCGGAAGGCAGCGCGGCTGGCGCCTTCGTACGCGAGCAGCGCAGCCTGTTCCACCTTCTCGCGCGCTTCGGTGAGCTCGGAGCTCGTTGGGCCTCGCTTGGCGAGCCGTTCGATTTCCTGGTCCAGCGCCGCCTCCAACCGGGCGAGCGGGACTCCGAGGGCGCACTGCGCATGGATGGTGAACAGCCCCGGATGCACCCGTGGGCCGTACTGGCTCGACGCCCGCACGGCGAGCCCGGTCGAAACGAGGCGACGGTAGAGGCGCGAGGAAGGGTGGTCGCCGTGGCTTCCCCATTGCGAGGCGGTGAAGAGCCGAGTCTCCCCGCCGAGGAGCACATCGAGGAGGAGGTATCGGCCGACGTCAGGTGCCGCGACGGAAGGCGCGCGCCAGCCGGCCATGACGAACGGCGTGGTGCCGGGGCCGGTGAGTTCTGCGGAGCGGGCACCTGTCGGTTCCGGCTCGGTCTCCTTCACGCGCGGGTCCGCTCCAGAGGCGCGCAGCTTCGAGAACAGGCGTCGCACGAGCTGCGAGGTTTCGCGGAGTTCGAAGCCCCCGGTGACCACCAGCGTGGCGTTGCGTGTTCCGTAGTAGCTCCGGTAGTAGCTCGAAAGACGCCTCGCATCCAGCGAGCGGATGTCCTCGGGATAGCCGAGCGGGTCCCAGCGGTACGGATGGCGCCGGAACGCGAGCGCCCACAGCTCCTCGTCCGCCCGGAACTCGGGCCAGTTCTCCGCCCCTTCCCGCTCGGAAAGAACCACCGCCCGTTCGCGGTCGACTTCGGCCTGGTTCATGCTCGCACGCGTCATTCGGTCCGCCTCGATGTCGAGAGGCAGCCCAACGTGCTGCGCCGGGACGGTGGTAAGATACGCCGTGAAGTCCACGTCCGTGAAGGCGTTCAGGTAGCCGCCGACTCCCATGATCGCGCGGTCCATCGTCCCCTTCGGGTAGCGGGGCGAACCGTTGAACAGCATGTGCTCGACCCAGTGCGAGGCGCCGGTGAGTCCGGGTCGTTCGTTCTTCGACCCGACGCGGTACCATACCCAGACGCTTGCGGTAGGCGCGTCGCGTTGGGGGGCTAGAAGTGCGGTCAGCCCGTTCGGAAGCCGCAGCACCCGAACCGCCGGCGCCGCGCTCTTCGCCGTCACCGAGATAACACCGGGCCCGGCCATATAACCCGGCGCGGGCCGCTGACGCAACGGTAATGACGCCGGCGCCGCCATCGCGCGGCGTGCACCCGGCGCTCCGACTCGTTCGAGCAGGGAACGTGCTGGTTTCGTTCGCCGGCACCGTCGTGGGCGGAGTAGCCGCGCTGGGTGCCGGCGTCGAGCTTGGCGCCGGGGTATGGCTGTACCTACTCCTGGCAGCAAGCTCGACCGCGTGCGTGACCGCCGCGGGAAACACGCTCAACGACCTCGGGGACCGTGCCTCGGACCGGCTCAACCATCCGGACCGGCCTCTCGTCACAGGCGCGATATCGGCGCCGAGCGCGAGAGTGCTCGTGCTGGGCCTCCTCCTGCTCGGGGGGGCTCTCGTACTGCCTCAGGCCCTCGCGCGCCCCGCGCTGCCGCTCATCTTCCTGGTCGCGGTCGGGACACTGCTCAGCTACGAGTTCCGGTTCAAGGCCTCGGGACTCGCCGGGAACTTTGAAGTGGCTCTGCTCACCGGGCTCGTCTTCCTCTACGGAGCCGCCTCGACCGGTTCCCTCCTCCCGGTCCTTCCGCTCGTTCTCATGGCCTTTTTCGCGACGGCGAGCCGGGAGGTCATCAAGGACATGGAGGACGCCGGAGGGGATGTCGACCGGTCCACCTTTCCTCAGAGGCGAGGGCTTCCCGCCGCGACCCGGCTCGCCCGGACGCTCGTGGCGGCCGCGGTCGCCCTCTCGGTCCTCCCGCTCCTCCTGTTGATCCGGCTCTCCTCCATCGCGGGGATTATCTACCTTCTCTCGGTCCTCGCCTCGGACGCGCTCTTCGTGGCATCCGTGACGTATCTTCCGAGGCGATTGCACACGGAGCAGAGCTGGAGCAAGCTCGCCATGAGCGTCGCGCTCCTCGCCTTCCTCGCCCTCGCGTTCCGCTAGGGCAGTACGGCCATGGGTCGAGTCCACGAGTACCTGACAGAGCGGCTCCGGCACGGGCCCGTTCACCTGACCCTGATCGACCCCGAGAAGTCGGACGGCCCCGCGGCCGGTGCGGTGGCTCGGGCCGCCGTCGACCTCGGGTCGGACGCCATCATGCTCGGCGGCTCGACGGGGATCACCCCCGGTCGCATGGCCGAGGTGGTGCGGGCCGTGAAGGCGGCTGTGTCCGTACCCACCATCATCTTCCCGGAGGGCGAAGGTTCCGTCGCTCCGGAGGCGGAGGCGATCTTCTTCATGAGCCTCCTCAACTCGCGGGATCCGGACTGGGTGATCCGCACCCAGGCCCGCGCCGCGGTGGCCGTGCGCAAGCTGGGGCTCGAACCGATCTCCCTCGGCTACCTCGTGGTCGCACCCGGCATGCGTGTGGGGGAAGTGGGGCGCGTGGACGCCATCGCGCGCGACGACCCGGCGACGGCCCAAGGGTATGCGCTCGCCGCCGAGTACCTCGGCATGTCCTTCGTGTACCTTGAGGCCGGCTCGGGAGCTCCCGACCCGGTGCCGGCCGACATGGTGCGCGCGGTGCGTTCCGTGCTTTCGGTGCCGCTCATCGTAGGAGGCGGCATCCGAACCGGCGCGGATGCGCGGCGCGTCCTCGCCGCGGGAGCGCAGCTGCTGGTCACCGGCACGGTCACGGAGGAGCAGGGTGTCGGCTCGGGATTCCGCGAGATCCTCGCCGAGGTGAGGCAAGATCGTGGTGGCTGATCCCGCCGTCCGGGCCCGACCGGTCTCGGCCCGGAAAGGTCCCCAGTACACACGCTTCGCGCCGCGCGCGCCTGACCTCCCGGCGGCGACGTTCTACCTCCTCCTGCTCTCGGTCGTGGGCGCCTTTCTCGTCTCCCCGCCGGGAACCTGGTCGAGCTGGGCCGCGACCCTCCTCATCGTCCTCTTCGCGCCGAGCTTCGGCGCGGCGCTCCTCACTCCCTCCGTCGCGGAGGGACTCGGTGGCCGGTTCACCTACCGGCGGTCGTATCTCCTCGCCACCGTCGTGCTCGGACTCACGATCCTGTTCCTCCTCGTCTGGCGTGCACTTTCCCTCGTTCCTGGCCTCGCGCTCCCCTCGGCCCTCGCGGTGATGGTCGCGTCCCAGGCGTTTGCCATCTGGCTCCGCCACATGGCGCTGTTCGGTGTGAGCCGCGCCTCCCACGCGCGTTCGCTCCCCCCCTCGATCCTCCAACCGGCGCTCACGCTCGTTGCCGCGTTCCTCCTGTTCCACCCTACGGCGGCCCTCCTCGTCGCCACCGTCGTCCTCCTGCTCCTGGGTTTGGGCTCGGCCGCGATCGTGATCCGTGCTTCCGACCGACCGCTCCGACGGGAGTTCGACGCGTCGGGGGTGGCGCTGATCCGACCGATGCTCGACCACGTCGCGGTCCGCGACCCCGACGCCACCGCGACCCTCGAGGCGTTCTTCAGCCGCCATGCCGTGCCGGCGGACCTGAGAACGGGCGTCCTCCAGTTCCGGAGCGCGCGGGGGAATGTGGCCACGATCGCCCTCCCGACGGTGCATCCCGGACCGTTCGCCGCACTCGGGGCGAGCGACCTCCCGCGGCACGTCGACACCGCCCTCGGCCCGGGAGCGGGCGTAGTCTTCGTGCCCCACACGCCCTGCAACCACGACCTCGACCTGCCCTCCTCCGTCGAGAGGAACCAGGTGGTCGGTTCTCTGCGCTCGCTCCTCCAGGGTCTGCCCATCGCTCCGGTCGGCGAAGCGAGCCCCCTCGTCTCCCCGCGTCCCGGCTCGACCGTCCGGGTGCAGCGGCTGGGCAACGTCCTCTGGGTGCTGCTCTCGCAGGCGCCCGAACCCACCGACGACATCGACTACGCCGTCGCGGATGCGTTCTATCGGGCCTACCCCCCCGGCGGGCCGAGATTCCTCGCGCTCGTGGACGCGCACAACTCCTACCGACCGGACGAAGGGGACCTCAGCTACGGGTCCCCCGCGCACCGCCGGATGCTCGCCGACTTCGAAGCGGCCGTCCAGCTCGCCGAGGAACGGACCGTCCCCGGCGCGATCCGGGCGGGGGCGGCGGCCTCCACCCAGTTCACCGTCGGTCGCCACGGGATCGGACCGACCGGCATACGGGCGCTCGTCATCGAGGCGGCCGGAACGCGGACCGCCTACATCCTCATCGACGGCAACAACTTAGTCCAGGGCGAGCGCGACGGGATCCTCGCCGGCCTCGCCCGGATCGTCGACGCCGCCGAGGTGATGACCACCGACAACCACGTCGTGCACGAGGTGGACGGCGGGATCAACCCGGTCGGGGAGCGGTTTTCGGGCGAACCGCTCGCGAGCGCCGTACGCGAGGTCGTGGAGCGAGCCGCGGCCTCGGTCGAACCCGTCGAACTAGGCTCGGGCCGCGAGGAGCTCCCCGGGGTCCTCGTCCTCGGACCCGGCTGGACCGCACGGCTTTTGACCTCGCTCGGTGACACGCTCTCGGTGTTTGCGAATTTGCTGTTCACGACCTTCCTCTTCCTTCTCGCGAGCGCCCTGGTGGCGCTGGCGGTGCTACGGTGAGCGAGCTGCTCGAGGACCCCGAGCCAGGATTCGCGCGTGCGGCGAGCGAGCTCGGCGACGCGGACGCGGTGCAGCTGCTGCGGGAGCTCGTAGCGCTCTCCCCGACGAACCTCGAGGACCCGGCGCACGCGCGGTGGGAGAAACCGAACTACGTCGCGACCGCCGCCCACATCGTTCGGGCGGCCCGTAGCTGGGGGCTGAGCGCGCGCCTCATCGACCCCGAATCGGAGCACCCTGGAGCCGAGGAGTTCCACGGCGTTCCCCGCCCGAACATCGTCATCGACCTGGACGCGGGAGCGACGGAGCGCGTGCTCCTGATCGCGCACTACGACGTTGTGCCCGTCCCCGCGGAGCAGGCATCGCGTTGGACGAGCCCGCCGCACACGCTGAGCCCCAAGCGGAACGGCCGGCTCTACGGCCGGGGCTCGAACGATGACCTGGGCAGCGGCGTCGTCGGCTCGCTGCTCGCGCTTCGACGGCTGGCCGGCGCCCCGCTGCGGCGCAACGTCCGGTTGCTCATCTGTTGCGACGAGGAGACCGGCGGCGTCGGAGGCATCGAAGCGATCAAGGCGCGCGACGAAAAGCACCCTCCGGGCGACCCCGAGCGCCTGATCGAGGCCGACGTCGTACTCATCCCGGACGGCTCGCCCTACGTCGCTGCCGGCTCCTCGGGCGTACTGATGCTGGACGCCGTCTCGACCGAGCCGGTCGCCGTGGGACCCGTCGTCGAGCTCGGCGCCACCCTCACGGCCCTTCACGGGATCGCCGAGAAGTGGACCTCGGCCTACCCCGCACCGGGCGGACCGGAAGCGCCCCCGCCGCAGCCAACCCTCACCGGACGTGCCACGGTTACGCGCTTCGACTTCGAGGCGTCGGGCCGCGGCGCCGACCTCCCGCGTCTCGTCCGCGCTCACGCGGAGACGGAAGCGACCAACCAGATCCCCCAGAGCGTCACGCTCATCTTCCAAGGGGAGGGCGAGCGTCTCGTCGTCCTTCGCCGCTGGCTCCGCCAGCAGCTACGGCGACCGTACCGGCTCGAGATCACGCACGCTTCCGCGCTGACGGTCCCGACCGGCGCCCTCGCCGTCTCCGTCGTGGGCAAGGGGTACCACGCGGGCTGGCCGCATCGCGCGCTCAACCCCGTCACGGGCGCGCTCCACCTCCTCGACGAGGTGGTCATCAACGGAAAGGTCGACCTCGAGGAGCCGGGCACCCTCTCCTTCGGCGTCGACGTCCGCCTACCGCCGGAGATGTCGCTCGAAGCTGGAGAGCGGGAAGCGCTCGAGCCCGTGCGGTCGTGGATCTCCCGCCGGGGCCTCCCCTTCCGCATCGACTCACCGCCGGGACGCTCCCGCGGCGGCTACGCACTACCGCTCGACCACCCTGCGGTCGCGCGGCTCCAGGCGATCCTCGGCGAGACGCTCGGGGCGAGCGGCGTGTACGGTGAGTTCGGGGGCACCGACGCGAGCACGCTCGTCGGGCTCACGACGCCGAAGGGAGCGCCGCTGCCCGCGCTCGTGTTCGGCAGCATGGACCCCGAGGCGCACTACCACGAGGCGGACGAGAGCGTGGACCCCAAGATCCTCCGCGGGGTCGCGGAGTCGATCCGGCGGTTCATCGCCGATCCGTAGCGGGGGCGGGGACGCTGCCCGTCGACCCCCACCTGCTCGTCCCGGCGCGCGTGCTCTGGGTGCTGCTCCCCGCCTACATCGCGAACGCGGCCGCCACGCTGCCTCGGGGCCGTGGTCCCCCGATGGATTTCGGTCGACTCTGGCGGCGGGACGGGCGTCGGCTCCTCGGCCCGTCGAAGAGCTGGAGCGGATTCCTGTTCGGCACCTTCTTCGCGCTGCCGTTCGGGCTCCTCGAGCAGTGGCTCGTCAGCATCGCACCGCCCTCCCTCCAGCTCGTCCCCGCCTTCGGTAGCTCCTTGCTCGGCGCTGTCCCGGTGGTGCTCCTGCTCGCGGGCGGCGCGCTCACCGGAGACGCGCTCGGCTCCTTCCTGAAGCGACGCCGCAACCTGCCGAGCGGCGGCCGCGCCCTGCTGCTCGATCAGTTGGGGTTCGTCTTCCTCCCCGTGGCCGCGGGGCTGCTCCTCGTCCCGTCGGTGTTCTGGACCGCCTTCGGGAGTCTTGAAGCGCTGGGATGGCTCCTCGTGTTCACGCTCGGTCTCCACGTGGGATTCAACTACCTGGGCTACTGGCTCGGCCTCAAGAAGGTCCCGTGGTGAACCCGTGAACGACCTTTCGAGCGAGGTACGTGCAACGCTGCTCGCGTCCGGCGCGGTCAAGTTCGGCGAGTTCACCCTGACGAGCGGAAAGCGGAGCGACGTCTACGTCGACGTGAAGCAGGCGTGGACGAACCCCGAGCGGCTCGCGCTCCTTGCTCGGGCGCTGGCCCAGCGCGTCGGCGAGGAGCGATTTCTCGCCGGCATGGAGCTCGGCGCCGTCCCGCTCGTGGTCGCGACCGCGCTCGAGACCCACCTCCCGTTCGTGGTGATACGAAAGGCCGCGCGCGAGCACGGCACGGGCAAGCGCGTGGAGGGAGCGATCGCTCCGGGGGCTCGGGGACTTCTCCTCGAGGACGTGGTGACGACAGGTGGCTCGGTCGCGGCGTCGGTCGAGATCCTCCGGGCGGAGGGCGCCGTCGTGGACCGGGTCGTGGCCGTGATCGACCGGGAGGAGGGCGCGCGCGAGCGCCTCGCCCCGCTCGGGGTCCGGCTCGAAGCGCTCGCGACGCTCGGCGAGCTCCGGACCCGGTCGTGACCGGCCGTCTCGCGGCCGGAGCGACCGTCCATCTCGAGGATCCGGTCGAGGCAGGCACCGTCTACGCCCGGGGCTACTTCGGGACGATCCGCGAGGGACGCCTCGAGCTCGACCGGCTCGAGTCGGCGTACCTCGTGGAGATGGAGCGGCTCTCCGTCACCGGCCCGAACGGTCGGCCGGTGAGCTGGAGCGAGCTGTTCCGGCGTGCCGCGAGCGCGGAGGAGGGCTTCGGCATCCGCTACCTCGTCTACCGCGACTTGCGCCAGCGCGGCTACGTCGTTCGGGCGAGCCCGCCGCCCGCGACGTTCGCGGTCCTTCCCCGGGGCGGGACGCTCCACAAGACTCCCTCGCGCTACTGGGTCGAGCCGATGAGCGAGCGCCGTCCCTTCGAGCTCCCTCGAATCCGGGAGCTCGCCAACCGCTCGAAGGCCGCCCGGAAGAACCTCCTCCTTGCCGTCGTCGACGAGGAGTCGGACCTGACCTACTACGCGGTCCGCCTTCCCACACCGACCGGGGCGCAGGCGCCCGTGAGCACCGCCTCGCCGTACGAGGCGTTCGTGAACGAGGACCGGGTGTTGCTGCTCGACCCCGAAGGGGTGGAGCGGCTCGGCAAGGCCGCCTCCTTCGGTAGCCGCATCGGCCACCGTCTCGAGCTCTCGATCCTGGAGGCCGCGTACCTCGCCTCCCGCCACGTCCTGGAGCTTCGGGAGATCCGTAGCCACCGCAAGGTCGAGGTGGTGCGGCTCGAGCGGCACGCGCGCCGGCTCGACCCTCACTACCCCGAGCGGAGAGAAGTGTACGGCTGGCTGCGCGACCACGGGCTCGTCGTGAAGACGGGGTTCAAGTACGGGTCCCATTTCCGCGCCTACCCGCGCGACCCCGAGCACGCGCACGCTCGCTATCTCATCCAGGCGGTTCCCGCCGGATTCAAGGCCGCGTGGCCCGTCGTTTCGGGGGCCGTCCGCCTGGCCCAGGGGGTCCGCAAGGAGCATCTCTTCGCCATCCCCGAACCGGGAGGCGTGGTGAGCTACCTCTCGCTCGAACGGATCCGGCCCTAGCGGCTGCGCCCCCCGCGCGGGGGTACAATCGGGCGTGCAGACGACGGAGAACCGCCACAGAGTCCTTCCGCGGCAACGTAAGGAGGAGTCCGCCCCTAACGGACCGGAACGCCACGCCGAGTCCGATCAGCTCCGCTCTCCGGCGTCGAGAGCGAGTCCTCGGTCCCGAATCCACGAGGAGGAACCTTCTAGCCGCGTGCCGGCGAACTCCTCCGAACAAGGCGCTGGTTCGCGCTTCGGTGGTGGACAGTAGCAGCGTGGCGGTTCCTCTCCCTTGGTTCGAGATCCAGCTCCCAGGATTCAACCGAGGGAGCGCTCCCACTCGGATCGGAATCCTGGCACGCCGGGCGACCGGTATCGCGCGAGGGTGGAGGACACGCGCACCCGCGTGGGCGGCGAGTTCGGCTGCGCGGTAGGAGAGTCGTGGGATGGACCGCGCTTGGGGCACGAGCCGCGGATCGGCGGTGAGAATGCCGTGCGTCGCTTTCACGAGTTCGACTCTTCGCGCCTGGAGCAGGGCGCCGATCGCCGTCGCCGTGTAATCGGAGGAGCCGCGGCCTATGGTACGGACGGCTCCGCCCGCCGACCTTCCAAAGTACCCGGTCACCACCGGCACACGACCCCTCCCGAGCACGGCTCGGATGGACGACACGACTCCGCGACGCGAGGCCGCGAGGTTGATCTTGCGATCTGCAGGAAGCCCGTGCACGATGAGTCCGATCCGGTCGGCCTCGAGCGGCTCGGAAGCAATCCCCCCACGGTCGAGCCTCCTTGCAAACCAGGACGCGGCGGATCGTTCTCCTTCCGCTAGCACCTCCTCGCGGACGTTCGCTCGCCGGCGGCGGGCAATCTTTCGAACGCGCCTACGAATCAGGGCGAGGCTCGGCCGACCGCGGGTAGAAGTGGAGTTCTGGAGGCGGTCCGGAGGATTCCGGTCGACACCCCGAGCCCGACGGAAACCCGTCGACGTTAGGAGTGTCTCAAGGTCATCCGTGACGCCGGCCCGGGCCGAAACAACGACCACGACCGGGCCTTCCCGAAGCAGCCGCCGGATGTGCCGGACCGCCTCCCGAGGGTGTTCGAGCGCGGCGCCTCCGAACTTCACGACGATGGGACTTCTTCGGGGGGACTGCATCGTTCATGCCCCAAGGGGGAGCCAGCCGCGCACCATCGCAAACTCAGCGTTCAGGACCGAACCTCCAGCCCCTCCCCGAACCGCGTTGTGCACGAGGAGGGTGAAGCGGAGGTGCGGCGGGGTCCACCGCACGCGCCCCACCGAGACCGCCATCCCGCGGGCCCGGGCCGGGTCCCCCGCCCAGAGGTCGAGGACGGGCTGCGGCCGGTCGACCTCGGGTCGCAGCTCCACCGGGGGATGAGGGGCGCTCGGGAGCCCGTCCAGCGCGAGGGGGTCAAACCGCCTCCATGCCTCAAGGAGCGAGCGGAGAGCAGGGCGCCGCCGCGCCTCCACCGTTACCGACTCGAGGTGGCCTTCCCGGACTGGCACCCGCGCACAGTGCGCGAGAATAGGGACGCTGCGTGCGGACCCGGGCCGACCGAGCCCGAGCAAGCGCGCGCCCTCCGAACTCACCTTCTCCTCCTCGGCCTCGATGAACGGGATCACGTTCCCGTGCGTGGCGAGGGAAGGGAGTCCGGGTAGCCCCGCGCCCGAGAGCGATTGGTAGGAGGCGACGTGAATCGCGCGTGGCTCGAGGAGGGGGAGCACGGGCCGGAGGGCCAAGGCGAGTCCGGTCGCGGTACAGTTGGGATTCGTGAGGAGCCACGCTCGGCCCCGTCGAGGCGTACGAGCCTCGGAGCCGTTTACTTCGGGAAGCAGCAGCGTTGGCGGCCGGTCCCCTCGGTGGTCGGCCGCGTTGGAGAAGACATGGACGCCCCTACGACCGAGCTCCGTCTCCACGTCCCGGGCCGTTCCGGACGGCAGGGCGCTGAAGACCGCAAAGGCACCGGCACGGGCGAGCGCCGCCGGTCGCATGGTCCGCAGGAGGTCGTCGCCCAACGTCGGCATTCTCTCTCCGGCGAGCTGCCAGAGCTCCGACAGATGCCGGCCGGTCGTTCGCGGGCCGGAGAGGAGCCAGCGGGGCTCGAACCAGGGGTGGTCGGCGAGCAGCCGCACGAACTGTTGCCCGATGTAGCCCGCCGCTCCGAGAATCGCGACGGGATGCCGTGCGGAGGTCAGCGGAGCCACCCGCCCGCGTACGCCAGGTCGGCGAGGGCAAACAGCGCGATCGATTCCATGACGACAACGGCCCGTGGGACGATGCACGGGTCGTGACGACCCGGAACTCGGATCGTCGCGGCCCTACGGGTGAGGAGGTCCACGGTCTCCTGGGGCCGGGCGATCGACGGGGTCGGTTTCATTGCGACTCGGAAGAGCACGGGCATGCCCGTCGTGAGACCGCCTAGGATCCCGCCGGCCTGGTTCGTGCGCGTGATCACGCGATTCTCTTCCCAAGCGAAGGGGTCGTTGTTCGCGCTCCCTCGGAGACGCGCCGCCTTGAATCCGGCACCGAACTCCACGCCCTTCACACCCGGAACCGAGAAGGCGAGGTGGGCGACCACCGCCTCGACCGAGTCGAAGAACGGCTCGCCGAGCCCGACGGGGAGCCCCGACACCCTGGTCTCGATCAGACCGCCGACGCTGTCCCCGGCTCGGCGCGCCGCCTCGATCTCTCGGGCCATCGCCTCGCCCGGAGCGGCGCCGAGGGCCCCCACCTCGTTGGTCTCGCGCAGGAGCCGCAGCTCCTCGGGCGTCGCCTCGGCTCGTTCGGGACCTTCCACGTTGCCGACCGCCTTGACGAAGGCGTTCGCCCGGACCCCGATCGGGGCGAGCAGTTGGCCGCAGACTGCCCCTGCGATCACGAGGCCGACCGTCATTCGGCCACTGAACACGCCTCCGCCTGAGAGGTCCGCCTCCGGACCGAACCGTACCCGGGCGGGGTAGTCCGCGTGCCCGGGCCGAGGTGTGGCCTTGAGCCGCTCGTAATCGGAGCGCCGCACGTCCTCGTTCCGGACGTGCGCACGGAAGGTCCCCCCCGTCGTTCTCCCGGCGCGAAGCCCCCTGTCGACGACGAGGAGATCCCGTTCTCGACGTCGGGTCGCGAGCCGCCGACCGACCGGCGATCGCCGGTCGAGCATCCTCTGGATCGTCGGCAGGTCGAGGGCGAACCCGCGCGGTAGCCCACGGAGCTCGCATCCCACCTCGGGACCGTGGCTCGACCCGAACAACCGGAGGCGGAGCCGGCTGCCGAACTCCGCACCGCTCAGTTCCCCACCTTTCCCCCGAGCGAACGGAGCGCGTCCCAGAACCCCGGGAAGGACTTTCGCACCGCCTCGACGTTGCGGATCCTGGAAGGAGCTCCCAATCCCAAGGCGGCGACGGCGCTCGCCATCACGATCCGATGGTCCGAGGAGGCAGGCGCTCGGAGCGATCGTGGCAGAGCACTCGGGACGACAGCGAGCCCCTGGCGCCAACGGCGCGTGCGTGCCCCGAGGGCGCGCGCGAGAGCCTCAGTTCCTGCGTGACGGTCGGATTCTTTGAGCGTCGCATGCGGCGCGCCCCCGAGTACACTTGCCCCACCCCGCGCGAGGGCCGCGAGGACCCCCCCTAAGGGCAGGAGATCGGGGCACGCCGTGAAGTCGAACTCGAAGGGGTTCAAGCCGGCCCCGACGACCCGCACCCCCCGAGCGCCGGAACGTACCGTCGCACCGGCCCGCTCAAGGAGCTCCAGTACCGCGAGGTCGGCTTGGGGCCAGCGAGGGTCGACGCCCGCCACCTCGATCGTGCCTCCGGCTACCGCGGCGGATGCCCAGAGGTAGGCGGCCGAGGAAGCGTCGCCCGTGACCTCGAAGCTGCGCCGGCGGAAGCCGCCGGGCGCCCGGACCTCCCATTCGTCGTCGCCGGCCCGCACCTCGACGCCCTGACGCCGGAGGGCCGCGAGCGTCGCCTCGACGTAGGGCCGCGATACGAGCGGGCTCGTGAGACGAATGCGGGAGGAGCTCGGGAGGGCGGGGGTCACGAGCAGGAGTGAGGAGAGGAACTGGGAGCTCTCCTCACCCGACACTTCGAAGTCGCCGGGCCTCAGAACCCCCTCGACGGTCACCGGCAACGATCGACGGCCGCCCGGTCGCCGGCACCTGGCGCCGCGGCGTTCGAGGGCTCGCAGGAGCGGCTCGACCGGCCGACGCCCCAGGTCCGGATTCCCAACGAAGCGGACGGGGACCGTGTCGAGTGCCGCGACCGACAGGAGGAAACGCAGCGTTGTACCCGACGACGCGCAGCGCACCGTACGGAAACGGGGGGGACGCGGACGGTGGTTGGGGCGAAACACCCAGCGCCTCTCTCGGCGGAGAATGGACGTACCGAGTGCCTCCAAGCCATCCCGCGTGGCCCGGGTGTCGCCGGACTCTAGAGGATTCACGAGCTCGAAGGGAACTCCGGTAAGGTGACCGATGACCGCGCCCCGGTGGGTGTAGCTCTTCGAGGGAGGGGCGCGAATCCTGCCCGACACGGGACCCGGTCGTACCACCCTCTCGCTCACGGGCTGCGGTCCCGCGGTGCGACGAACGACGTGTTCAGCAGTTCGCCTCCGCTTGTGGGCAGCCCCGCGCGAACAGTTCGGCGCCTGTCGGACTGGACCACCACCGCGAGCGACGGACCAAGGCCGCTGAGTCCGCTCCCGAGTGCCCCCCGACGGCGGAGCTCGGCGTGTAACGGGCGGTGGTCTACGCCGAGCGCCCGTTCCACGGCCCGGGTGTTGCGCTCCATCGCCTCGAGGAATCGGCCGTCCCGCGCGAGCCGGATCGCTTCCTTCCCCTCGTTCACGTACTTGGCGAGTTCGGCGCGGAGCTCGGGGGCCGGAAGGTGCTGGTCGCGCGGAACCCAGAGCAGGAGCTCCCACTCCGGAGGCGTCACCGTCCTCGAGAGGAGCCTGCGCTCAACATTCTCCGTGACCACCACTCCGCTTTCGAGCCCCGCGAGCGCGTCGTCGAACCCTCCGGTGGCGCTCAACCCGACGGCGAGCCCGACATCGGCCACGCAGCCGGCCAGTTCCTCGGAACTCGCCGGCTTTGGGGTACGCAGCGCGTTCTCTGTGGCTCGGAAGATCGCGCTTGCGACGGCGGAGGAGCTCTTGAGCCCCCGAGCGGGAGGGATGTTCGAGCGCAGGCTCAGCTCCGCGGAAAAGGGCGTTTCGGGCGCGAATCGACGAAGAGCCGAGCCCAACGCGGCCCGAACCAACGGCGTGTCGGAACCGGCGGAGATCCGGATCGTCGGGGTCGTTCGAGGGGATTCCTCGAGACTCAGCTCCGCTTCGGCCCCCAGCGAGATCCCGGCCGCACAGCCTTGCCCGCAGAGCATGGCGTTCACGAAGCTCACGGCGCCGAACGCACTCCCTACGCCGCGCAGATCGCCTCCCATCCCAGGCGTTCCTCGGCGGGCGTGAGTGCCCGCCCGAACCATTCTCGGAAGCTCTCCACGGCCTGGTAGAGGAGGAGCCGGCTGCCGTCCTCGTACGTCGCACCCTTCTCGACGCAGTACTCCTCGAGCGCGGAGGCCGCGGGACGATAGACCCAGTCGAGGACCACGGAATCCGAACCGATGTGCGCCAGCCAGTCGCGCGGCATCGGCTCCACTCCGGCTCGCCCGCACGGCGTCGCGTTGACGACGAGCTCGTAGGACGGGCGGGTCGCGCCGTCGATGCCGCTCCCCAGTACACGCGCCATCTCGGTGGTCCGGCTCGCACTTCGGCTGAGGAGGGCCACGGCTCTCTTCGGTTCCCTTAGGGCCGCAAGCGTGGCGCGGGCGGCGCCTCCCGCACCGAAGATGAGCACCGTTCCGAACGGGCGGCCGCGAGGCCCCTCGAGCTCGCCGAGCCGCCGGCGGATGGCGCGGACGTCCGTGTTCTCCGTCCTCCATCCCCCGGGCGCGAACCGCACGAGGTTTGCGCATCCGCTGCGCAGAGCTTCCTCACCGACGGTGGCGACCAGCTGCCCGCCGGCGACCTTGAGCGGATGCGTCAGGTTCACGCCTCGGAACCCGCGCGCCGAGAGCGCCCCGAGCACGACCCCGAGGACCCGCGCGTCCTTGAGGTCGAGCGTCACGTACGCGGCTTCCGCGCCGACCGTCGAGAACCAGCGCTCGAAAACGGCGGGCGAGAGGCTCTCATCTACCGGAGACCCGAGGAGGCCGCAGAGCGGCTGCGAGTTCGTGGCGCTGTACACACGCCGCAGGAGGCGTACCGGTACTTGCGAGCGCTCGACGGATTCTCCGTGCGCGGGCTCGGGCAAGGAACCGAAGACGATCGGCATGGCGAGTCGAGCAGCCCACACCCGGAAGAGCGCACCCGAAGGACCCGTCGTGAGGAGTGCAGGTCGGGGTTCCGGTAGCCCCTCGATGAACGGAAGCAGGTCGATTACGGCTCGGGAGACCGAGGCCGGAAGGACCAACTTGCGGATGCCTTCGAAGGGTAGCGGCTCCTCGAACAGCCTTCGAAGCTCGTCGGTCGGAGTGCCTTCGGGGAGGTGGGCCGAGAAGACGACCTGCGGAGGCCGCTCGGACCGTGGGGAACCTGCTTCCCCTACCTTGAGGCAGAGGTCCCGCCGAATCTCGAGGTCGATAGCGGCGAAGGGGAGGGAGAACGCGTGCAGCAGCGAGGCTTCCCGGCTCTCGGGAACGTCGGGACCGTCCCCGCCCTCCGCCCGCGAGCGGAGGGTGGCGAGAAGCGGAAGCGGTGCGGGGAAGAGCTCAGGCAGGCGGAGAGTCGCCTGTTCGCTCCACCGGTCAAGGCGAACCTCGGCCCAGTCGGCTCCTTCCGCAGTCGCAACTTCCGCCTGCGAGCGGCACTCCTCGACCGATCTTCCCGACAGGGTCGCGACGACGAGCGGTGCTCTCCAGCTCATCGTTCCTCTACGTGCTCGGAGATGCTCCGACCGAGATGGCGAGCAGGCGGCAACTCTGCCGCGAGGACCTGATCGCCTACGGCGAGCTCGGTCACGGGCACGGGGACGGTCCCGGAATGGAGGCGGACCGTCTCGGCCTCCTGAACAAAGATCGTGGCCCGACCTGCGGGGGACTCCACCTCGATGAGCAGCATCGGACGGCGCTCGATCTTCAGACGGCCCACGCGTACCGCGCGCGCGGCCCCGTCGGCGCCCCCGACGAGCAGTGCGTCCCCCGCCTCGAGCTCGGAGAGGTACCGGGTATCCCCGTCGGCGAGCAGCGTGTACGAGTGCGGGGCACCTGCGTTTACGCGGAAGGGGCGAGGGCGTGTCACTCTGGACCCCACGGCCTCGCTCAGCACGAGGAGGAGTCGCGCGGCCGAGGATCCCACGGGAAGTCCCTCCGTCGCGCCGAGCAAGCTTGTAGTGTCGACGAGGACGCGATCGCCGTTCCCCATCGGCGCGATGCGGGAGACACGGTGTGGGGTCCACCGCAAGGTAGGCGGCCCCGTGGACGCGATCCAGGGAGCGAGGGCGTCGAGGTCCCGCACCGTCTCGACGCGCACGACGGCCGAATCGGCCCCGCGTTCGAGCGCCCCGAGCGCGGCCGGGAGCTCTCGCACGTCGGTGATTTCCACCCAGAGCACGGTGCCCGGGCCCCGGTGAGCGATGAGGCTCTCCAGGGGCAGCACCCGCTCGAGCTCGAAGCGGATCGAGAGCGAATCGCCTTGGCCGAGTCGCCCAAGCGCCCGATCAAGGTCCGAGGGATCTCGAACGGTTTCTCGATGGAGAAGCTGGCGTGCGCCTCCCAGCGCCTCGATTCGCTCGGGGAGTTCCAGATAACACTCTCCCTCCACCACGGCCGCTGCGGTCGCGTCGGTGAGGAGGAAACGGCGGAATCCGCGTCGGCGCGCTTCCTCCGCGAGAGCGTGCACCTCCCCGTGGCTCGCTCCGCGGAGACGGAGGACTAACCGGTCCGCGTTCACCGCGGTACGGTCCCAGCCGAATGGACGAGTTCTCCGACGCGCCGGGCGAACGGCTCGAGGGGTTCCCGCTGGAACAGGTTGCGACCGAAGCAGATTCCGGCGACGCCGGCACCCAAGGCGGCTCCGATCCGCTCGAGCGCTGCCACCTCGTCGTCCAGCCGGACCCCTCCCCCGAGCAGCACCGGCACCGGCGTGGATCGAACGAGCTGGCGAAGGGCCTCGGTAGAGCCTGGGTAGGAGATTTTCACCAGGTCCGCGCCCAGGTCGGCCGACGCCCGCGCCGCGTGCTGCAGCTCCTCCGGAGTTCCCCGGCGCTCGCCCTTCACGTAGCTCATGCAGAGCACGGGGAGGCCGAGCGCGTGACCGGACTCAACGGCCTCCCCGAGCGCGACCAGCATCTCCCCCTCGCCCGCCACCCCGAAGTTCACCTGGACCGACAGGAGATCCGCTCCCAGCCGGATCGCCTCCTGGGCTGAACCGGCGAGGCGCTTCCGGTCGGGCTCCGGCGAGAGGGAGGTGGAGGCGGAGAGATGGACCCCGAGGAGGGTCGAGGGCGCGAGCTGGGGGATGATCTCGCGCACGGCCCCGGGAGTCGCGATGAGGAGGTCCACGCCGGATCGCACGAGCTCCCGTGCCACGCTCCGCGTGCTCTCGAGCCCGTCGATGGGACCCATCGAGACCGAGTGGTCGAGGGGGACGGAGAAGAGGCGACGGCCGCCGCGCGGGAGCAACCTCCCTAGCCGTAGTTCGACCCCGTCGGTCATACGTTCCGCGCCCCCGTGACCCTCAACCTGCAGTCAAGTTCCCCGTCACGGGGGAGGGGGGACGTGGGCGGATCCGATCGCCCCGTCCACGAGCAGACGATGGAGGGCAAACCCGCGCAGCATGGCGTCCCACATCTCCTTGCGGACCTCGGGGGTCGTCGCGAAATCGGCCGCCATCTGGCCGACGAATCGGCTGTGCTCCTCGTCCGCCGTGACGTGCAGCGTGTAGTACGCGAGGTGCGCCTCGTTCACCTTGTAGTGCGTTCGGAACGCCGGCAGCAGTCGGGCGCAGAGTTCCACGTTCGGGGGCTCCGAGGAGCCTGCGGCCGAGATGTAGAACGGCACCTCGCGGTTCAGGTAGAGGAAGTCGTCGATCGCGACGAGCGTGCTCGGAAGGAGCGTAGCCCCGACCACGGCCCCTCGAGGGAGCCCAAGACCCTCGCAGAACCGGAGCCAAAGCTCGGGGTGGCCCGGCTCCTTCCCCTTCGGGTCTCCGGCCTCCTCGACCAGTTGGTCGAGGATCATGCGTCGGTACGGGTCGAACCTCGCCTCCCAGGAGCAGCGCGAGAACCGCTCGGCCATCGCGAGCGGGACGCACGCGAGCCAAGGATAGAACTGGGTGACCCATCGGTGCAGGAGCTCCCGCGGGGCCTTTCCGCTCTCCACCTCGGCGAAGAACGGGTGGGTGCGGAACGGGTGGTTCGCCATCTTGTACCGGACGAGCTCGTCCCGAAACGCGGCACCCTCGAGCCGTACCCAAGGTGGGTCCTTCATTGGGGCATTCTCGGTCGACCGGTATAAGGGGCCGGAGGTTCGGGGGTGAACCTCCCGCTTTAAGCGGGGGCGACCGCCCGGGGGTCGATGCCACCTCGAGCGGACGCGCTCGTACCACCCTTCGGTCCGCTCGCCGGGGTCCGAGTCGTCGACACCGGCCGATTCGTCGCGGGGCCCTGGGCGGCCACCCACCTCGGTGAGTTCGGTGCCGAGGTGATCCACGTGGAAGGTCCGCCGTTCGAACGACCGTACGCCGACCCGACCCGTGGGCTGCCGCCGCTCCTTCCCGTCGACGCGCCGCCCGAGGCGAGCACCTCCGAATCGTGGGTCCAGTACGGTCGGAACAAGCTCTCGCTGGGGCTCGACGTCCGCACCAAGCCGGGCCGAACGCTCTTCCTCAAGCTGCTCGCGCGTTCCGATATTTGGATCGAGGCGAGCCGTCCGGGCACCTTCGAGCGTTTCGGACTGGGGGATGGAATCGTCTTGCGGACGAACCCCCGCCTCACCGTCGTCCACGTCTCGGGCTACGGCCAGACGGGGGATCCCGAACGGATCGGCCGGCCTTCGTACGACCTGATCGCTCAGGCGTACTCGGGCTACCTGGCGCTCCAAGGCGAGGCCTCGCCCGCCCCGCCCCAGCGGGCCGGGACCGCCCTCAACGACACGGTCACCGGACTTGCCGCCGCCGGCGCCGCGCTCATGGGCTACGTGTGCGCGAGCCGGACTGGGCGTGGGCAGGTCGTCGACGTGGCTCAGTACGAGGTGTTCTTCACCCTCCTCGAGAATCTCGCGCTCGACTACTTTGCTCGGGGCGTCGTTCGAGGGCGCCACGGAACCGGGCATCCACGCCTCCACCCGTACGACCTCTACCCAGCGAAGGACGGTTGGATCGTCGTCGCCGCTCCCACGGTCGACGCCTGGCTGCGGTTGCGCGAGCTGATCGGGCTACCTCCTGGCCCGTGGGACGAGATGAGCTGGAGGACGAGCCATCGAGCGGAGATCGACGCGCGGATTCGACCGTACTTCGCCGTGCGTACGCTGGCGGAGCTTGAGGAGGCTGGACGCGCGTCCGACCTCGCGTTCGCCCGCGCCTCCACCATCGACGAACTCGCGGCAGATCCCCACTACGCGGCGCGCGGGATGTTCCTGAGCTGGGAGGACCCCGTGGCGGGAAGGGTACGCGGGGCGGGCATCGCGCCGAAGTTCCGCTCCTCTCCGGGTCGCGTGTGGCGGGGCGCGCCGTGGTTGGGTCAGGACAACGACGCCATCCTCGGCCGGTTGCTTGGCGTGCGCTCCGCCCGGCGGCGGCGGCTCGAGGCAGCGAAGGTCATCGGTGCCGATCCCCCGGCCTCGAGCCCACCGACGCGCGCCCCCGCCCGCCGGCCGAGGAAAGGGGGCCCGTGATTCCGTCGGCGCCTGTCCCCCAGGACCCGCTCGATCGGGACGTCCACGAGTTCTGTGCTCGGCTCAAGCTACGGGAGCTGAATAGGGAGGTGGATACGCACCCGCGCTTCCCGCGTGAATTGTTTCAAGAGTTGGGCAGTGCCCAGCTGCTCGGCCTCACGGTCTCTCCTGCACGGGGTGGTCGCGGGCTCTCGCCGACCCGCGCGGCCCGGCTGCTGTTTCAGCTCGCACGGTTCGGTGGGACCATGGCGGCGAAGCTGTCCCTCCAACCCGAGTTCTGCTCTATCTTGGGGTCGATCGGCGCACCGGGGCCGCAAACGGAGACTTTCGCGCGGATAGTCCGGGGGGAACTCCTGGTCGGCAACCAGATTACAGAGCCAGAGGCCGGTTCCGACATCGGCGCGATCGCGGCCCGGGCAAGCCCTGTAGGGGGGGGCTACATTCTCGAGGGCACGAAGAGCCAGGCGGCGTTCGCCGCGGAAGCGGAGTCGGCGATTGTCCTCGCACGGGTTCCAGGCAGCGAGCGGCACGCCCTCACCGCGTTTCTCGTCCCCCAGCATCTGCCCGGGGTCGTCCGTTCCACCGGAACCGATCACGGCGAGCGCTGGATGGGCCGAGGCACGATAGTGTACTCTGGGGTCAAGCTCCCGGCGGAGGCGAGGATCGGCCCCGAGGGCGGGGCGCTCCCCGCGCTTCGAGAGGAGCTTCGCCGGGAGCGAGCGTTCCTGGCGGCCATCTATCTCGGCGTGGCGTGGTCGAGCTGGGAGGAGGCGGTCGACTATGTCGGTCACCGCCAGAGTTTCGGCCGGCGTCTGGCGGACCGTCAAGCGATCAGCTTCCCGCTCGTCGAGGACCGGGTAAGGCTCGAGGCCGCGTGGCGGCAGACCGAGGCCGTCGCAGCTGGGCTGGAAGCAAGCCGGGCGACCGACGCGGACACGGCGATGCTCAAATGGTTCGCCGGTGAGGTGGCCATCACGTGCGTCGAGCATGCGATGCAGTTCCACGGCGGGCTCGGCTACTCGAACGAGCTCCCCCACGAGCGGAGGCTTCGCGACCTGCGCAGTGCGCGGCTCGCGCATGGTACCTCCGAGATCGCCCACGTGATCGCCGCCCGGGCCCTCTGGCCGCCGAACGCCGAAAGGGGAAGCGCCATCTAGGGGCGCTCTGCTCCGCCGAACGGTGCAGGTCGACCGCTACACGCTCAAGCTCGACTTCCCCTCCGAGGGGCCGAGCTTCTCCGGGGAGGTGCTCATCGAGCTGCACGATGCGGGTCTTGAGATCGTCCTCAATTGCCAAGCCCTTGCGCTAGGATCGGTAGAGCTCGACGGTAAACCGTGCCCGTTCCAGGAGGACCCGGCCCTCGAAGAGCTCCGGATCGGCGCAGTCGGGCCCGGCGCCCATGCGATCCGGATCCGCTACTCGGGCACGGTGCTCGAACAGGGCCTCGTCGGTCTCTACCGATCGGCGTACGGCAGCTCCTCGATCATCACCTCGATGATGTATCCGACCGGGGCGCGGCGCGTCCTTCCCTGCGTCGACCACCCCGCGTTCAAGGCGGTGTTCGACCTGTCCGTGGAGTCCGCCGCCGACGATGTGGTAATCTTCAACACCCCGCCGGTGGGGAGCGAACTCCACGACGGCAGGCGCACGGTACGGTTCGCCCCGACGCCCCCCATGTCGACGTACCTCCTGTACGTCGGCGTCGGGCCGTTCTCGGAGGTCCGCGGGCGCGCGGGGTCGACGGAGGTCATCGTCGCGCTTCCCCCTGGTCGCGAGCCCGCGGCCGGGTTCGCACTCGAGCACGCCGAGAAGGCGGTCTCCTCCTTCGGAGCGTACTACGGGCTGCCGTACCAGCTCCCCAAGCTCCACCTCGTCTCGGTCCCGGCGTTCTGGGCCGGAGCGATGGAGAACTGGGGCGCCATCGCGTTCCGCGAGACCCAGCTCCTCGTCGACGCCACGACGAGCGCGCGGAGCCGGCGGCTGGTGCGGGAGACGATCTCCCACGAGATCGCGCACCAATGGTTCGGCAACCTCGTCACGATGCATTGGTGGAACGATTTCTGGCTCAACGAGGCGTTCGCCACCTTCATGCAGGCCACTCTCGACAGCGAGCTGTATCCCGAGCTCGAACTTTGGAGCGAGTTCCAGATGCGGTTCAGCCGTTGGGGGCTCGAGGGGGACGCCTTCACGGTCACGCACCCGATCCGCGTGGAGGTCCAGAAGCCGAGCGACCTCGGACAGATCGCGGACGAGGTGACCTACGGGAAGGGTGCAACGGTCCTACGGATGATCGAGGCCTATCTCGGGGCCGCCGAGTTTCGGGCGGGGGTGAACCGGTATCTCCGCAAGCACGCCTACGGGAACACCGTCGCCTCGGACCTGTGGGCCGCCCTCGAAGAGGGGGGGAACCGCCCGATCACCCGGATCATGCAAGCCTGGCTCGACCGCCCGGGCTACCCGATCCTCTCGCTTGCCGTCGAGGGGGAGCGACTGCTCCTCCGCCAGCGCAGGTTCCGATACCTCGGCGGCCCCGAGGACGGGCATTGGCCGGTGCCGCTCACCCTTCGCGTAGGGGGGGAGCAGCGCAGCGTACTCCTGGACGGGCCGGAGCTCGAGCTCCAGGTGCCCCGGGACGCGCTCGTTCTGCTGAATCCGAGCCGCACCGGTTTCTTCCGCAGCGCCTACGACGCGACGCTCGCAGCACGTCTTGCGACGGAATACGATCGGCTCGAGGAGATCGACCGCTGGGGCCTTCTGTCGGATGCGGCGGCGCGGGTGTTCGCGGGGGAGCTCCCGCCGGAGGCGCTGGTCGAGGAGCTCGAGCGCGCCGGTTCGCGACCCGGCTTCCTCCTCGTCGATGAGGCGTTCCAGGTGTATGCATCCGCGGCGCGGCTCATCGCCGCCAACCGTCGACTCTGCGCCTCCTTCCATCGGTTCTTCGAAAGGGCGGTGGAGTTCGTCCATCTCGAGGAGCGGCCCGGAGAGGGGGAGCTGCTCGGACGTCTACGAGGTCGAGCGCTTCTCGGTCGAATTCGAACGGACGAGGCGTTCGCCCGCACCCTCGCCGCCCGATTCGCCGACTACGGGAGCTTGCCGGTCGACCTACGGCTGCCCGTCGCTCTTGCCTACGGCCAAAGCTCCGACGAACGCGCGGTCGCTGCGCTCGAGGCCCGGATGAACTCCGCTTCTTCGGAGGCGGAAGCCTCGCAGATGGGGGCCGCCCTCGCCGCAATCCCGGACCCGGCGGGCCTCGCGCACACGCTCGACCTCGTCCTGTCGCCAAAGATCCCTGCCAACCGAGGCACGCAGATGCTCGGCGGCGCCGCCGCGAACCCTGTGGGACAGGAGATCGTCTGGCGCTGGTGCGAACAGCATCTGGTCGAGCTCGACCGGATCCTCACCGGTACCCCGCTCCTCTCCATCCTGTTCGTTTCGCTCCTCCCCGAAGTCGGGTTCGGCCGTGCGGAGCAGATTCGCGCCTATTTCGCCCGCACCCGCTTCCCCGAGGCCGCCCTCGGCGTCGCCAAAGGCCTCGAATGGCTCGAGGTACTCGAGCGGCTGCAGCGCAGCTGGAACTAGCACTTCGCCCGGAACGCCCCTCGCTATCGAGGAGTGCTGGCGTCGCGTTACGGCTCCCGGTCTTCGAACGAAGGCAAGATTACATCTTGTGGTCTCGGTCGTCCAGGTCTGTGAACGCCACGGTTCGACCCGGCTCCCTGTCCTCCGCTGTGATCGTCGCGGCGAGCCTTCTCGTGCTCCTCGTTCCGCCCGCGTGCGCGAGCGTGGTGGGCGCGAGCGCTACCAGTGCCCCCACTTCGGCCACGGAGCAGTCGGCGTTCGCTCACCTCGCTCACGGCGGAAAAGCGGAGCGCGCTCTGGCGAGCATCTCCGCAGCCCACGTAGCGAGCCGGTACGCTTACCTTCCCAACTTTCAAGGCGGCGGAAAGCTCGCGAACGGGACCGTGAAGCCCCTCTTCACGACGGCCCCGGCCCCGATGGGGCTCGCGGACTTCGGTCTCCACCGAAATCTCACCGGCGTGACGGTTGGGACCGTCACACGGACGCCAAGCGTTCGGGGAACGGCGAGCTTCAGCTCCTCGAACGTCTTCTACCTGGACGACGACGCCCCCCGGGCGTTCGGCCTCCAGCTCAACACGGTCGACGCGAACGTGACGGTGCTCGGAAACTCGAGCGAGAGCTTCTGGGACCAGAACGTGGTCTTCTACTCGACGGACACGCACGTGCTCCAGTTCATCGACAACGTGTGGAATTTCTCTAGCCCCGCGAGCTTTCTCCCGGCTAACTCCATCCTGAGAGGGAACGGGACCGTCGTTGCTCCTACCTACTACTTCGCTACTGGGCCAACGTTCCGGGAACCGTTGCCGTTCACCGTGTCGCTCTACACGAACACGACGGTGCTCAACAACGACTCCGTGGCCTTCTTCAACTACACGCTCACCAATTCGACCGGCCACACCGTCTCGGGCTCGTACGACGAAGTGGTGTTCAACTCGGCGTCGAACCACAGCGCCCAGGCGCTGACTCCCGCCCCTTCGTACGAGATCAGCGGCCGGAGCCTCACTCCGACCGGCTACCTGCTGTACGACGCCGAACTCGTCCTGGGCGGCCCGGGCGGAGGCAGCACCACCCAGTTCCTCGGGCTGGGCGGGTCGCTCGCGCTCCAGCTCTGGAACTCTACCTCCCACCGCTTCAACGACGTCCCCTCCGCCTTCGGGTTCGGGACCGACACGGGGGAGACCGCAAGCGGGGTCGCGGAGTGGTGGTCGCCGCCCCCGAACCCCGTCGCCCACCTGAACGCAGGCCCTTCCCTCCTCGAGAATCTTTGGAACACAACCGGGGGCCTCGCCGGCACGCACCCCGTACAGTTCCTGTTGAACCCAGGCAACTCCTTCCTGCTTGTCTCCCCCGGCCCGCGGTTCAACGCGAGCCTCGCCGAGTGGGCTCCACCGAACCCCTCGGGACCGGTCACCGTCGTGTCGCTCCCTCCGGGTGTGTACTCGTACGCCGTCGAGCTCTCGGGCTACCGGCCCCTCAACGGGACTTTCAACAACGTTACGGGAGTGGTTCCCATCGCGCTCATCCGGGATTCGAGCGTCGGTGTCTACACCCCGCTCATCGCGTGGGGGACAGGCCAGGTGGCAAATCTCTCGCTCTCCGGCAACGGCACGCCGGCGAATCCGTACCTCCTACCCCACAACGAGACCCGCCCAATCGACCCGAGCTTCGCTCGCACGAACGACTTCACCTTCCCCGAGTTCCCAGGTATCCTACTGGCCAACTCCGCCGCGTCCGTTCGCCTCGTCTCGGCACCGTCGTTCGAGGTATGGCTCGACCCCCACGATGCCTCCGTGCTGGCCGCGAACGTGCTCCCAGCGACGAACAACTTGCAGCTCCAGTTCTTCAACTCGAGCAACGTGACGCTCGAGGGCTCCTCGGGGATCACGGGATGGTTCTACGGACCGTACCTCGCGGGGTTCCCCGTGGCGAACGTCCTCTTCTGGAATTCGAGCCACAACCTCGTGGCGTCGAACCGATTCCTCTCGACGGGAAGCCCGCTCCTCTTCTACGGCGGCACGGCGAACACCGTCTGGGGCAACGTCTTCCTTCCGGTCTCGCCGACGAACTTCCTGTACCTGAGCCCTGCGTTCGATGCGGGCGACCCGGGCGCTGACGGACTGACGCTCTTCTCCTCGGGCAACCTGGTCTACAACAACTACTTCGGATCCGGTCTCGCGGTCCCCGCGAACACGCCGCCCGTCGACATCCTCACAGGAATCCCCGTGGTGCAGACCGACATCTGGAACGTGTCCGCCGCGCCGGCGAACGTGATCCGCACGGTGAACGGGATGAACCTCTCGGGGAGCATCGTGGGGGGCACGGTCCAGGGTGGAAACTACTGGGGCAACTACGGCAGCCCCGGCAATCCGTACGGGCGCCTTCCCTACACCGACTCGAGAGCGATCTCCTCGGGCGGGGACTACCTACCGCTCACCCCTAGCCCGCTCTACACCGTCACCTTCGAGGCCTCGCCGGTCGCGGCGGGGATTGCCTGGTCCGTCGACCTCAACGGCACGGTCAACTCGACCACGGGTTCCGGATCGGTCCAGTTCGAGGTCCCGTCCGGTTCCTACGGCTACTCGGTGAGCGGCGTTCCCTGGCTCGACCCGGCCGGCAGGACGGGGGTCGCCACGGTGAGCGCCGCCAATCTCCTCATCCTCCTCCCGATCCAGCCGCCGACCGTCGCTTCGTTCCCCGTGACGTTCGCCGCCTCGGGTCTGCCGGCCGGGGAACCGTGGTCGGTCCTCGTCAACTCTCAGCGGCTCGGAGGCGTCGCCACGGCGCTCGGCGTTTCGCTCGCCAACGGCAGCTATCCGTTCGTCGCGGCGGCCGCGAACTTCAGCTCGGGCCCCGCCGGCTCCGTAGACGTCGCCGGCGGCCCGGTCGTCGTGAGCGTGACATTCCTCCCGCTCCCCGGAACGCTCGCGGTCTCCCTCCTACCGGCGAGCGGGCAACTGAGCGTGGACGGCGTAGCCTGGACGCTCCTCGGGGGGGCCGCGTCGGCCAGCGTGGCCGCCGGGCTGCACAGCGTCGTGGCGAGCGCCCCCGGCTATCTGTCGTTCTCGACGAACCTCTCGGTGCCGGCGAACGGATCGCGCTCTCTCGCGATCTCTCTACTCGCGGCGCCGGTCGCAAGCCCGCCCATCTACCACAACACAACCTCGGGCCCCTCCGCAGCACTTCTCTGGAGTCTTGCGATCGGGCTCATCGCGGTCGCCTTCGCGATTCTCCTCGGGGCCTTCCTACTCACCCGCCAGCCGCCGAAAGGCCCTTCGCCCAGCGCCTCCGTCCCGGTGGAGCCATGGAAGGAAGGCGCCCCGACGGGCCCCCCGCGACAACATGCCTCCTCCGTCGGACGGTGAGCACCGCCGGCCAGCACCCCGGCACGAGGGAACGGGTCCGCTCACCGTCTACTCCGGCCCGGCGGGAGAGGCGATCTCGGTGCCCCCAGCACCTGCACGCTCCCGGTCGAAGGAACCAATCCCTTCGTAGGGCCGCGACTAGCCGACGGGTGCCTTCAGACCGTCCAGAAACCCTCGCACCGCCCCGCGGAACGCCCCGGGTTGTTCGAGGTGAGCCAGATGGCTAGCACGGGGAAGCACGACGAGTCGGGCTCCCGGGATTCGGGCTGCCATCCTGCGCGAGGCGTCGTGGAAGAAGTCGTGGCGTCCGACGAGCACGAGCACCGGCATCGGGAGCCGGGCGAGCTCCGGCCGAGCGTCCCAACCCGCGAGCGTTCCCTCCACCACGAACTCATTGCCGCTCGGGGTCATCATCGCGCGGTAGACCGACGGATTCACGACCGAACGACGGATCGCCGGAGGATCGCGGGAGAGAAACCGCCGGCTGAAGGGTGCGCTGACCTCCTCCGCGAGGCGAACGTACTCGGGGTCGTCGAATCTCCTCGCGCGCGTGAGCGCTCGGATCCTGCGGCGCGTCTCCTTCGAGGCGCTTGCGAGCATGCGACGGTTGGCGTCCTCGATATCGCGGGTGCTCGGCGCCGTACCGCACAGGAGCAGCGAGCGGAGCCGACCCGGGTACCGGCGTGCGTACTCGAGCGCCGCGAATCCGCCCGCCGAGAAGCCAAGAAGGTCGAACCGGTCGAGGTGGAGCGCCTCTCGGAGCTCCTCCAAATCCCCGGCAAGCTTCGCGACGGTGTAGCTCGAGGTCCCCCGGGGCGTCCAGCTCCGCCCGACCCCGCGCGGGTTGAACAGGAGCACACGCCGGCGCCGGCCTCCGAGCCGGAGCAGGTTCGCGAGGTACGGGTAGCTCATCCCCGGGCCACCGGGGTGGACGAGGAGGGTCTCGGGGCCCGCGCCGTGACCCACTACCTCGAATCGATGGCCAGAGCGGACCCGAACGAACTGGGGTCCCAATCCGCTTGGGCTCCTCACGGCGGGCTCCAAGGTCCGATGCGCGAGGCCAGAGTCGCTCGGTTAGGATGAGCCGCCGCGCCGCAACCTGTCCTCGATGCGTCCTTCGGGTTCGACACCACCGGTCTACAAGAACTCGGAGCCCGGCCGAGCGCGACGCTGGCCGAGCCTTCGGGAGGAGTACCAGATGAGGACGAATCCAACCACCGAGAGGAAGGGGATGATGAGCAGGATGGCGGCGGCGCGAAAGTTCGACTCGTTGAAGTGCGCGCCCAGCCGCCAGACGCCCAGGAGGAGGGCGATCCAACCGATGAGCGAAAGGACGCCCGCGAGCAGGAATAGGCCTGTGGCGCCGACGAGCGATCCGAGCTGGCCGCTGCACGAGGCCTGGGCCGATCCACCCGGCGGGAGGGCGTTTACGCACTGCGCGAGGGAGAGTGCATCGGTGAGGAGGAGCGCGACCGCGAGCAGCAGGAGTGGAAGCCCGATCAGGGCGAGCCACACGAGCTTGCTCGGCGTCTCGAAGCCATCGTCGAACTCGCGGAGCTCACGGAAGGCTCCGAGGAGGTAGACGAGCTGGACCACTTCCAAGAGCGCGGAAACGGCGGCGAGCGCTAGCAGCAGCTCCACCCCCCCCGTCGAGACGCTGATCTTGGGCGCACCGCTCGAGGAAGTTGTGAGCGTCGTCGAGCCAAGCGACGTAGCGCTGGAGACGGCCAAGTAGCCCCACCCGAAGAGGGCACCAAGGATCCCTAGGGCTCCACCAAGCTCGATGCGTGAAAGCGCCGCCGCGTCGTACCTCCGTGGCGAACGGGAGGCCGTGCTCCAAGGGCCCGGGGGCGGCGGGGGAGGAGTGGGGTACGAGGTTGGCGAGGGAAGTGGAGTCGCCACGGCTCCGCGGAGCATTCCCCCCGATGTAAGGCTGTTCTAGCAGGAAGTCGGGAGTTCAAGTGGCACCGCAAGTCGAGCTCGCCGCGAAACGTGGCGCGGGGGAACTCAGCGGGAGATTCTGAGGAGGGGGAGTGCGGCCCGAAGGGAGGAGCAGCACCGCCGAGCAGAAGCAAGCTCCGGCACGGACCGGAGCGGAGAACGCGCCCTTCGCAGAGGTTATCCACGGCGGACCATCGACTCAACTCGTGCCACGATCCTCGACCCCCCGGCGTACGTCCCGGGGCCATGGTCCTCCTTCGCCTGCCCGTGCGCGGCGGCGCTCAGGGGCCGGCGCACTCGGGTTCTATGGTTACACTGTTGGCGACGTGATGAGCCGGCCCGCGATCAGCGTTCGGCCGGGGGATCCGTTGCGCCTCGCGTGCGCCCGGCTGAGCCAGCGAGGGATCTCGGGCCTTCCCGTGGTCGACGCCCAGGTCCGACCCGTCGGGGTGCTGAGCCAGAAGGATGTGCTCCGGCTCCTCCACGATCGGGCCGGGCTTTCCCTACCGGGAGGGCTGTTCGATCTCCTCCTGGATGCCGAGGAGGCGCGGCGCTCCGACCTCCTCCCCGCCTGCCGCGCGGTACTCGACCGGACGCTGGTCCGCGAAGTGATGACGCCCGACCCGATCACGATCGACCGTGCGGCCACGATGGACGAGGCCGTGCAGCTGCTGATGGCACGTCGGATCAACCGCCTCCCCGTGACCCATCGGGGGGTCCTCGTCGGCATCGTGACGCGCCACGACCTGCTCTCTGGGCTCCGATCCGCGGGAAGCTGAACCAGCTCTCGGAGCTCGCTCGCATGGCCGCTCGTTCGCACACCTCGAAGCGGGGTCGGCCGTTGACCCCCGCTCTTACGGTGGACGCGTTCTTCCTTTCCAGGGGCGAGCTGCTCCTCGTCCGGCGACGGTACCCGCCGTTCCTCGGACGTTGGGCCCTACCCGGGGGGTTCGTGGAACTGGGGGAGAGCTGCGAGTCGGCCGTGCTCCGGGAACTTCAAGAGGAGACCGGATCCCATGGCCGCATCGTTCGCCTCTTGGGTGTGTACTCCGATCCCCGAAGGGACCCGAGAGGACCCAGCGCGAGCGTCGTCTATCAGGTCACCGGCCGCCGGACGGTGGCCCGCGGGGGCGACGACGCGAGCGAGGCGCGCTGGTGGCCGTTCGATCGGCTCCCAACGCTCGCGTTCGACCACGAGAAGATCGTTGCCGATGCCAGGACTACGCTGCGCCGGCGTCGGACTCCCAGGAGTTGACCGGGGAGGCACGGTAGGACGGGAGCCGGAGAAGGTGCGCTCCGGCGACGACTCCCCAGAGGAGGATGGGAGCGATGAGCACCCGTTCTGCGCCGCCCGGCCCAAGACCGAGCGTCGAAGGTCCCCCGTAGAGTAGGATCCCGAGAAATGTGACAAGCCCTGCCGCGAACGTGAACAGGCGGTACCCGTCCCAGCGCGTGTCTCGCAGCATCGCGAGGCTGAAGAAGAGGAGCGAGACTGCCGAGGCGAGGAAGGCGAGCTCCGCGAAGCTACCGTGAAGGCGACTCCCCTCGGGGAACACGCCGATCCCTATCGCGCCCACGCTCGCGAGCGCGAGAAGCCCGAGAGCGAGCTTCGAGCTCTTCCCCTTGCGGAACGCGGAGCGAATCAGAAGGACGGCGCCGAGCGTGAGCAGCCCCAGGAGGATGCTCGAGAGGTTGAACAGCACAGCCCAGGGGGAGTGCGAGCCCCCAAGGTCGCTCACCGCATTCTGTCGTATCGAGTAGCCGGGATGGGCGTACTGCACCACCCCCATCGCGGCCACGAACTGGAGCGACCCCACGACCAGAAGCCCGCCCCCGGCGCGGGCGGACCTGCGAACGAGTGGCCCGAGGGTTACCATCGCTCGGGCAGGGAGGATTATTCAATCCGGGCGTTGCGCTCGTACGAGGCGTCGCTCGTGCGCTTGAGGCGTGCACCGTCCCGGTCGCAGATCGGACGGGCGCTCGGAAGGACGTCGATGACGTATCCGCCACCGCACTTGGGACATTCGTAATACGGCATGTTTCTCGGGGTCACGAAAGAATATGGGATATAAACCTCCCGCTCCCCTTCCTGGCGCCTCTTTCCGCGCGGCCGGGCGACGCCAAGGACCTCCAAGCGCAGACCGGCGTCGCACGAGGGCCTCCTCTCGCGCCGAGGCTCGATTCCTCGAGCTCGACCGCTACCGAGTGGATCGGGAATGGCAGAGGTACGAGGGGACGGCCCAACGCGAGCTGTTCCGTGAGCTCCGCGTGCGCTTTCTCCGGAAGCACGCGCCGCCCAAGGAGGGACCGTTGCTCGAGGTGGGACCCGGACCCGGTCGGTTCACCCCACACCTGGGGGGGGCGGGCCAGCCTCGAGTCCTCCTCGACCTCTCGCAGGAGGCGCTCCGCCAGGTCCGGCGAAGAGTCCCACCTGTGTCGAGGGGAGGTTCTGCGACCATCCACCTCGTGCGAGGGAACGGTCGCCGCCCGCCGCTCCATGAAGGAGCTTTCTCCGGGGTCTACCTGCTCGGTAACCTCGTGGGATTCGCTGCCGACGCGGCCGACGACCTCCTCCTTGCCTCGGCGCGCGCTGTCGCACCGGGGGGGTTGATCCTCCTCGAACTTTCACCTGGTCCCGGCGAACGGTCCGTCTATCTTCACCGCCTCCCTCCGGGTGCGCTCGCGCGATGGCTGCGTGCCCCTCTCCCCGCCGTACTCCCGCGGGTCGAACGCGAAGGGTTCGCGCCGCTTCCCCCGCGGCGTCGAGACTCCAGCTCGTTCGCCCGAACGTCGATCGAGGCAGCCGAATCTGCCCTCCTTCCTCTCGGCTTCCGCCGCGAGGGAGCGCTCAGCGTAGCTCCCGCTCTCGGGTCGGACCCCGAAAGGTGCACGGCGGTCCGCGCTTCCGCCCGAGGGTGGGCCCACCTCCTCGACCTCGAGGAGAGCGTCGGCGGCGTGGAGCGCCGATGGGCGCGTGGTTCCGCCGTGCTCGTGGCTCTCCGACGCGCGGAGTGAACCGAGGCTCGTCCGCAGCGAAAAACGAGCGGTTAAGTACCATACCCCGCCCTCTAATCCTCGGGGGTTTTGTGCCGGCGAGCTTCAAGGCCACGTCCGGCCCGAGCGTGGCGAAGGTTCCTGTCGGAAGCGCAGCCGCGAAGGGCCCGGGGGTCCAGGTGCCGCCGCGCCTCGCTGGGCGCTCGGCTACGTTCGTCACCCAACACGACCTTCGGCGGGCACGTGAGGACGCCCTCCTCCAGCTACGTATCGGCCGAACCGCCCACTACTACTCGCTCGTTCTGTATCCCCTGCTGTTCATCGACGCCTTCCTCGTGGCGTACGGGGTCCTCCCCTCGTCCAACTCGACGGGTAACCCGCCTATCTCGAGCCTGGCGTACCTTTTGCCGCCCCTCGCCGGCACCTTTCTGCTCGGCCTGTTTGGTCTGGTCGTCAAGTGGGAGGAGTACCAGCTCTGGCCTTGGGAGCGCCACTTCTCCGTCAGCGTCGCGAGCGCGGCCGGTGCGGCGCTCCTCTTGTTCCTGATGGTGGCTCGCCTAGCGCAAGCGGGTCCGACGGGGAGCTGGGAGCTCCTCCCGTGGTTCTATCCGGCCGTCCTCGCGGGCAGTTCCGCGGCGCTCGTGGGGCTCACGCTCACCTGGCCCGAATGGTCGCGCCGGAAGATGCTCGCCTTCGGCGCGGCAATCGTGCCCACCGGCCTCGGCCTGCTCGTCTACCTTCCCCAGGCGGGGACCCACTCGGCCGTACTCGCGCTCACGCTCGTCGCGAGCGGGGGGCTCTTCCTCTTCTCCGGCTCGCTCCTCCACTTCATTTCTTCTGGCACCGAGCCCCACGAGCAGGAACTCATCAACACGGGCCAGTCCCGCCTCTTCCAGCTCTCCGAGGAGACTCGGCGCCAGACCGAGGCGCTCCAGTTCCGGGAGGCGACCGTCTACCGGCGGGAAGCGGACCTGGCGGTCGCAGAGGCGGCCGCGAAGAGGAAGCTCCAGGCCGCCGAGGAGGTCGAAGGGCAGCTCAAGCAGCTCGAGGCGGACCTCGAGGCGCGGAGCAACCGCCTTCGCGAGGAGGTTCGGACCTCCGTCCAGAAGATCGCCGAAGCGAAACAGGTCGACCGGGAGATCCACGACCGGGACACCACCCTCTCGCTCCGCGAGGACGAGACGCGACGCTGGGAGGCCACGCGGGCGGAACGGGAGGCCGCGCTCTCACGATCGGAAGGCGAGCTGAGCCGCCGTCAGCTCGAGCTCGCGGCGCGCGAGAAGGAACTCAGCTCCCGGCAGCAGTCGCTGCCTGCGACCGAGTCCCGTCTCGAGTCCCGCCGCCAAGAGCTCGACCGCCGCACCTCGGACCTTGTCCGGCGCGAGAGCGCGATCGCGAACCGCGAGGCGGAAGGATCCCCGGCACGGCCGACCGGCGGGTTCGCCGTGGACCGGGAGAAGGAGCTCCTCGAACGGGAGGGGCGTCTGTCCACGATGCAATCCACGCTCGCCGAGCAGAACGCGGTCCTCGGCCGAAAGGCCCGCGAGCTCGACGTGCGCGAGGCGGAGAGCCGAAAGCTGCTCGACGAGGCCGGGGCCCGCGAGCAGCGGCTCGTGGCCCGGGAATCGGAGAGCATCCACCGCGAGCAGGAGCTCGCCCGCAAGAGCGAGGCGGCGGACCAGCGGGTGCAGAAGTACTCCGAGGCCGTCCGGGCCGCGGAGGACCGAACCCAGCGCAGCGAGCAGAAGGAGGCCGAGCTCGCGACGCGGATCGAGGACGCTCGCCGCACGGCAGCTATCCTCCAGGCGAGGGAGGCGACGATCCGCCAACGGACCGAGGAGTTCGTCGCCAACCGGGCCGAGCTCGACGAGCGGGAGCGACGCTACCTCGAACGGAACCGCGCGCTCGAGGCGCGCGAGGCGGACTTCCGTGAACGGCGGCTCGAGTTCGACCGTCTTCCCCCTACGGCGCAAGCCACCGACGCCGCGAGTGGCCTCCCTCGGCCGGGGGCGCCCCCACCGGCGGGTTCGGGACCCGGCGTCCCCCGCCCCCCCGTTCGCACCGCGGCCGAGCTCCGGGACCGGTACACCACCGGTGTGCCGAGGCTCGACGACCTCCTCGGTGGAGGATTGCCGAAGCAGTCGCACGTCATGTTGATCGGGCCCCCGTTCCTCGGCAAGGAGCTGCTCCTCGAGAACTTCCTCGCGGAAGGGCTGCGTCGAGGTGAGCCGGCGATCCTGCTCACCACGCTCCGCTCGCCCACCGAACTCGCGCAAGAGATCTCCGTCGTGCTGCCCCAGTTCAAGGAGTACGAGCAGCTGGGCCAGGTGCACTGGATCGATGCAACGAACCCTGCGGGAACGCCGTCCGTGCAGGAGACGAAGGTCGGGGTCCGCGCCGTCGCCAAAGGCCCCCACGACTACACCGGCATCCTCGCCGCCCTTGCCGTAGCGGTGAAGCGGGCGGAAGCCGACGGCGGAACGAAGCCGATGCGCGTCGCCGCGCTCACGCTCTCCGCCTGCCTCGCCCACGGGGAGGAGCGCGCGGCCGACGGGTTCGTCCGCAACTTCGTGGGCATTCTGAAGCCTCGCAAGGCGGTCGCGCTCTACGCGATCGACCCGGCGACCCTTGAGGAAGCCCGCGTGGAAAGCGCGCTAGCTCGCATGGACGGAGCGATCCGATTCCGCGAGGAGCACTCGAAGACGCAGCTCCAGGTGCAAGGACTCGGCGACGTTGCGAGCCGCGATTGGGTCGAGTACCGCGCTACGAATCGGACGCTCGCCCTCGGCTCGTTCGCCCTCGAGCGCATCCGGTGATTCGGGCCGATTGGGAAGCCTTCAGGCGGGGGCAGCCCTCCCGCCGGAGTCGGGTCTAAGGGCGGTCCGGGGGGGTGGGCGGGTCGCGGTACGCGCTGGGAGGATCCCCTCCCTTCGCGTTCGTTGAGCTTGACTTCGTCCGGGCGCGGCGGCGCGCCAGCAGGAACAGCACGAGGAACAGGGCCGCCACCGCCTGGCTTGCGAGGGCGATCGCCGGCCACGGGTCGGGGGAAGCGTTCGAGGAGCTCCCCTGCGTCGGGCTCGAGGCGACCGTCACGGTCCGCGCGGGGGCGACCGTAGCGACGCCTGCGGCGTCGAGGACGGCGACCTGGACCGAATGGGTGCCCGCGGTAGTGAACGAGTAGTTGAGCTCCGAATCGGGACCGGAGGCGATCTGCTGGTTGTCGACGTGCCACGTGTACACGAACGGGGCCGTGCCGTTCACGACGCCGGCACGGAAGGTGACGACGTTGCTCGCGAGGACGCTCCCGCTCGGCGCGCTCAAAGTGAGGACCGGGGTGGACGCCACCGCAATGTTCGCCGGCGTGGCGTTGAGCACGATGCCTCCGGAGTCGACCACCTGCAAGGCGATGACCGAGGTGCCCGGGGAGTTGAGGGTGTAGTTGAACGGGACGCTGCAGCTCTGGAGGGAGAGACCGACGCCGTCGGCGGACCAGTAGCACTGGTAGGGCGGAACCCCGCCCACCACCGCCGCGGCGAGGCTCAGGGTGATACCGATGTCGGAACCGGCGGGTGCGCCGGTGATGACGGCGACCACGGGGCCGGCGACCGTAAGCGGTGCTGCGGCCGCCCGCGCGGAGTCCCCTAGCGCGTCCGTCGCCGTCAGATTCGCGATGAAGCTTCCGGTACCCGTCGGCGTGCAACGAACGCTAGGGGCGTTCACGGGGGCGCACCCCGGGGGAAGCCCCCCCCAGCGGTAGTCCACCCACCCTCCGCCCCCCGTCACCACGCCGGTGAACTCGACCGGCGCGCCACGTTCGGTCAGGGTTCGCGAGAGTTCGATCGCCGCCGAAAGGGAGGCGCTCAGGGCGTCGGTCTGGATCGTCTCGACGTTGTACGGGCCCGGGGGGTTGTAGCCCGTGCCGACGAGGGTGTGCAGATAGCTGCCGTCCGTCCCTGCCACGAACTCGCGGAGCGAGACCGTCTTCGGCGTGCTGGAGGAGCTCGAAGTGAGCGACGTGATCACCGGCACGCCGGGGCTCGTGAGCTCCTCGGTGCCTCCGTACACGCCGTTGCCTCCGTCTAGCCGGAAGGAGAGGCTGCGTTGCGCGTGCACGAACGGCAGGCCAGCGCCGCTCGCGCTCGAGTTTACGAACTCCCGCCAGTCCTGGACGCACGCTAGCATCTCGGTCGTGAAGTTACCGTACTCTGGATACCCGCCCCCCGTGGTACGTGTCAGCTGGAAGGTCCCGCTCAGGTCCACCGCGAACGGAAAGGCGAGCACCTGCTCGGTAGAGAGGAGCCGGCCGGCGAGCTCCACGGTCGCGTTCGTGACCGTCCGTTCGTTCATGGAGATGTTCTGCCAGCTGCCGACCTCGCTGAGGTTGCTCGAGTAGAGGCCCTGGAGCGTCAGGTTCGCGAATTCCACGCCGGCCGGGGTTGGGATGGTGCTCCCGTACCGATAGGTGTAGTTCACCTGCCGGTCGAGCCCGGCGGTGTGCACGGCTTCCCCGGAGTAGGTGGAGCGGGTGGGCGTCGCGGCGCCGGTCCCGGCGCTCGTGTTGAGCAGCAGGGTGCCGCCGATGAGCCAGCTGCTGCCGGGGGAGGTGATCCCCTCGACGGTCACCGAAAAATTGTGGGTGCCTTCGAGCAGCCCGACCAGAGCGGTGGCGTCGAACTGCAGGGGCCGGTCGTTCGTGGTGAGCACCCCTGTCACCGGGCGCCACAGGAAGAGGTCGATCCCGCCCGTGTTGATGTACTCGAACGGAAGAATCGTGAACACCCGGGTGCCGTCCACGCTGAGGTGCAGGGCTCGATAACCGGGGTTCTGCAGGTACCAGAACTCATCCTGGGTGCCGAACCCGTACGTCCAGAGCTCCAGCGTCGCGTTGGTCACGTTGCTGGGGACCGTCTGGATCCCCCAGGCAACCGGGGTGGTCGAATGCACGTACGGAGTGCTCCAGAGCGGTAGCACCAGGTTTGCCGCCGATGGCGGGGCGGCACCGGGGTAGACGGGATAGAATGCGATACTGACGCTCTCGAGGAAGTGGCCGGTGATGTCGGCCGCGGAGAGCTGGAAGTAGAGGTTCACCGTCCCGACGAACAGTGCGGAGTACTCCGTGAGGTCGCGCAGCACCCTCCAGGTGCCGTACTCGGGGGTCGTCCCGAACAGGACGAGCACGCCGTCGATGTACGCCCGGTAGGAGGAGTCGTAGACGTCGGGAACGACCGTTCCCGTAAAGTTGAGAATGATGCGCGCCCACGGTCCGCCGCTCGGAGCGGTGAAGTTCACCTTGGCGGCGCCGGAGGATACGTTGACGGGAAAGACGATCAACGAGGGGACGGTCGCCGGCACGCTCGGGTCCGGCTCCGCCCCAACGACGGAAACCGGAGTCGGTAGGGCGCGGGGTAGGGCTCCCCTTGGAACGTAGGTGGTGTTGAAGAAGCTCGACGGGAGGATAGAGGGTGCGGCAGGGGAGGGGACAGCCGCGGCGCCGACCGCCGAGGTCGACACGGTGGCGCCGTGCGGTGCGCCCGGGCTCGCGTGGCCGGCCGCAGGCGATACCCCTCCCAGTAGCAGCAGCGCGAGAAGCACGGCGACCGACCGGAAGTACATCGTGATCCTGCCGGAGCGGACTCCGGGCTTAACGCCTTGCGGGGTGGCGCCCTAGGGGGGCCTGGGGTTACGCAGCTCGGGGGGCCGACCCCCGGAGGAGGGCGAGGTCGTTGTCGACCATGAGCTTCACCAGTTCGGGCACCTTCACTTTCGCCTCCCAGCCCAGTTCGAGCTTCGCCTTCTTCGCGTCGCCGCAAAGAAGATCCACCTCCGCGGGGCGCTTGAATCGCGGGTCCTCCTCGACGTACGGCCGCCAGTCCTCAATCCCGACGTGGCGGAACGCCAGCTCGACGAATTCCTCGACCGAGTGCATCTCACCCGTCGCCCCCACGAAGTCGGATGGGACGGGCGCCTGGAGGATCCGCCACATGAGGTCGACGTACTCCGGCGCATACCCCCAGTCCCGGTGGGTGGTGAGCGTGCCCAGCTTGAGCTTCGACGCAAGGCCCAGCTTGATCCGGGCTACCCCGTCGGAGATCTTGCGCGTGACGAACTCGCGTCCGCGGCGAGGGCTCTCGTGATTGAACAGGATGCCGTTCGAGACGAACAGCCCGTAGCTCTCCCGGTAGTTCACGCAGGCCCAGTACGCGTAGGTCTTCGCCACGCCGTACGGGCTCCGAGGGTGGAACTCGGTCGTTTCGTCCTGGGGCGAGCGTTTCACTTTCCCGAACATCTCGCTCGAGGCGGCCTGGTAGAACCTCGCCTTGTCTGCTCGGGCCCGCATCGCCTCGAGGAGCCGCACGACGCCGAGTCCCGTGACCTCCCCCGTAACGACCGGTTGGTTGAAGGAAACGCCCACGAAGCTCTGCGCGGCAAGGTTGTAGATCTCCTCGGGCTCCGATGCCCGCAAAGCGGTATCGAGCGAGGCCGCGTCGTGGAGGTCGCCGTCGAGGAGGACGACCCGGTCGAGAAGGTGGGCGATGTTCTGGGTGTTCGGCGTCGAGAGTCGGCGGACGAGGCCGTAAACGCGGTAGCCCCTTTCGAGAAGCTGCTCGGCGAGGTAGCTCCCGTCCTGACCCGTAATCCCTGTTACGAGCGCACGACGCCCCTCGAAGCTCGTGCCCACGTCGTACCGACGGGGAGAGCCCCATAAGTCTTGCTGGCGAATCGGTCGCTCTCGGCTCGGGCGACTCCCTCGAACTTCTCAAGGGAACAGGTAATAGGGTCCCTCTCCCCGGTGGCTCCGAGCTGGTGGAGCACTGGCGAAAGCGATCGTCACGGGTGGCACGGGGTTCCTTGGGTCCTACCTGACCCGCGCTCTCACCGCGGAGGGATGGGAGGTCCACTCGACGTATCTCGGCCGGCCGGTCCTCCGGTTCGGCTGTCCGACCCCCGACGGGGCCACGCTGCACGCGCTCGACGTGACCGACGCTAGTGCCGTCCAACGGCTCGTCGAGACGGTCCGGCCCGATGCGATCTTCCACTTTGCGGGGCAGGCGTACGTCCAGCCCTCCTTCGAGGATCCCGCAGCGACTTTCGCGGTGAACCTAGGTGGAACGCTGAACGTCCTCGAGGCGGTCCGGCGCAAGATGCCGCAAAGCTCGGTCGTCTTCGCCGGGAGCGGCACCGAGTACGGTGCTCCTGCCCAGGTACCAACCCCCGAAGAGGCCCCCCTCCTTCCGACCAGCCCGTACGCATCGAGCAAGGCCGCTGCGGACCTGCTCTGCTACCAGTACGCCCAGAGCTTCGAGAGTCGAATCCTGCGGTTGCGAATCTTCGGAACGACGGGACCCGGCAAGGAGGGAGACAGCTGCAACGACTTTGCGAGCCAGGTCGCGCTTAGGGAGGTCGAGACCGGCAACGAGCCGGTCCGGGTCGGGAACGTCGACAAGCGACGCGACATCACCGATGTGCGCGATGCGGTGTCGGCGATGCTCGCCGTGGAGCGCCGCGGTACGCCGGGCGCAGCGTACAACATCGGGAGCGGCGAGTCACGGCATGTCCGCGCGATCCTCGACACGCTCGTCTCGCTCGCCACCCGCAAGCTAGAGGTCCGATCGGAGGCCGCCCGACTGCGCCTCGCGGACGAGCCGGTGCACCTCGCGGACATCTCCAAGCTGCGCGCGTTAGGGTGGTCGCCGACGATTCCGTTTCCCCGAACGCTCGAGGACATCCTGAACTGCTGGCGGGAGCGTCGAGCCGTTCCGCCTGCCGGTGCCTGAGCACCGCGCAGCCGGAGAGAGTCCCCGCTCGGAGGGCAGGACCATCCCAACCGAGTCCGCAAGTTGCCCGGTCGCGGTGAGCTGGGACCACCGATTCCTCCAGTACGAATTCGGACTGGGGCACCCGTTCACCGAGCGAAGCCGCCGCCTCGCGGTCTCGCTCCTCCTCGCGGCAGGCTTCTTCGGTCCCGAGGGCGACGGGCGGACGCTCAGGGCGGAATGCCCCGTCGCCACGCGAGAGGAGCTCCTGCGATTCCACACACCTGAGTACGTGGACGAGCTCGCCGAGGTCTCCGCGTCCGGAGAACGACGGTTCCTCGACGCGGGAGACACTCCGTCCTTCCCCGGCTGCTTCGAGGCGGCGGCACGGATCGTGGGGGGGACGATCGAGGCAGGGCGAGCCGTCCTCGCGATCCCCGCGCTCCACGCCCTTCAGCCGTCGGGCGGCCTCCACCACGCCGCGAGCGGCCGGGCGAGCGGTTTCTGCATCCTGAACGACGTGGCCTGCGCCATCGCCGACGCCCTCGCCTCCGAGACCGAGCGGGTCGCGTACGTCGACCTCGACGTCCACCACGGAGACGGTGTGATGTACGGATTCTACGACGACGGTCGGCTGCTCGACCTCGACGTCCACCAGGACGGGCGAACGCTGTGGCCGGGGACCGGCGACATAGGTGAGACCGGGAAAGGGGACGGAATGGGCCTCAAGGTCAACGTCCCGCTGTCCCCCGGCTCCGGCGACAAGGCGCTCCTACGGACCATCGAGACCGTGTTCGTTCCGCGGCTCCGGGCGTTTCGTCCCCGGCTCATCGTGCTCCAAACCGGGGTGGATGGCTGTCTCGGGGACCCGCTCGCCGCGCTCGAGTACTCCGTGGGAGGCTACCGCGTCGCCGTCGGTCTCCTCCATCGAGTTGCGCACGAGCTCGGCGCCAGCCTGCTCGAGACCGGTGGAGGCGGCTACGTGGCAGCGAACGTCAGTCGGGCGCTAGCCGGGGCTGCAGCAGAGCTAGCCGGAGGAAGCTGGCCGAGCTCCACCCAGGGCTCCGTACCTTCCGCGTGGCAGACCGAGTTCAGCGCGATCACGGGGGAGCGCCCGCCCCCAGGTTGGCTCGATGGCCCTCTGCCCGAGATCCCAACCGAGGCCGACCCGCGTACGGAGAGGCTCCTTGCGCGGCTCAAGCCAGG
>JAKIWX010000050.1 GCA_022749845.1 Thermoplasmata archaeon
CCGGCGCATCGAGGAGCGCGACCGCCTCCTTCCCGACGACCGCGGCGCGGGCCACGAGGTCGAGCGCCCGGACGAACTCCCAGCCCGCCTGCCCAAAATCGCCGCCGAAGGAGGTGGGGGCGCTCCGCCGCTGCACCTCGCTCCCGCGGATCGCGGTGGCGGTCACGCCGGCCCCAACGTGGGTGATCTCGCTCGTGTACGCGCTTCCTTCCGAGGAACGGAACCACTTCTTCTCGGTCCACGCCCGGAAGCTCGCCTCGCCGCTCTTCACGGCGCGGTGGACGTGGAGGCCCCGTTCTGCCTCGGTGAGGAGCGCCAGCTTCTCTTCGCGGGGGAGCTCGAACGGATCGAGCCGGAACGAGCTCGCGTACCGTCCCGCGGTCGGCCCCACCTCCTCCGTGAGGAGGAGCGGCTCCCGCGCCGTGCGACCGGCGGCCCGCGCGAGCTTCGTGGCCGTTCTCGCCGCCCCGCGGGCGGCGGCCGGCGTGAGCTTCCCGATCGTGGCGAACCCCCAGGCCCGCGCCGTGCGGACCCGGACGCCGAGCCCGGAGCCGGTCGTGGAGGTGAGCGCGGTCGGGACCCCGTCCCGGACCGAGAGGAACTCCGCCCGGGCCGGCGCGACGATGCGCGCATCGGCGGCAACGATGCCGCTCGTGAGCGCCGCGTCGAGCGCGGTCTCGAGAAGCTCCTCCACCCGGAAGCGCCTCCGTCGGGCTAGAGGATGACCCGGAGGTTGAGCTTCTCGGTGAGCTCCTTGTACCGGTTACGGATCGTGACCTCGGTGACGCCCGCCACCTCGGCGACCTCGCGCTGGGTGCGGCGCTCGCCGCACTGCACGGAGGAGATGTAGATCGCAGCCGCGGCGACGCCCGTGGGGCCCCGGCCGCTCGTGAGCTCCCGCTCGGTCGCCTCCTTGAGGATCTCGTTCGCGCGCGTCTGGACCTCGCCCTTGAGCTTCAGCTCCGAGCAGAACCGCTGGATGTAATCCTGCGGCCTCGTGGGCATCAGCTTCAGCTTGAGCTCGCGGGTCATGAACCGGTAGGTGCGTCCGATCTCCTTCCGGCCGATCCGGGACTTGCTCGCGATCTCGTCGAGGGTCCGGGGCACGTTGCACTGGCGGCAGCTTCCGTACAGCGAGGCCGCGACGACCCCTTCGATCGACCGTCCGCGGATGAGGTTGCGCGCGACCGCGCGCCGGTAGATCATCGCCGCCGTCTCCCGGACGTTCCGGGGAAGGGCCATCGAGCTCGCGATCCGGTCGAGCTCAGCGAGAGCAAAGGCGAGGTTCCGCTCGGTGGCGTTGCTCACCCGAATACGGCGCTGCCACTTCCGGAGCCGGTAGAGCTGGGCGCGGTTCCGGGTCGGGATCGACTTGCCGTACGGGTCCTTGTTCTTCCACCCGATCTCGGTCGACAACCCCTTGTCGTGGATCGTGAGGGTCGTGGGCGCGCCCGTACGGGTGCGCTTCTCGCCCTGTTCCGCATCGAAGGCCCGCCACTCGGGTCCCTGGTCGATCATCGCCTCCTCGAGCACGAGCCCGCACTCGTCGCACACGAGCTCTCCGCGTTCGTAGTCGCGGGTGAGGTGCGTCGAGGCGCAGTTCGAGCACCGCGTCGGTACCGCCGCTTCGACGGGGGGTTCCGGTCCGCGGGGCGCGTTTCCCGTTCCGTCCTCGCCTGCCATGGAGCCTAACCTCGTACGACCGAAGCCCCGACGATGCGGGCGGCCTCGGGGAGCGGCAGCGGCCGGGCGAGCCGGATCGAGTAGTAAGGGCGGGCGACCGGCCCGAACACCCGCACGACCCGTCCTCGCACACCGCCGACGTCCGTTCGCAGGTCGCTGCCCTCCGGCACCATCGAGGATCCTGAGGCGCGGGCCGTGAGCAATCCGCTCGGCGAAATACCGATGACCACGCCGACCGCGTGGCCCGATTCCCCCCGGCCGGCCGCGCGAGACAACTGATATAAAGGATTTTCGATGCGTATTTAAGGGTTTCGAATGGGCTTTCGCGACCGACGGGCCGCCGCACGCTCCTGGAGCTCGGGGAGCGGCTCGTTCGCGGCTTCGAGGAGCTCCGGCGGGATATCCGTCGTGTCGAGCTCCGCCTCCTTCGCGACGGGCGGCACCGTCTGCTTCGCCTCGAGCCGCTCGCGGGTCAGGCGGTCCACCTCGTTCCAGAGCTCTTCGATCTCCTCCTCGGGCGTCGAGTAGCGCCGGTCCTCGGAGAGCGCGGCCCGGACCTCGCTCATGAGCCGGGCGGCGCTGGGCGCGTCCCGCGCGCGGGTCTTGATGCGGTTCAAGCGCCGCGCGAGGTTGCGCGCCTCCCGGAGGATCTCCTCCTCCTCGTTCTGGGGTGGGAGAGGGAGGGTCGGTTCCTTCGGGATCTGGCGCACCGCGCGCCGGAGCTCGAGGAAGGCGATCGCCGAGCCGCGCAGCTGACCGGTGCGCATCGTGCGCACGAACTGGCCCAGGCGATCGGAGGACTCCGCGACCTCCTCGCCGCGGTCCCGGGCCGAGCGGATCGACCGGGCGAGCTTCTGGGACTCGGGGACGAGGTACTTCGGGAGCACGTCGACCAGGACCGCGAGGCTCTTCGAGCAGATTCCGCTCGCCTGCTCGAGGAGTCCCTCCGAGAGGCGGCTCTTGCGCAGCAGTTCGCGGGGATTTCCGAGACGGGTCTCGAGCTCGGTCAGGTCGAGCCCGCACCGGCGGGCCAGGTCCTCGAGCTCCTCGAGCCGTCGGAGCTGCTCCCGCAGGAGGAGCCAGTCGGAGCTCGCGCGCTCCAGGAGCCGCTCGGAGCGGTTCAGCGCCTGCTCCGCGCGCTCCGCCTCCCCGCGGGAGCGGAACTGCTCGACGAGCTCCTGGACCTGCTTTACCGGGAACGGCAGTCCCTCTGCGACCAGGGCGTTCCCGCGGGTGATGAGCTGTTGGAGGCGGCTCGCGAGCGGGTCGTCGAAGGTCGGGTCGCCCACGCTAGGCCTCCTTCTTCTGTTCGTACAACTCGATGGAGTGCATAAGCCGGGTGAGCGCGCGCTCCGCGTCGTCGAGGCGCCGCGCGCGGAGCGACTCCGTCGCCTCGCGGATCTCGGTAGCGGCCTCCTCGGCGACCGGGCTCCCGGGCGGGAGGTGTCGCACGCGGCCGGCGAGGTGACGAGCCTTGACGAGCAGCGAGGCAAGCTGCTGCTCCCCGGGAGCGGCGGGCCGCCGAGCTGCCTTCTCCTGCTCGGGGCTGCCGAGATCGGCGATCGCTCGGTTCAGCTCGGCCAGACGGAGGGCACTCTCCGCGAGCCGCCCGTGCCGTAGATGGCGGGAAGACTCGGCGTGCAGTTGGCGGGCCTTCTGGCTGGGCGGGTGCTCGACGCCGAAGCGTGAGAGCCGGTCGGCGTGCTGGTCGAGCTGTTCCTGCAGCTGCAGGGGGAGCGCCTCCTGGAAGAAGAGGAGGAGTCGAGCTGCGACGGTGTGCGCCTCCTGGATCTCGGCGGCCCCGACCTGGTTGCGTGCCAGCAGCTCGCGGACCTGAGCGAGCTCCTCGTCGACGCGCGAGGAGGCCTGCCCGATCGACTGCGCACTCCCGCGGAGCTCGTCGATCTGCCGGAGCAGGGACTTCAACTCGCGCCACGAACTCTCGAGCTCCCGAAGTCGGATGTCCTCGGCCCGGAGCGTGCTCACCGCGTCGCGGGCCCGGCCGTCGTCGAACTCGGCGCGCAGGCGCACGAACGCCTCGGGAGTCTCCGCGGCGAGCCCCTGCGCGGAGAGTCCCTGCGTACGCTCCTCGAGCTCGAGGAGTCGGCGCGCGAACAGCTCCCCGGCAAGGTCCGCGGCGGAGGTCGCCGCATTGCGGATGAGCTGGAGCGCCTCACCGGACCGGCCCTCGGCATCGAGAAGCGCCGCCTGGCGGACCTCGCCCACCTGCTCCCGAGCCTCGGTCCCGAGCTCCTTCAGGAGCTCGACCCAACCGCGCAGGGACTCGGCGAACTGCTCGAGGGAGGCCCGTTCCGGGGGGACCGGCGCTTCCGCGAAGGTAGGGGCCGCAGAAGCCGCAGGGGTGGACTCGGACTCCTCCAACGGCTCGTCTCGGCCTAGCGCGAAGACGGCGGCCGAGGTGAGCGCGACCGGAAAACCGCAGCTCCCGCAGTGCGGGGACTCGGGCCCGAGGGTACTCTCACAGATCGCGCACTCGCCGGGCATCCCCGCTGAACACCAATGACCAGGCAAGTATCCGTCGTTCCCGCCATAAGGGTTTGGCGGGCCCCTCGGCGAAGCAGTTAGACGTCACCCCCCCGAAAAGGTCGGGACGACCGTAAGCCGCTCCGCGACGCGGAGCTGGGTGTCGAGCGGGAGCGGAACTTCGCCCCGAAGGACGGCGCTCCCCTCGGGGGCTTGGGAGATCGACCGGAGGGCCACGCGCAGGAGCGTTCCGACCGGAACTTCCACGCTCCGTAGCTCGCTCCGACCTGCGCGGACGACCTCGAACTCGACCCTCACCATCGCCTGGGGGGAGGCGCTGAGGGGGAGAGTTTCCGGAGGGGACTCTTCGTCCCGCGTTCCCTTTGAACTCCCGCGATGCATACGCACCACCAGATCTCGAATCTGGCGCCTTGGCCGGGCTAGGCTACCTCAGCACCCGTCGAGTTGGAGCGCCGGGCGTATTTGGCCGTTGTCGAAGGCAGCGGACCGGCGGCGTCACCGCGCGGTCCGCCGCGGCTTCGCGGTGGCGCGACGACTCGGCGCCGTTCGTCCTCCGCCTGCGGTCGCGGCTTTCATCCGGTCGATCGCCTCGGTTGGCATCGGGTCGATTCCGTCCGCGCGCGCGAGAGCGAGCGAGAAGAGGTCGCCCACGGCGATCCCTTCCAGGATCGCCCCGAGATGGTCGCTCGAGGCAAGCGGGACGTGCACCACAGGGACCTTCCGCTCTTCGAGGAGCTCGACGAGGTACTCTCGGCGCGGCCGGATCTCGGGGGAGGCACCGGACCAGTCGAGGAACAAGAGCGCGCGGCTCGAACGGTCCAACAGTCCGGCGCGGTCCCAGCCGACGACGGCGTTGTGGAACATCTCCGGAAGGACCTCGAAGGTGGCGCCCCTCTTCGCGTTCTCCTCCACCTGCGTCTTCCACCGGCGCGCGAGCCCGGCGAGCGGAGGCTCCGCACAGATCGTGGGAAGGCGCGCGCCCACGGTCTCGGCGAGGCGCGACGGGAGAGCCCCTTCGGCGGCGAGCTCCGGCCACTGGCCCGAGAGCTCCTGCGCAGCGCTCGAGAGGCGAGCCTCGTTGGATCGGGGGAACGATGCGTCGAGCGCCCCGAGGAGCGTGCCGAGGAGGAATCCTACCCAAGCCCGAGGCGGACCGCCGGGCGGTACCGCCAGGATGGGGACGCCGTCGCGGGCGGCTCGTTCGCCGAGCTCCCCGCCGCTTGTGATGGCGAGCCGGGGCATCTCGCGGCGGCCCGCCTCCGCGTAGGCGTGCAGCGTCTCCTGCGTGTTCCCGGAGTAGCTCATCGCGATGAGCCATCCAGGGGCGCGGATCGGACGCGGAAGTTCGTAGCTCCGGACCACCTGGAGGTTGAGCTCCGTCTCGGCCGAGGTGAGGCTCATCGCAAGGTCGCCGGCGATCGCGGAGCCCCCCATGCCCGCCACCGTGACCTGGCGAAGCTCGGCGGGCAGCGGCGGGGTCTGTTCGGTACCCTCTCGGAATCCGTTCCTGAGTTGGGTCGGCAGTTGCGCCATGAGCTCGAGCATGCGAGCAGAGCCCGGGCTGGGGGAACGGCGCGGCACGTTCGCCGACCACGGCCCGACCACTTGACCCTTTCCCGGACTCGGCTCGCGCGCGGCCGTTGGGCCGGACAGGAGGCTCGATAGGACCGAAGCTTAATCAGGGGGAAGCCCGCCAATTAAGCACCGGCGGGCCCGCCGTCGGCGCAGGAATCGTCCGCCCAAGCAACGTGAGCGATCCGGAATCCCGCCTTCGTCGACCCGAGGAACGGGTCTCGACGGGAGTTCCCGCGCTCGACACGATGCTCTCGGGGGGGCTCGTGCCCCGCCGACCCTACCTCATCGTGGGACCGAGCGGGACCGGCAAGACCACGTTGGCGCTCGAGTTCCTGTGCGAAGGGGCCCGGAGGGGCGAGGAGGGGCTCATCGTCACGCTCGAGGAGCCTCCGAACGAGATGCGGCTCAACCACCGGGGGCTCCGTCCTGAGCTCGACCGGGTGTGGGTGTTCGACGCGATCCCCGATGTGATGCGGTACGAGCGCGCCCCGTTCAAGGACGTGGCGCAGGTCCGCGACTCCAACCGCTTCTCCGAAGTGCCGCTCGAAATCCGGAAGACTCCCGAGCTCACGAGCGTCGAGGTGACGCTCACGGCGCTCGAGCAGACCATCCGCATGCAGGCGGCGCGGCGCAACTACACGCGCCTCGTGATCGACTCGCTGACCGCGCTCCAGTACTTCTGTATGAAGGGGATGGACGAGGTGCAGGGCGCTCAATCCTTCCTGCGCTTCCTCTCCGACCTCGGCCCGACCACGGTGCTCACCGTCGAGTCCCCGCACGAGGACCTCGAGAGCCCCGAGCGGATGCTCGCTCGGGGCGAAGTGCGCCTCTTCCGATGGGACACCGAAGGCCGGACGGTGCGGGCGATCGGTGTCGAGAAGTTCCGGGGGAGCTCCCACGACGTGCGGCTTCACCCGTACCGGATCGGCACCCGAGGGATCGATGTGCGCCTCGACCAAACGATCTTCCGGGACGGGCGGCGTGTCGCCGACGAGCGGGTGCCCCAGAACGAACTCCAGGTGGAGGTGAGCCTCGCCGGCCCCGGCGCCCCGAGCGCCGAGGGGGCGCTCGCCGAGATCGAGCGGGCACGGCTAGGCGTCGAGGACGAGATCCGCGCGCTCCTCACGGCGCAAGTGGACCTCCAGCCGCTGCGCGCGACGGTGCAGGCCGCGCTCGAGTCCGCCCCTCTTGAGGAGCCCTCCCGGACGCTGGCCCGCCTGAACGAGATCCGAGAGCTCGCCCACCACATGCGCCTGGGCGAACTCACGCGCCACGGTCCGATGCCGGACACGGGTCCGGGTCCCATCGCGCCACCGTTCCCGAGCTCCGCCCAGCACGAGGTCGGCCTCGGAACTGTGCTCGAACGACTCGCCGCGTTGCTGGGTCCCGCGACCGCCCTCCCCCAGGCCTCCTCCGTCCCAATCCAAGAGCCGCCGGCACCCCCGCTCGCAACACCGGCAGAGATCGCGCAGCCTCCGGTTCCTCCCCTCGCCACCTCCAGGGACTCCGAGCGACCCCTGCCTCCCCAACCCCCAGCGCTCGCACCCGAAACGCTGCTGCCGCCCCCACCGGGGCCCGAGCATGAGGGGCTTGCCTCCGCCACGGTGGCGGCCACGCGCCCCGCCGCACCACCGCTCCCCGTCCCGTTGCCGGTCTCGGCGGGGGAATCCTTTGGGCCCACCTTCGACTCCCTCGCTCCGGAATCCGAGCTCCGCAGGTCGGGCGAGGAGGAGCGGCCTGGTCCCCTTCCCGCGGCCGACCCGACCGCAACGGGCCTTGCCCCCGAGATCGACCCGGGCCTCAGCTCGACACCCAAGCGTCGACGACGGGGCTCCGCGCCGGTCGCTGCGGGCCGCAAGCGAAGCCGCCCGAAGGCGGGAACCGACCTCGTGTCCCCCGACAGCACGGACGCCGCGCCCCCGAAGAAGCGCGCCCCGCGCCGGCGCAAGGGCCCGAACGTGGTGGCGGCCGCGCCGGGCTCGCCCCCGCCGGAGCGGCAGCAATCGGCCCACGGACCGGCGGATGCCAACGCCGCACCGCCTCCTCCGGAAGCTGATCGCTCGGCTCCGACGGAGGCGCCGCCCCCCTCACCCGAAGGGGGCGCGAGCCCGTGAGCGCAGCGGAAACGGCCGGCGCGACGTTCATGGAACCGCTCCGTGTCTCCACGGGGATTCCCGGCCTGGACCGGATGCTCGGGGGGGGTCTCATCGCTCGGCGACCGTACCTTGTCACCGGGGGCTCGGGGAGCGGCAAGTCGCTGCTCGGTCTCACCTTCCTCCTCGAGGGGATCCGGCGCGGCGAGGATGTTCTCCTCGTCGCCGTGGACGAGCCCCCGAGCGAGATCCTCGAGAACGTTCGGGCGTTCTCGTGGGACCTCTCGGCGATCCACACCCTCGACGCGAACCCAGGCCAGCGCGGGATCCGAAGGATGCACGACGTGCAGGAGATCAAGGCGCTGGGCGACCTCAAGGCGATGCGCGACCTGGGCGAGCGGAAAAGCCCGTCCGACTCCGAAGAGGTGTCGATGCAGTCCATCCACCTCAAGCTGCGTCAGCAGATGCAGATGCGGCCGTTCCGCCGCGTGCTCGTCGACTCGATGACCTCGATCCGCCGATTCGCGCTCAAGGCCTCGATCGACCCGCAGGCGGAGCGCACCGAGACGCAGTCCCTCCTCCGGTTCCTGAGCGAGCGGGAGGCGACGACGCTCATCACCTCCACGCCGGGGAGCCCGGCGCATCTCGCGGCCGAGGAGATCCTGACCCGCGGGGAGATCCTGCTCACCCGCAAGTGGATCGGGGATCGTTCCGTGCGACAGATCAAGATCCTCCGCATGCGGGGCTCGGCGCACGACTACGAGCGGCGTCCGTTCACGATCACCCCCGCGGGGATCGTCGTCGCCTAGCGTGCGCTCGTGAGCTCGCGGTAGAGCGCGAGATGCTGCGCCACGACGGCGGGCCATGCGAACCGCTCGAGCGCGCTCGCACGGGCCGCCTCCCCCATGCGCCGTCGGGCCGATTCGTCGCGGCCGAGCGCGAGCGCATGCTCCCGCAATTCCCGGACGATGAGCTCGGGCAATGCGTCGACGGCGCTCGTCCATCCCGTGACCCCTGGGTCGATGAGTGAGCGCACCGGTGCCGCTCCCAGGATGGGGAGCGCGGCGGCGAGCCCTTGAAGCACGGTCCCCGAAAGCATCTCGGCGCCCGAGGGGTGCAGCAGGAGGTCGCTGTCGGCGTACTCTTGCGCGAGCCGTGCCTCGTCGACCTCGCCCAGGAGCTCGACGCTCTCGCCGGCCGCTTGGACGGCGCGGGCGTAGGCGGCATCGGGCGTGGGCCCAGCGATCCGGAGCGCGATGCCGGTGCCTCTCAGCGCGGTCGCGGCGAGCTCCCACCGCTTCACCGGCGCGACCACCCCTACGCCGAGGGCCCGGCGTCCGGTCCGATGGCTCCACTCGGGCCGGAACCTCTCCGCGTCCACGCCGATCGGGATCACCGACACCTTCGCGGGCGCGCGCTGCCGGAGGCGGCCTCGGATCCTGCCTGCGATCTCCGGTGTGAGGGCGACCGTGGCCGCCGAGCCGGCGACGGCCCGCCGTTCGAGGAAGAACCCCCAGCGCTGGGTTGGCCCGCGGAGCGAGAACCAGTGTCGCGAGTGGCTCGTGAAGACGTACGGTCGGCCTAGCCACCTCAGCCGGTTGGCGACCACGGGAGTGCTCGCATGAACGATGTCCGCCTCCACGCCACGCAGGAGGCGCGGGAGCTCGAGCGCGAACCGGTACTCGTCGCTCGGGCGACCCCGCCGCACGCGGTGCACGAGCACGGGCTTCTCGCCTGCCGCCTCGAGGGCCCGTGCGTACTCCGCGAGAGTACGCTCGACGCCTCCATACCCGGTCGGGGGGATGGGCTGGACCCCGGTCCCGACGAGGAGGATGCGCACGCGGGACGCACGGGGTCCGCCGCATAAGAGGCGCGCGGGCCGCGCGGCGCGCCGCTATAGCCGACCCCTCCATCCTGCCCCGAGATCATGAGCGGCACTCCGATGTGCTCCTGGGAAGGGGTCGAGCCGGGCGACGAAGAGCGGGTCGTTGCGTGCGACAAGCCGGCGACCGTCGTCATACAAACCGAGGATCGCCACCGCCGCTTCTCCTGCGACGAGCACATCTCGGAGGTGCGGGCGAAGGCCGGTGGAGGCGAAGTGCTGCGAGGGGCTCAGCACCTCAGCGACGAGGGCCGGCTCAAGGTCAGTCCCGAATCCGCGGTCCACTGGGAGTAGCGAGCCGAGAGCTACGCTCGTTCGCGTCCTTTCGCCTGCGCGAGGAGGTCCATCACGCCGTGGCCCAGCCACTGGCCCCCGTCGACGGTGAGCACCTCTCCCGTGATGTAGGCCGCCTCGCGTCCGGCGAGGAAGCTCACGGCGGAGGCGATCTCCTCGGGAGTGCCGAACCGGCCGAGAGGGATGCCCGAGCGAACCGACTCTGTCAGCGCTTCGGAGACCCAGAGCTGACGGTCGGTCCCTTCTGTCCGGACTGGACCCGGTGCCACGGCGTTCACCCGGATGCCGTGGGGCGCCCATTCGACGGCGAGCGACCGCGTGAGGGAAACCACGCCCGCCTTCGCGGCGGCCGAGTGCGCCGTGCCCGGACCCGCGAGCCAAGCGTACGACGCGACGATGTTCACGACCGCGGGGCGCGGGCTCGCCCGGAGCAGCGGGAAGGCGGCGCGACAGCAGTAGAAGGTGCCGTCGAGGACGATCCCCACTACGGCGCGCCAGGCGTTCGGGCTCATCTCCTCCGACCGCGCAACAAAGTTCCCGGCGGCGTTGTTCACGAGGACGTCGAGCCGGCCGAACTTCTCCTTGACCTTGGCGAAGAGCGCGTCCACCTGGGCAGGTTCCCGGACATCCGTCGGCACCGTCAGTACGGTGCCCCCCTCCGCACGGAGGACGTCGGAGCCGTGGGCGAGATGCTCCGCGGAGCGGCTCGCTATCACCAAGGTGTACCCGTCCTTCGCGAACCGACGTGCGATCGCGAGGCCGAGCCCCGTCCCTCCCCCCGTGACTAGGGCCACAGGCGGCTCGGCCCCGATCCCGGACGTGTCCCTGGTCACGTTCGCTCCACGCCCCTGCGGCTCATGCGCTCATCGGCGTCCCAGGTGCGCCGGGCTTTATGGCGCGCGCGCTCGTCCGCATCCATGGCCCACTGGCTCGTCAAAGAGGAGCCGACCCACTATGCGTTCGACGACCTCGCGAGGGAGGGTTCGACCGAGTGGAGCGGAGTTCACAACGCGCTCGCGCTCCGACACCTCCGGTCCATGAGACCCGGGGACGAAGGGATCTACTACCATTCCGGGGGGGTGCGGGCCGCCGTGGGCCTCTTCAAGGTACTCGGAACGCCGTACGCCGACCGGTCCGACCCGCGGGGCTCCTGGGCTGTACGCGTGGGACCGTTGCGACCGCTCCGGCGGCCCATTCCGCTCTCCGAGATCCGCGCCGACGCTGTGTTCGCCGGGTTCGATCTACTCAGGATCTCCCGACTTTCGATTCTCCCAGTCTCCGCCGCCCACTGGGCGCGCCTCCTGAAGCTCGAGCGGACGCCCGCCCCGATTCAGATCAAATCGTCCAAGCGGCGCAGCAGCCGTTCCTCGGCGGGTCCACGCCAGCCGGGCTCCGCGTAGAGGGCGACCGAGTACGGGGTCGACGGCCGGAGCAGCAGCCGGTCCCACGGCGGCTCCGCGAACGGGTGCGTGATCCCCCCGTGCTCGCGGAGCGCGATCTCGGCTAGCTCCGCCGAACCCGTCCGGGACTCGAATCCGGCGAGGTCGAGGAGGACGGCGCCGTCCGGGGCTCCGATCCTCTCCGCGAGCTCCGCCTCCGTCTGCCGTCGCGAGGCCGGCGCCCGGAGCATCTCCTGCAGCCTTCGGCCGAGCGAGGGTCCCGCGCGCGGGATTCCCCCCACGCGCTTGAAGAGCCGCCGTTCGAGGAGCGCGTCCACCGTCTGCGCTCCTCGGCCCCCGGCCACGCGCAGGCTCGCGAGCAGGTCGCCGTCGGTGAGCCCGAAGAACGGCCGGGCCCGGTCCGGATAGCCCGGCACCCGTTCCACGGCCGCCTGGAGCATCACCTCCGCGGCACGGACCGTCTTGTGGTAGTACACCGAACGGTACATCAGGCTCCGACCGACGAGGAATCCTTCGAGCGCGCTCCGGCCTTTCTCGGCGAACAGGAGCCGGCCTCCCTCCACCTCGATCGTGTCGAGGAGCCGGGCGGCGTCGATGGCGCCGTGCGCCACGCCCGTGTAGTGCGCGTCGCGCTGGAGGTAGTCGATCCGGTCGGCGTCGACGGGACCGTGCAACAACGCGCGAAGGAGCGATCGGCGCTCCCGATCCGTGGCCGGGTCGATCAGCCCCGCCACGGCGCGGGGGGAGAGCCCACCACCCTCCAGGATGGCTGGCACAGGGTCCTTGCCGGGCCGGTCCCCTAGGCCCAGCACCTCGAGGCGCGAGAGATGTTCGTGGCCGTAGCCGAGCACCTCCTCCATCGGGCCGTCGAGCGTGTGGGAGAACGGGCCGTGGCCCACGTCGTGGAACAGCGCGGCGGCCGCCACCGTCTCGACGTCGACGGAAGGCCGGTCGAGGGCGTTCGCCATCCTCTGCGCGACCGAGAAGGCGCCGAGCGAGTGCTCG
>JAKIWX010000051.1 GCA_022749845.1 Thermoplasmata archaeon
ATCATGTGCGCGACGATCCTCGGAGCGGCCGCGACCGCCAACACCGAACTCAACCGCGCCCCTCCGGACCGCATCGTGATCGAGGGGAACGACTCGAAGACGATCATCGTCGGGAGCGGCAAGAAGGCGCTCCTCGTCGTCGTCGTCGACCAGGGCGCGGACGCGAACAAGGTCCTCGCCGAGGCCGCGAAGGTCGCGGACCTCCTCAAGACCGGCTGATCGGGACGCCGCCCCCCAGCAATCCCAACTCTCGAGCGGGAGGGCTCGCAGCGCGGGCTAGGCCGACCTGGGCTCCGTCGACGGGTGCGCGGGGGACTCGTTCGAGCGGCCTTCCGCGGTGTTGGGACCGCCCCTCGAGGGAGGCGCGAGCGACAGGCGTCGTCGTCCAGTCCCTGTGAGGATTCGAGTCACGTAGCCCGCCACGGCGGCGGTAAGCCGGGCCCAGGCGATGATAGAGCGTTGGCCCGAGAGGAGCCTGCGGACCCGGTAGTTCCCCCAGAGCATCCCGTGCTTCTCCGTGAGCTGCTTCCTCCCGTACCCGTTCCAGAACGCCTGGACGAGGAACCGGGGGAGGTTGGGTCGAACGCGGTGCGCGACGAGGGCCGCGGAGGCATACTCGATCCGCGCGCCGCTCCGGACCGCCCGAAGGTTGAGGTCGATGTCCTCGGCGGTGATGAACCGCGGGTCGAATCCCCCGAGCCGCTCGAAGAGGCTCCGCCGGTACCCGAGGTTGCACGACGGGTAGGTGACGTCGCTCCCTTCCAGATACAGTTCGACGCGCTCGAGGTTACCGTACTCGTTCCCGCCGACGAGGACGGTCCGGCCCGCGACAACGTCGGAACGCGAGAACCCCTCCCGCAGCTCGTGCAGCCACCGCGGGTCCGCCGCGCAATCGCCGTCGATGAACGCGATAAATTCGCCCCGCGCCTCCGAGACCCCTACGTTCCGGCCGATGCCTCGCGAGCCGTACCGTTCAACGAGCCGTAGGAGGCCCTGGTGCCGGCGGGCGAACTCCCGGACCTGCTCGGGAGTCCCGTCGTGGGAGAGGGCGTCCACGATCACGACCTCGAACGGGGGCTCCTGGGGGAGCAGGCTCTCGAGCAGCCCCTCGATGTTCCGCGCCTCGTTCTTCACCGTGACGACAACGGAGACGAGCGTGGCGGGGGAGGCGGATGCGGAAGGAACGGTCGAAACGGATTGCATGGCTCGGGTCCCCCCTAGTAGGGAGCGGGGCTACATCTGGTCCACCGAGGGTGGACGGGAGCGCGCCTACTTTCCGATGTCCATGACGACGACGTCCTTCACCGCGCGCATGCTCTTGAACGGGAGCACGAGGCGGTTCGAGCCGTCGGTCTGGAACAGGCGCGATTCGACATCCTCGCTCGGGGTCACGAGGACGTGGGCGATGTTGCCGCTGCTGGTGTCGACCACGAAGTTCTCGATCAAGCCGAGAATCTGTCCGTCGTTGGTCATCACCGTCTTTCCCCGGAGTTCGGTGAGGAACTTGCGCATGAGAGGCCTCAGCGGACGATGGCGGAGTTCGGTATTTAACCGTTCTCCGGCTCAGGAAGCGGGATTCCGGCCCAGTTTTCCGGTGAAGAGCGGCCGCTCGCTGCTCGCCGAAAATCATCGCGGCAACGCTTATATCGGCGACCCGGGTCGAGGGCCGCTCCGCCTATGCTTCAGACTATTCGCAAGGGTGACCCGGAGCTTCGCCGGACGCTCATTGAGCTCCGGAAGGCTGCCCGGTCCCACAACGCGCCGCTCTGGCGGGCGGTCGCGGAACGGCTCGACCGGCCCCGCCACGCCGTGCTCCCCGTGAACGTGGGCCACCTCGAGCGGCTCGCGCACGAGAAGGAGATGGTCGTCGTCGCCGGCAAGGTCCTCGCGGAAGGCTCCATCACGAAACCGGTCGTCGTCGCGGCGTACCGTTTCTCCGAGAGCGCGCGCACCAAGGTGAAGGCGGCGGGCGGCGAAACGATGACCATCCACGAGCTCATGCACGCCCATCCCGACGGTAAGGGGGTTCGGCTCCTTGGCTAAGACCGACGCCGTGGCGAAGGCCGCCGCGATCATGGGCACGGCTCCGAAGCCCACCTCGAAGCCCGAGACCAAGCCCACCCCGAAGCCCGAGACCCAGCCTACGCTGAAGCCGGACACTGGGCCACACCCGAGCATCGTAGACGCCTCCGACCTCGTGCTGGGTCGCGCCGCGAGCCTCATCGCGAAGCGCCTCCTCTCCGGGGAGTCCATCGTCGTCGTGAACGCGGAGAAGAGCGTCGTGACCGGCGGGCGTGCGAGCGTGCTCGAGACCTATCGCGCGAACCGCGCCCGCGGATCCGTCCGCTCGGGACCTCACTTTCCGCGTTACCCGGACCGCATCTTCCGCCGGACGGTCCGCGGGATGCTCCCCCACCTCAAGACGCGCGGCCGCGACGCCCTCGACCGGCTTGAGGTGTACATCGGTGTCCCCTCCGAGTATGCGAGCGGCTCGAAGCAGACGCTCGACGGGGCGAAGATCCGGCCCGCCCTCCGACGGCCCATTACCCTCGAAGAGATCTCGCGTCTCCTCGGAGCCCGGTTGTGAAGGCGCCCCCCATCGTCCAGACGAGCGGGAAGCGCAAGTCGGCCATCGCCCGCTGCACGATCCGGAAGGGTACCGGCCAGGTGCGCGTGAACCGCACCCCGCTCGAACTCTTCGAGCCGCTCCTCGCGCGGCAGAAGATCCAGGAGCCGCTCCTCGCCGTCGGCGACCGGAGTCGGAACCTGAACCTCGAAGTCCGCGTGAACGGCGGCGGCATCATGGGCCAGGCGTCGGCCGCCCGCACGGCGGTCGCCCGCGCGCTCGTGGGCTGGCTCAAGGACGCCGAGCTCGAGAGCATGTTCAAGCGGTACGACCGGAGCCTTCTCGTGAACGATCCGCGACGCAAGCTCCCGAAGCGTCCGGGCGGCCGTGGCGCCCGAGCGCGCCGCCAGAAGTCGTACCGGTAGGGGGAATCGAGCAGCCATGACGATGATGGTGCCGGTCCGCTGCTTCACCTGCGGGGCGGTCGTCGGCCAGCACTGGGACGCGTTCCAAGAGCGCACCGCCCGCGGAGAGCCCATCGGAGAAGTCCTTACCGCGCTCGGCCTCGAGCGTTACTGCTGCCGGCGGATGATCCTCGCGCACGTCGACCTCCTCGACGAGGTCGGACCCTACGGGTAATCGGACCAGCGTGGCCCGTCGTGCGCGCTAGCCGAGGATCACTCGCGTCGAGTCACGCGCTCTGACGCTAGCCAGCGAGTGAACCGCTCGCCGCAGAAGGAGCTCGTCGAACCGCCAAGGTTCGTAGGGAACAGAAACGATCTGAGCGCTGAAGATCCCAGGAAAAAGAGGGAGGGGGCCCGGGACCGAAGGGTCCCGAGCCCGTCAGAAAGGGGTTACGACTCGTCGTCCTCGTCCTTGTCGTCGGACTCCTTCTCCTTCTTCGGAGTGCCCCGCTCGAGGCCGAGACGCCCGCCGCCGCCCGACTTCTTGTCGCCCGGGCCGCGGCTGCGGCGCCGGTAGACAAAGACGATGAGGACGATGACCACGATGACGGCCACCACGATCGCGGCGTCGGTGATGAGCGCCGACGTCGGGTTCGCGTTGAGCGTCACGGGGGTGCTCGCGACGTTCGGTCCGTAGTTCCCCGCGAACTCGTTCGCGCAGGTCGCGTTCAGGTAGAGCGTGAACGAGCCGACGCGGCTTGGGTTCCAGTGGATCAGCGCCCGGACGGTCGCGTTGTAGGCGAGCTTCGCAAGGAGCCCCGTCGCGAACGGCGTCGAGCTCACCGTCCCCTTCGAGTAGTTGTACCACTGCACCGAGGAGGGCGAGACGAGGTCGGTCCGCGAGCCGCTGCCCGCCGAGGAGCTCAGGTAGAACTCCACCGAGACGTTCTGGGCCGTCGAGTTCTTCCCGACGGTGTTGGAGACGTTGCCCCAGATGGTGTAGCTCGTCCCATCGTTCATCGAACCGGGGGCGGTGAGGTTCCCTACCGACAGCACCGGTCGGGTCGACGCGTTCACGGCGATCGTGAGCTGCGCCGTGCTCCAGGCGATGTTCCCGGCGCGGTCGGTCACGGTGAGGTTCACCGTGTACGCCTTCGTCATCGGTCCGAGCCACGGGGTCGCGAGCCAGGCACCTGGGTTCGCGTAGGAGGGGCCCGTCGCGTTGACCGAGTGGGTCTCCTTGAACGTGCTGTTGCCGGTGTTGTTGATCTTCCAGAGGAAGGAGACGATCGAGCCGTTGTGCGGGTCGACCGAGTACTTCGACAGGAAGCTCAGCTCCACCGTGCCGTTCGCGCCCTCGACGATGCTCGTCACGTTCTTGTTGGCCTCGTTCTGGATCGTGACGACGGCCGTCGGCTTCTCGTGGTCGCGGATGAGGACCGCCAGCGAGGTCTTCGCGTGGTGGCCTTCCCCGTCCCACAGGGTGAGCGAGATGTTGTACTGCCAGCCGTTCAGCGGGACCTGCGTCGTGCCGACGAGCCCGTTCGCGAGGTAGGCACCGTCGCCGATGAAGGCGACCGTATAGTTCGAGTTCACGCTCTTCGGGTTCGCGTTCGCGGAGAAGTTCCCGAGCGGGAGGTGGAAGCCCTTGCCCGTGATGTTCCACAGCGCGATCGACAGCACCCCGGGGTGGCTCGAGGCGAACCCGAGCGGGGCCGTGCTCCCCGTGATGTTGAAGTACAACAGCTGGGAAGAGTTCACGATCAGGTACGGCACGCCGTTCGCTACCTGCCGCTCCCCTGCGCTGGCGTTCGAGGTGATGACCGGCACCGGCACGGCGTTACCGGCGAGCACGGTGAAGTTCGTGCCGGAGCTCTTGCCGCCCGAGCTCGTCACCGTGACCGACCCCTTGTAGCTCCCAGGGGCCGCGTACGTGTGGTAGGTCGTCGCCTTGCTCGTGGTCTTCGTCGCAAGGTCCCCGAAGTTCCACGCGTACTGCGTCCCGTTCGTCCCGTCCGGGAACGTCGAGTTCGCGGCCGAGAAGGTGGAGTTCTGGCCCACGCCCACGACCGCCGTGTAATTGGCGCGCGTGGAGTTCAAGACGTTCAGCGACGAGAACGTGAAGTTCGCGACCGAGACGTTCACGATCGCCGAGATCGCGGAGTACTTCACGACCGTGAAGTTCGCGCTGCCCCAGCCGGGGGCGCTCGGCGGGGTCGCGAGCGCATCGAGCGCGAAACTCGTCCAGGTCTTCCCCGGTCCCGTCGGGACGAGGTTCGAGTAGCTCGGCTTCGCGGTGTTCGCTGCGAGGGTGTAGCCCGCCGGGAGCACAACGTTGTACTGCACCGACTGGGCCCCGACCGGGTGGCGGAAGTTGAAGGCGATCGTGTAGCTGCTCGAGTTGCCGCTACCGGGGATCGCCGAGGTTCCGTTCAGCGCCTGGGTCCAGTTGGTCCAGAGTCCCGTGGAGCTCGCCAGGCCGAGGGCCAAGGAGGGGATCGCCGAGTTCGTGAAGGTCGCGTTGTTCGGTTCCCCGAAGGTCGTCCCGTCGACGAGCAGCATCGCCTGCCCCGAGGGGAAGAACGGACCCATGGCCTGCAGGAGGTTGAGCAGGCGCGTGACGAGCACGGGGTTCGTGGCGTTGAAGGCGCCGAACGGTCCGGTGAGGCTCGGGAAGTCGAGCCCGAGCTGCGTCCAGAGCTGGCCGACCGAGGCGTTGCCGAGGTCCGGCAGGACCGAATCGTTGCCCCACTGCTCGACGGTGCTCACGTTGACCTTGCCGAACTTGTTCGTGAACAGGAGCGTCGTGTTGAACACGGCCGGCGGGGTGACCGCGGGCACCGAGAGCGCCCGGGTGACGGTCGTGCTCCCCGCGCTCACGGCGAGCGGATAGTACGCGGTCTGGTAGCCCGAGGCGGAGACGATCACGTCGAACTGGTCCGGATTGGTGACCCCGAACGCGGCCCCGTTGTAGGTGCCGGCCGAGTACCAGCCGGGCACGGTGGGCTGCGAGAAGGAGGTCCCCGAGCTCAGGTCGAGCAGCGTGACGTTGCCGCCGTTGGGGACGGGCGCGCCGTTCGCGACATTGAAGATCGAACCCTGGACGAGGTCGTTGTTGATGAACGGCGAGACGCTCACCGTGCTACCGGCGACGTTGACCGACGTGAAGTTATACAGCGTCGGCGCGCCCGGCTCCGAGCTCTCGAGGATCCAGCCGCCCCGCGGGACCTTGAAGGAGAAGGCCCCCGTGGTGAAGTTCGAGGTGGTGTTGTTCAACGCGAAGCTTCCCCCGGTGCTTGGAAGGAGGCTCAGCGTAGCTCCCCCGACGTTTCCGTTCGCGTCCTTGACGGTGCCCGTGAGGTTTGAGGTTTCCTTGAAGAGGCTCACGCCCGAGATGCGGGGCGTGTAGCCCGTGCCGGTGAGGTTCGCGGCGGACCAGTACCGGTAGAGCGGCGTGGAGTTCGACGGTAGCGCGGCCCACTGGAACGGGCCCTGGCCCGGAAGCAGCAGATGCGACTGCGCGGGGACCGTGATCCCCCACCAACCGGGGGCGAGCTGGTCCGACGTCGAGGCGGAGGTGAAGGTGAACTTCCCTCCGGCGCCCGTGTTCGCGCTGAACACCTGGTGGGTCGCCTGGTCAATGAGGTTGACGCCCACACCGGCGAGGACCGGCCCGTTGGAGGGCTGGTAGACGTACCCCGTCAGCGTGTAGTTCGGCGTCGTCGCCCGGGCGGGTGCGATCGTGGCGAACGAACTCACCACGAGCAACAGCACCATCGTCCAGAAGGCAATCCCCACTGTGCGGCTACCCATCGCTTTTCACGACTCCTAGTGCTTCCGCCCCCTCGAGGAGGCTCGGCCGCGAACTCGGCCTCCCTACTTAATGGTTAGCCGGGCCGGGGGCAGGAGCGCGCCGCGCTAGCGGTAGATTCCCTGCGCGGGCTCCTCGCGGCGACGGCTGGTGCGCTCCCGGAGGATCTGGCGCGAGAACTCCTCGTAGAACTTGAGCGACTCCGGGTCGGTCGACGGATGGCCGGTCCGCAGGGCCTCCTCGAAGTGAGCGCGCGAGACCTTCTTCACGGCCGGCTGGGTCCGGATCGCGGCGAGCCCGGCCTCCCGGCAGAGGGCCGCCACGTCGCTCCCTACGTACCCCTCGGTGCGCTTGGCGAGCTCGGCGATCGAGACCTCCTCCGCGAGCGGCATGTTGCGGGTGTGCACCTTCAGGATCTCGAGCCGGCCGGCCTCGCTCGGGGGCCCGACGTAGAGAAGCCGGTCGAACCGGCCGGTGCGCAGGAGCGCCTCGTCCAGGATGTCCGGACGGTTCGTGGCGGCGATGACGAGCACCCGCTCGAGCGACTCTAGCCCGTCGATGGAGGTGAGGAGCTGGTTGACGATCCGCTCGGTGACACCGCTCGAGTTCTGGAGGCCCCGCTTGGGGGCGATCGAGTCGATCTCGTCGATGAACACAATCGCGGGCGAGGCCTGGCGGGCCTTCTTGAAGATCACACGGATGGCCTTCTCGCTCTCGCCGACCCACTTGCTCATGATCTCGGGGCCCTTCACCGAGATGAAATTCGCCTCGCTCTCCGTCGCCGCCGCTTTCGCTAGGAGCGTCTTCCCGACCCCGGGCGGCCCGTAGAGGAGAATGCCGCGCGGCGGCTCGATGCCGAACTGGCGATAGGCGTCCGGATTCTTGAACGGCAGCTCCACCGAGTCGATGAGCTCCTGCTTGACCTTGTCGAGCCCCCCCACTTCCTCCCAGTGCACGGAGGGCACTTCGAGCGCGACGTCGCGTAGCGAGGACGGCTCGATCTGCTTCAACGCCTCGTTGAAGTCCTGCTCGGTGACCTTCATCCTCTCGAGCAAAGTGATCGGGATCGGCTTGTCGAAGTCGATCTCCGGAAGGTAGCGGCGCAGCGCCCGCATTGCGGCTTCCCGCGCGAGCGCGGAGAGGTCCGCCCCCACGAAGCCGTGGCTCAGCGAAGCGAGGCTCTTCAGCAGCCGCTCGCGGTCCTTCTCGGTGCCCTCGATCGGCATCCCGCGGGTGTGGATCTGGAGGATCTCGAGGCGGCCTTGCATCGTCGGGACGCCGATCTCGATCTCCCGGTCGAACCGGCCCGGTCGACGGAGGGCGGGGTCGATCGCCTCCTCCCGGTTCGTGGCGGCGATGACGATGACGTTCCCCCGGCCCGAAAGGCCGTCCATCAGCGTGAGGAGCTGGGCGACGACCCGCCGCTCCACCTCCCCCACCACCTCGTCCCGGCGGGGCGCGATCGAGTCGAGCTCGTCGATGAAGATGACCGAAGGGGCGTTCTTCTCCGCCTCCTCGAACTTCTCGCGCAGCTCCTTTTCGCTCTCTCCGTAGTACTTGGAGATGATCTCGGGGCCCTGGATGCCGATGAAGTGCGCGCCCGCCTCGTTCGCGACCGCCTTCGCGATGAGCGTCTTTCCCGTCCCTGGCGGTCCGTAGAGGAGCACCCCCTTCGGGGGAGTGATGGCGAGCCGGTCGAACAACTCGGGATGCTTGAGCGGAAGCTCGATCATCTCTCGGACCCGGCCCAGTTTCTCGGTGAGCCCGCCGATGTCCTCGTACGAGACGCGCGGAGCGGCGAGGTCCGTCTCGGTGACCGTCTCGTCCTTGATGTTGAGGATCGTAGTGGGGCCGACCTGGACGATCCCCTTGGGGTGCGTCGCCACCACCATGAACGGGAGCGACCCGCCCATCAGGAACACGCCGGGGATCACGAAGACGTCCCCGCGGACGAACGGCCGGCGCGAGAGCGCCTTCGACACGAACTGCTCGAGGCCGGGACCGAGGTCCATCTTCGCGGACCCGGAGTAGATCGGGGCGATGGTGATCGACTCCGCGATCGGACAGTCGACCCGCTGGACCAGGACGCGGTCGCCGATGCTCACGCCCGCGTTCCGTCGGACGACCGCCTCTACGCGGACGACGCCCTTGCCCTCGTCGTCCTGCTGGGCGCGATTGACGAGGGCCGCGGTCATCTTGCGCCCGCGGATCTCGACGATGTCGCCGACTCCGACCTTGAGGCGTTGCCGGGTTCCCACATCGAGGCGGGCCGTGCCGAGGCCGATGTCCTGCTGGAACGCTTCGGCGACGCGAAGTGTGGCCGCCTCCACCATGCGAGGAGAGGACGAGCGGTGGTCGGCATATAAGCGGTCGTCCGAGGGAGAAGCCGGACGCGACGAGCGGAGCCGCGCGCGTCCCGGTTCACGCGCCGCCCGGCCCGTCCAGCCCGCGCATAGCTAGTTAACCCCGGGCTCGCTCCAAGAAGTAGATGGCCCCCGGCAGCCCAGAAACGCCGCAGCTCCGACGGCTGCTTGCGGCCGCGGGCTACCGACTCAGCGACAACGACCACGGCTTGCTCGCGTGGAGATTCGAGGACCGCCGGGGCATCCTCATCGTGGCGCCCGGCGTCCCGCTAGCCGAGGCGGCGGCCGAGCTCCCCGCCGACGCGGCGCACCGGACCCTCCTCCTTTCGGCGGAGCTCGGAGAGGAAGCTCGCGCGCTCGCCTCCGAGCTCGGCGTGGAACTCCTCGTACCGGATACGTTGGGCTCCGCGCTGGGAGAGCTCCTGTTCCTCCCGCCCGGGCCCGCGCTGGCCGAGCCCACTCCTTCCTCCGAACCGCTCGAGCCGCCGGTCGCCGTCTTGCCCACGGGCGATTCGGTCGTCCGACCCCGGCTCGGTCGCGAAGAGGCAGAGCAGATCGCCGGGACGGCCGGAACCCATCTCACCCTCCGCCTCATCCCGTTCTACGTCGCCGCCTACCGGGTACGCGCTCCCGCCACGCGGCGCGGGCCGGGGGAGGTGCGCGAGGAGCTCGTCGCGGTGAACGCGCTCTCGGGCCGGCCCACCGTCTGGAATCCGGGGCAGCGGGAGCTCGTGGCCGAGATCCCGCCTCCGTTCCAGCGCCTCGACTCGGCGATCACGGAAGCGGTCGCGCGGGCGCGCGCCGAGGAGTTCCTCCGCCGGCGGCACACGGTCGGACTCGACCACACCGAGCAGCACGAGGGCGCACTCGTGGTCGAACGCCGCAGGGTCCCTCCGGGGCCAGGCGACCTCCGCATCGGGCCGTTCGCCCTCCTCCACGTCCCGTTCTGGTACATCGAAGGCGCCGAGGGCCGGGTCATCCTAGACGCCGTCACCGGCGCGCGGGGCGAGCCCGAGCCCCGCGAGAGCGAGCCGAACGCCTAGCGACCCGGGCCGAGCGTCAAATACCGTCCCCGCGCTGGCGAAGCCCGTGTGGCTCGAGCAGCACGAGGTGGGTCCGGGCCGGAACTTCACCTACATCGTCGCCGACCGCAAGGGAGGCGAAGGGGTGGTCATCGACCCGTCGTACGGCATCGCCCCCGTGCTGCATTCCATCGACGCGCAGCACCTCAAGGTCCACCACATCCTCAACACCCACAGCCACTCCGACCACTGGGCAGGGAATGCGGAGGTGCGCAAACTCACCGGCGCGAAGGTCGTCGCGCACCGCTCCGCGCTGCTCGGCCAAGACCTCTCCGTCGGGGACGGCGACCGGTTGGACTGGGGGCCACTTTCGATCGAAGTGCGGCACACCCCGGGCCACACCGCGGACAGCGTCCTCTACATCTTCGAGGGGCACGTCGCGACCGGCGACACGCTCTTCGTCGACGGTTGCGGCCGCGTGGACCTGCCGGGGAGCGACCCGCGCGCGATGTTCACCAGCCTGCTCACCACGGTCGTCCGCCTCGACGACGCGCTCGTTGTCCTCCCCGGCCACAACTACGGCCGTACCCCCACCTCGACGATCGGTAGGGAGAAGCGCGAGAACGACACGCTAAAGCCTCGGACACTCGAGGAGTTCCTCCCGTACATCGTGGTGTGAACGGAATGAGCCCCGTACCTCCCGAAGGGACCCGCAGCCTGCTTGTCACCGGGGCCCGTCGGAAGGTGGCGGGCACGCCCAGCGCCGAGGAGCTCGTCACCCGGCTGCGCGCCGAGTCGGCCGCTTCCCCCGCGCTCGTCGCGCTCTTCGACGCGGAGGGGATCGGGGGAGAGCGGCACCTGCTCTCCGCCTGGGCGCACCTCGGTCGCTCCCGGTCCCGGGGCGAGAGCCGCCTACGGGACCGTGGAGCGGAGCTCGCGCTCTACGTGAGCGGCGAGGAGCAGTTCCCTCGAGCCCTCGCCCGGATCGGCGTGGGAGCGACGACCGTCCAGTTCGTGCTCGTCGCGGAACGCCCCCGAGAGCTCCCCCCGCTACTCGAGCGGTTCGGACTCGAGGCAGACCCGGGCGCGTACCCCCGCCCCGTCACCGAGGCAACGCTCGAGCGGCTAGGCGTTCCCAGGACCGAGTCTTCCCAGGTCGACCGGGAACGGTGGGAGGGGCTCGTCCTCGAACGGGTCGCGTTCGTGGACCTCGTCCCGGCCCGGACGCCCTCCGGTGAGGGCAAGCCCGGTGCGAAGGGCTCCCGCTGAGTTCGCCGCTCGGGGCGGTGCCGTGCCGGCGCCGCGCAGTTTCTCCGCGCAAAGTTCTATGAATCCGACGCCCGTCGCTAGTCGTGGCCCGGCGGGTTGCAGGTGTAATCTAGTGGTAGGATATCAGCCCTCCAAGCTGATCACCCGGGTTCGAACCAGTGCGGGACCTTCCGCACCGCGGAACTCCCGGCACCTGCACTCGGGCACGATCCCCGCCGCCGGGTCTTCGGCCGCCGTGCGAGCCCGATCATCGCCCGCTGCGGCTCGCGGACGATGGAGCGTCCTGCTGAGGTAGCCTAGCCCGGTAAGGCGCCAGCCTTGAAAGCTGGTGGCGGCGACGCCACGGGAGTTCAAATCTCCCCCTCAGCGCCTTCTCCTAGCCGCGCGCCGCGAGGGTGCAGCGCAGTTGCTCCTGGCCGTACGCCGGAGTGAACCCGGCCGCCTCCAGCGCGCTCCTCGCGACCGGCAGGTCCTCCGGGAGCTCGCAGACGACCCCGTGGGCTCCCTGGCGTCCGAGCCAGCTGCAGGCGTACCGGACGGCCGCCGCGCGCTCCTCCTCCGCGAGCGCCGGTCCGAAGAGGGGCGCGCTCAAGTGGCCCACCGGGGAGAGCCTGCCGTACGTCGTACGCAAAAAGCCGGACAGTGCGCCGTCGTGCAGGATCACCCAACCGTGCGAGCCGGGACCCTCGAAGGCGGCCCAACCCGTGCCGCGCGCGAAGGTGAGCCGGTCGACGGGCGTCGCCTCCTGGACCGGAGCCGGGACCTCCGCCTTCGCAAGGGCGATGAGTCGAGGCAGGTCGGAGCGCTCGAGCTCACGTATCCGCTCCGATTCGAGAGGGGTCGGGTCCGCGCTCTCGGCGCCCACCCACACGCGGCTCTCCCGGATCGGTTCGTAGCCGAGCTTACGGTAGAG
>JAKIWX010000052.1 GCA_022749845.1 Thermoplasmata archaeon
CCGTCACTGTGGATTTAAATACCTAGAGGTGATGGAATCCTTCGAGGGAAGCGGATAGGATGGCGCAGACGGCGGAGTTCCAGCCGCTGGATTACACTCGTTACGACTTCAAGGACCCCGAGACGTACAAGGTCCGTACGGTCCGCGGTCTCTCCCGGGAGATCATCGAACAGATTTCGGCGCTCAAGGACGAGCCCGACTGGATGCTCGATTACCGCCTCCGTGCCTACGAGCATTTCCTCGAGCGACCGATGCCGGACTGGGGCCCGAGCCTCGACGAGATCGACTTCGATGCGTACACCTACTATGCGAACCCCATGGCCGAGGGGGACACGAAGAAGCGCTGGGAGGACCTCCCTGCCGACATCCGGAACACCTTCGACAAGCTCGGGATCCCCAAGGCCGAGCGTGAGTACTTTGGCGGGGTGGGCGCCCAGTACGACAGCGGCACCGTCTACCACCGCATCCGCGAGGACCTCTCGGCGAAAGGGGTCGTCTTCACCGACACGGACACCGCTGTCAAGGAGTACCCCGACATCGTCCGGAAGTACTTCGGAAAGATCGTCCCCTACAACGACAACAAGTTCTCCGCCCTCAACTCGGCCGTCTGGTCGGGGGGGAGCTTCGTGTACATTCCGCCCGGGGTGGATGCCGGTATCCCGCTCCAGGCCTACTTCCGGATCAACGCGAAGTCGGTCGGGCAGTTCGAGCGTACCCTCATCATCGCGGACAAGGGGGCGAAGGTCCACTATATCGAGGGCTGCACCGCGCCCGTCTACTCCACCGACTCGCTCCACGCCGCGGTCGTCGAGGTGATGGCCGAGCCGTACGCCAAGATCCGCTACACGACGATCCAGAACTGGTCGAAGAACGTCTACAACCTGGTCACGAAGCGCGCCTTCGCCCAGGAGGGCTCCCTCGTCGAGTGGGTCGACGGCAACATGGGCAGCAAGATCACGATGAAGTACCCCTCCGTCTACCTGCGCGGCCGCGGGGCACGGGCGGACATCCTCTCGGTCGCCTTCGCTTCGGGCGGCCAGACGATCGACAGCGGTGCGAAGGCCATCCACTCGGCCCCCGACACCTCCTCGAAGATCGTCTCCAAGTCGATCGCCATCCGCGGCGGCCGGACGAGCTACCGCGGCCTCCTCCACGTCGCCAAGGGCGCCACCGGTGTCAAGGCGGCCGTGCGGTGCGACGCGCTCCTGCCGGACGAGGAGGGACGGTCCGACACCTACCCCTACAACGAGATCCACGAGGAGGACGCCACGATCACCCACGAGGCGGTCGTCGGCAAGATCGGGGAGGAGCAGATCTTCTACCTGATGAGCCGCGGGCTCAACGAGTCGGACGCGATCCACCTGATCCTGATGGGGTTCCTCGCCGAGTTCGCGAAGGAGCTGCCGATGGACTACGCCCTCGAGCTGAACCGCCTCATCCAGCTCGAGATGACGGGCGCGGTCGGCTAGGCGCCCGTCGCGACCTGGGCCCCATCGCCTGCCCGGCGCGCCAGGCTCCTGTGTCCGGTAGTCCCGTGCGCAAGGCCAAGACCGCGGTAGATCATCGTGCGGTAGCGAAGCAGCTCTCGAGCGCCGACCCGGTGCTCGCCAAGATCATCTCGCGCGTCGGACCCCAGCGACCGCCCCAATCCCCGGGCGGGTTTCCGGCGCTGCTCCGCTCGATCGTCTTCCAGCAGATCAGCGGTGCCGCGGGCACCGCCATCCTACGTCGCGTGCGTGCCGAGTACGGGGGCGGCACGCCTACCGCGCGCTGGTTCTACGACACGAGCCCCACGACGCTTCGGCGCGCGGGGCTCTCGCCCCAGAAGATCCGCTACCTGAAGGATCTCTCGAGCCGGGTCGTCTCCGGGACGCTCCAGTTCCCTCGCCTTCGCCTCCTTCCCGACGAGCAGGTGGTCGAGCACCTGACGGAGGTGCTCGGGATCGGCGAGTGGACCGCCCAGATGTACCTCCTCTTCCACCTCGACCGGCCCGACGTCCTGCCGACCGGGGACCTCGGGCTGCGCAAGGCGGTGCAGCAGGCGTACGGCCAACGTTCTCTTCCCGCGCCCCGCACCGTCCAGCGGATCGGTCGATCGTGGAGCCCGTGGCGCTCCCACGCCACCTACTACCTGTGGCGTTCCCTCGAGTGAACCGATTCCCCTACGGGCCCTCCCCCGTTTCCCACCTCACAAATCGCGGGCGGTGGCTCGGCCTTCCGCCGTAAGCTCGAAGACGTAGACCGCGCGGCGAGCGCCCGGCAGGCGCCGACGCTCCCTGCGAACCAGGCCCCGCGCCTCGAGCCGGCGAAGCGTTTGCGAGAACCGTTCCCGGGGCAGGCCGAGGGCCGCCGCGAGCGCTCTCTCGCTCCAGGCCGTCCGGCCTGCCGCTGCACCAGCACCCTCGGAGGTCCGTCCCGAGCTCAGCAGCTGTCGCAGCAGCCGCGCACCGACCCCTCCCGCCGCGTGCGGTTCAGGCTCCAGGGCTCCTCCAGGTTCGGGGGGGCCAACGAAGGGGCTCCAACGGATTCTGTTGCGCTCGCACATCCGTCGTAGTCGCTCGGCGTAAGCTGCGGCACGAGCGGGTCGGGTGGGGGCCGTCAGTCGGACGAGCGCCTCGAGGGATTCGAGGGCGAGGCTCAGCTGGTGCGCCCTCCTTGCAAACCGGAAAGCGCCCCGGAACTCCCGCTCCGCAGTTCGAGTATCCCCGGTGAGCTCCAGCGTTCGGGCGAGCGTGACCCGGTACGTGGCCTCCCAGATCCGGCTCGCCGCGCCCGCTGGCTCGCCGAGGGGCGGGGAGGCCCAGCTCCTCAGGCGCTCGAGGGCCGCTGCGGGCTCGCCCAGCTCCGCCGACGTGCGGCAGAGTAGCAGCTCGGTGACGGGTAGCAGCCAGGAGTTCCCCGGTTGAGCGTACAGCTCGCGGGCCTCGGCCATGACCCTGCCACCCTCCTCCCAACGGCGCTCTCGGCAGTAGACGAGCGCGCGGGCGAACTGGGCCTGCGCGATGAGCGGAGCGAACCGCTCCTTGCGTCCCAGGTCAAGGGCCGCGGCGGCCTCCTCGTATGCCGCACGAGGCTCCTGGAGCTCGAGGAGGAGAAGGGCAAGCGTCGAACGCGACTGACCTTGGCCGCGCAGCCCCGTGCCAGGCTCTGTTTGGCGAAGCGCCGCACGGAGAAGCTTCACGGCCCCGTGGAAGTCGCCCTTCTCGGCAAGGGCGAGGGTTTCGGTTTCGAGCAGCGCGAGTCCGATGGACTTCCCAAGGAGGCCATGTTTCGAGGCTAGCTTGCGTCCTCGCTGGATCGCCCGGAGCATGGGCTCGAGCCGCCGCAGGCATCCGAGCGACCAGCCCTCTAGCTGGAAGCCGAAGCAGGCGTGGAACCCGTCCCCTGTGCGGGCGAGCACGCGGGCACCACGTCCCGCCAACCGAGCCGCTTCCGCCGGCTGCCCTCGCACACACAGGAGGTAGGCGTGCAGCACGTCCGCCACCGCCCGCGCCGGAGCCGAGAGCGGTCGGTGGGTCCGCGCGACCTCGGTCTCGAGCGCGTCGAGGCGGGTCGTGGCGAGCGAGATATCGACGAGGAGCTCCGCGTCGGCGACGTAGCTCTCCAGGTCCAGCTCGAGCTGGGGGGTGTGCGCCTGGGTTCGGAGCCACCGAACCAGCTCGAGGCTCGCGTGGTCCGCCATCTCGGAACGAAGCCCCACGTAGATCCGCAGGAGCTCTTCGACCACCTCGGGCGAAAGCACGCCGGGCGGGTCGAGGGAGTCCACGAGCTCCCTTGCCAGCTCGGGGACCTGGTCGAACTCCCTACGATCGAACGCATCGCGAAGTGCACGGCGAGACCACGCAACACCTCGAGGGCTCTCCCCCGCGAGACGGAAGAGGGCCGCGATCCGCCGGCTCTCTCGGGGGGCTCGTGCCTCCCACCATCGGGCGAGTTCTCCGGCCATCCGTTGGCGCTCGGGGGCGGGAAGGAACGAAGGTAGCAGGGTCTCGAGCGCCGGTGGGAACAGGCTCCAGAGGCTCGGACGGCTTCCCGGTCGCACGAGCCCCCAACGCGTTTCGATCCGATGGGCCTCCTCGAGGGCCGCCGCAGGTGAGATGGCTAGGGCCGCGGCCAGCGGAGCGAGCTCGAACTCGGGCCCGATGAGGGAGGCCGCCGCGAGAAAGCGAAGCTCCCCAAGGTCGATGCGCGCAAGTCGCTCGTGGAGGGACGAACGGAGCTGCGGCGATAGGTAGTGCGAGACAATCCCCTGGTCTACGTCGTCCGGCGCCGGCCCCGTCAGGGTGATCTTACCCCGCACGACGCGGAGGACCCGATCCTCCTTGAGACGACGCACCGCTTCGAGGAAATGTCCGGGGCTCCCGCCCACCCGGTGGAGAAGCAGCTCGAGCTCACGAAGGACCCGCCCGGGGAGGACCGTCTCGCCGAGCGCCCCGCCGGCGAGGGCCGCGGTGGCTCGTGAGGGCAACGGCCCGAGAACGAGCCGGTCCAGCAGCGCTCCGTCCACGGCCTCGGCGATCCAGGTCGAGGCGGGAGGGGGTCGTGTTCCCGCGCTCACCTGCTCGGGCTCCGCAGCCACTACGACGGCGAGCCGGTTTCGGCGAGCGTTCCTGAGAAGGAGGTCGAGCGTCTGGATCGAGCCTACATCGGCCCATTGAAAGTCGTCGAGCAGGAGCAGCTGGGGTCGCTCTTCGGAGGCCTCGAGGATCTCGGCGCAGAGTCGGGCCGCCGCACGCGCCTGGCCGGTACGCGAGGTGCCAGAGGCGACCTCGCGCGGTAGCCGCACCCGCGCAAGCGAACCTCTGGCCTCGGACGAGCCGAGGTGCGCGAAGAGACCCGAGGCGAAGCCTACGGGAGGGGGCGACGTCTCTCGCATCGGCGGCACGCCCGCCGTCCCGAACCAGAGTCCCGGGATCTCAAGTTCGCGGCTCCCGCCGTGGAATCGCACCTCGAACCCCTCCCGTGGAGCGATCTCCTGAAGCTCCGCGAGGAGGCGGCTCTTCCCGCTGCCGCTCGCCCCGGACAGCAGGAGCGCGCTCGAACGACCCCCGCGCGCCCGGCGCAAGAGCCCGAGCATTCGGCGGAGCTCCGGAGCTCGACCGACGAGTCGGGGAGTTCGCTCGAGGGGTTCCCCTGGGGCGAAATGGAGCGGTGTCGCCTCGATTGGCGGGTCGAACGTCGCCTTCACTACGCGAAGGGAGCCCGCGCATGGGTCATCTCGGTTTCCCCGGCCCCCGAAACGGTTCTCCCGCAGCGCCGCCCGGCGGCCGGAGGGTCACCGGAGCTTCGCGTCGAACCGCCACTCGTCCCCCGCCCCTTCGGCGGCGACGGAGAGGGGAGGCATCGCGGGGAACTGCTCGGGGCCCCACGTGATCTCGCGCCCCTCCCACCGGGCCGCGAGCGCCGGGTAGAGGATCTCGCGGAGCCCTGTGACGGGGGCCCGCTCGAGGACGTGGGAGAGGAACCCCTCCCCGATCATCCGGACGGCGTCCGGCGCCGAGAGGCCCCTCGATTCGAGGTAGAACACCTTCTCGGGGTCCACCGGGGCGACGGAGGAGGAGTGGGTCGCCTTCACGTCGCGGCACAGGATCTCGAGGACGGGCACCGTGTCCGAGCGCGCCCCACGGGAGAGGAGCATCGCGTGCTCCGAGAGGAAACTCAAGGTCTTGCGTGCCTCCTTCTCGATCCGCACGAGACCCCGACTCATCCCGCGGGACTCGTTCTGAAAGAGGCCGCGCGTGATCGATTGGCCCCGGGTGTCGGTCCCTTGATGGGTGATCTGGACCGAGCTGTCGTAGGCTTGCTGCCCTACGCCGTAGAAGGTCTGCAGGTCCTCCACCTCGCTCCCCTGCCCCGGAAGCTCGGTGATCATCTTCGCTCGGGTTCGGAACCCGCCGAACCCGCTCCACAGCCACGCGAGCTTCGCCGACTTACCTACGGTGCCGCGGCGCTCGTAGAGGGAGACGGCGTGGAGGTCCGGCGCGTGCACAGTGAGGAAGTGCACGGAAGCTTCGGGTGCCACGCTCACCCGGACCGAGGAGCCGTAGAGGCGTTGACTGGCGGAGCCCGCTCCGCCGGTAGAGTAGACCTCCTCGCTCGCCAGCACGCGGCTGCGCTCCCCCGCGGCGACGGTCCTGTGCACCGAGATCGCTTCGCCGGGCTGCGAGAGCACGGTAATGTCCTGCACGCGAACCGGCAGGGCGCAGCGGTCCGGTACCTCGATCCTTACGCCGCGGTTCACGAGCGCGTGGAGAAGGGAACCCAGCTTGTCCGGCTGAGCCGAGGGGGGTCCCAGGAAATCGAGGGTCGCGGCTTCGTTCCTCCAGATGTCCGCCGCGGCTTCGGCGCGAACGCCCGCGGCCCGGAGTGTATCGGGGAGCTCCAACCGGGTCCCCGAGGCGTCGTGTACGACCCGAAGGGTGTTCTCGGGTGCGAGAGGAAGGGCCACCGGGAGGCCGGCTCGATCGGGCGTGACCCCGGAAAGGTCGACGCCGCCAAAGTAGACGTACTTCCGGTAGAGCGGGTTCGGTTCGATGGGCAGCTCGTGGTAGGCCTCGAACGAGGAGAGCCTTCGGGAGCGGACCGCCGGCGCATCGCCCATCCGGTCCGCAACCCCCCGGATCTGCGCCTCGTCGAACCAGCGGTCGAACTGCGGTATCGCTCCCGCCATGGGGTGGGGGACTTGGTCCGACGCTATAACGGGTGGCCGTCCGCTGGAGGCAGAGCCGTGCTCGGAGGTGCCGGCGCTCCCCCGGCGTGCCCTACGGACAGGTCCCTATCGAGCTGCACTGCTGGACGGTCAGCTGGATGGTGTCGATGGGGAGCGAGGTGGAAGAGCCGGTACCGAGGTCAAAGAAGAGGTCGAAGTTGAGGGCGAAGAGGTGAAGGAATTGCGTCTCGATGTACGCCTTCACGATCGACACGGAGGGCAGGGCAGAGGTGCCCACCTTGAACGTGAACTCGAACTCCGTCGAAATGGGCAAGAGGGCCTGCTCCGTGTAATTCCAGGAGAGCGCTGCGTGGCCGGCCGTGGCAGCATTTACCGAGTAGGACGCCGAAGCGCCTCCGAGGACCGTCGGAGTACCTACGGTGTGGCTCAGTTGGGTCGGCGCGGGGTTTGGAACCGTCCAGTAGGACACTCCTAGCCAGGTCCACCCGTTGACGGTCGTCTCTGCGGCGTAGGCACCTTCTCCCGTCTCGTTCGCGTGCAGGACGGTGAGCGACCCCGCCGCCGAGTAGCCGAGCAGGACTCCGAGGAGCAGGACGATTCCCCCGAGGGCCGGCCACCGTCGAGGCCACCGGACTCCGCGGCCGCCGGCGCTTGCTGTCGGTCGTGTGTCCCTCATCGTCCTTCCTACGCACAGCTCCCGACGGAACTGCACGGTTGGGAGAGCTCGAGAGCGCTGTCGAACACGAGTGCGCCCCCACCGGCATCGAAGTAGAAGTTGAACAGAAGGCTCGTGGAGACCGTTCCCTGCGTCTCGACGTAGGCCGTCACGGTCGAGGTGGTCCCCGGCGAGCCCACGGTCACGGTGAACGTCACCTCGATCTCCGTGTTCGTGGGGGCGCTACTCGATTCGAGAAAGCTCCACTCGACGGCGGAATGACCTCCTGTTGCTGTGTTGAGGGTGTAGCTCGAGGAGCTCGCAGCCAGTACGGTGGGTGCCGCGGCGGAGGTGCTCACAGCGCCCGGGACGGTGCCCGGGATCGTCGTAGGGGTCGCGGCGTGAAATGCCCAGTAGGCCAGCAGCTTGCCGGGATTCAAGGTGCCGGCTCCGGTAACGCTGGGGTCGGAGTGGATCGTAACGCTTCCGAGGGAGAATCCGATCACGCCGAGAACCGCCAAGAGAACCGCCGTCCCGCGGGTTCCAAACTTCGGGAGTCGGCGGATCGAGCGGGACGCGTAGTCCGACACCGGCATGCTACCGTGCTCCTGAAAGCCTGCCGCACTGGCATCGCGGCGCGAGCCCGTCGTACGAGCGTCCCCCTCCGTAGAGAATCGGGGGGGATCGCCGTGCGCTAGGAGCGTCGACGTAGAACCGAACGACAGCGAGGCGTGTCAGGATTCGCTGGCGGGGGCGAGCCGAGTCGGAGTGAGAGTGCAAGCCCCGAAGCATCGCCGCTTTCCAAACGATTAAATACGCGTTTTAGGGCTATATTAAGCCGAGTACCCCTCAGATGAACGGACCGAGAACCTCCCGGCGCGTAGTTTTCGTAGCGGCGTCGCTCATGATTGGTGTCTTCACCGTAGGTTTCGTCATCGGATCCATCACAATCACCAGTCAATCCGAGACGGGAAACGGGGACTACACAGGGGCAAACGCCCTGAATTACTGGACGGAGACGAGCGTCGGGCTGAGCGGGCCACCCGGCGTGTTGCCCAGTACGCTGAGCGGTACGGTCGGAACGCCCACCGTCCTCGCGGGCGCGAGCGGCAACTACGGGATCAACACCATCGTGAGCGGGGACACGGAACAGTTCTTCCGATTCAGCGAGACCACGAGCGCACCGGTGAACACCGAGGTCGAGGTCATCTTCACGGTAAACACCGGCGCTGGTGCGGGGACCAACGTCGTCACCACGACCTACATCGAAACCCAAACCTCGGCTCCGGGTTCCACGCTCGTGTTCACGCTCTACTACGACTTGGGCTCCGCTGCCAGCGCGAACATCATCCTGAACAGCGCGCAGCAAACCTCGGTCCAGTGCGGCTCCGTCGGTTCTTGCCCGTAGACGGACTCTCGTCGGATCGCGTCGGAAGCTAGCTCACTCGAGCGAGGACGCCCCGGCGATCCCACCCTCCCCCGCGAGAGCGTTCGAGCCTGAGCGCGTCGGCGGTATCCCTCCCGGACCGAGTGGCGCTAACGACCAGAGTCGACCAGCCCTTCGTGTAGTCCGTCCTCCCGCGGCGTCTCGAGATCGGACCCAGGAATACTTATGCCCCATATGTTCTTGTGGCCCATAAGTAATGTCCCTGTTTGACCTCGCCCCGAAGGAGTCCTCCTCGGCCCTCTTCGGCCGGGACGCGGAGGCGAAGGAGCTCACGCGCCTGGTCGAGGCACGCCGCTGGGTGGTCGTCCTCGGTCCCCGCATGGTCGGGAAGACGAGCCTCGTCAAGGCCGTGCGCAACCGGCTGAAACGGCCCGGCGCCTACGTGAATCTCTGGGGCGTTCGAAGCGTCCAGGGACTTGTCGAGGGACTCATCAGCGGGCTCAACGAGTCCGCCTCGCTGCGGGCGCGCCTCGTTCGGGCAGCCCGGCGTGTCGATGGGTTCACGGCGGGACCGTCGGGCCTTTCCCTCGCCGCACCGCGCGCACCGCTCCGGACGGCGTGGGACCTGTTGGACCTGCTCGGCACCGAGAAACGGGATTGCCTCGTGGTCCTCGACGAAGTCCAGGAGCTCTCGGCCACCTCGGGCGCGCTCCTGCGGCTGCTCGGGAACGTGTTCAACACCCGGCCCAACATCGTGTTCGTCTTCACGGGCTCCTTGGTTGGGTTGTCGCGCACGCTCCTTGAGCCCACAATGGCCTCTCCGCTGTACGGCCGCGCGCCGGTCGCCATGTCCCTCGGACCGTTCGACCGAGGTACTAGCGCCAAGTTCCTCGCGGAGGGGGCCACCGAGCAACGGATATCGATCCCCCCGGCGGCGATGGAGGCCGCGCTCGACGGGCCTCTCGACGGGACACCGGGCTGGCTCACCCTCTACGGCAACCACGTTGCCGTGCGGAGGCTCTCCCCCGATCAGGCACTCCAGGAGACCGTCCGAGAAGGAAAGAAGGTGGCCGCCGCGGAACTCGCGAGCTTCCTAGCGAACCACGACGCCCGTCTCTACTGGCCGGCGCTCAAGGCCATCGCGACGGGGGCCTCGTGGGCCTCGGTCCGAGACTATGTCAGTCGAGGCGCCGGCGGGAGAGTGAACGATGGGACGGTGCTCCGAGTGCTACGCGCGCTTGAATCGAGCTACCTTGTGCGGCACGCGGAGGGACGCTACGAGCTCGTCGACCCGATGGTACTCGCGTACGTCCTTGAGGCCGGTCGAGCTCCGGCAACCGCTCGCGGCCGCGGCGTGTTGCGGTGACCGGGGGAGACACGACCCCTTGTTCGCCGGCAAGTGTAGCCGGCGCCACCTAGTGTGCGTGCGGGTGCACTCGGCTCGGGTGGACCACCGGCGTCAAGGCGGCCTCTCTCGGCGCCAGAACGGGCCCCGAACTTGATCCCGGCTCTCCCGAAGCGGCTTCGCCCCGGACCCCGCCAGCTCGAAAGGGTAGCCGTGGCCCGGCGACCCGCGCCCAGCGCGAAGCAGCGCCTCCGTAGCCTGGCTCCGCCCTCCCACGCGGGGGGCGCCTGGGTGGGAGTCGACTCGCGGACGGGCGAACACCGCGACCTGGGGCCGTTCAATCCGAGCTCCCCGCCTGTGACCGTTCCGCGCGACTCTCCTCCACCGGCGCCGTCGACTTCCCCCGAGCCGACCATCTGCATACTCCCCGTGAAATCGGTCAAGCGGCGGATCGGTGTTCTGCAAGTGCTCCGCCTCGACGACGCCGAGCTCCCGCCTCCGCACATCGAGCACGTGCAGCTTCCTGCTCCACCCGGGGCCCAGCCGGTGGTGCGAGAGACGAAGTTCGTCCCGATTCGGTACGAGGACGCGTTCTTTCCCTGGCTCCCCCCGGGACCCGACTGGGTTCAGCCTCCGTCCCGTCGGTCGGGCTCGGACGACGGCACCGAGGAGACATTCCTCGAACAGGTCGCAGCGTGGAGGCTCGAGTTCGAAGGGGTCGAGTTCTCGGCTCCGGTGCTTGCGGGGGAGACGATGGTGCCCGCGGAGTGGATCGAGGCGCCCCAGTCGCTGTCCCTCGACCCGAGCGATGTCGCGGGAGGCTGACGGTGACAATCAACCCGGACCTTCTGCTCGGCGGGAATGCCCGCTCGGTCGCCCTCACCGGCGCCGCCCTCAACGCCCTCGCGAAGTCGTCTAAGACGATCTACCTGGGGAAGAACGCGGCCGTCCATGTCCAGACCACCTGCTCGGGCACGTGGACAAGGACGACGGCGCACCTCAGGGCCAGGTTCCGGCAGATCGCCTAGCGGCGGCTCGTGAGAGGAGCGAACCGGTGGGTGGGTCGGGTTGGAGAAGGCCACAGTGGGCGATGTCTTTGGGAAAGGTTCAGACGTGAAATTCTCGCTACACGGGGATGTCGGCACGGGTCTTCTGTGCGAGTTGGCGACTCAAGGCATTGTCGCGGCCCGTCCTACAGAGGCCCAGCTGATTTCCTCAGCAAATCCATCGTCCCTGACTATTCGCAGCTTCGAGCCTATCCCCGCGAGATTGCCGGGGAGGGCTTCTCCCGACGGCTCGCCGACCTCGCCGACATAGATCAGAACTGGAATCGCAGCCTTAGTTCTCGCTCGATATTCCTGGAAGAGGGCGTCCTCGGATTGAATCATTCGGTCGAGGTCCTGAAAGGCGTAAAAGACGCAGAAGGCAACGCTCTCACCGAGGACAGTCCAGTTACCCGCAGTGAGGAGTCCGGCGGGGTGTATCGCCGCCGCAAAACCGACTCCGCCGAGCGCCGCAAGCTGTAGGGCAAAAACACGTAGGTACAGAGCCGGCGCTTGTTTCGGAAGCTCGGTAGCCGGCGACTCCGGGGACGCATTTGGAGCTGGTGGAGCTTGGCGTTTGGCGGCTCTTGCTCCCAGTGTCCGTGATAGGATGCTGAAAACTAACAGGTAAGTCCCGACCGGCGAGACGAAGAGCCCCGACGGATCCAATCTGACGCCGTGGAAGGAAACGGGGCCGACGCTCATGAGCAGGGCTGGACCGAAAGCCGCGGCGAGCATTCCGGTTAGAAACAGTCCGCGGGCGCGATTCGATACCGGCGCCAAGCTGGCACGGAACGAAGCCAGCGAGGGGTTCAAGCGCGCGAGGGATTCTAGGAGTTCGCGGCGCTGGAGAAGCCCGATTCGAGTTAACCGGGGCCCAAGGTAGGCTGGAATTCCTGCGATGATGAGCGC
>JAKIWX010000053.1 GCA_022749845.1 Thermoplasmata archaeon
ACGGGGGAAGTGTACGACGCCTACTGCAAGCTCTGCCAGCGGCTCGGCCTCCAGCCGCTCCACGCACGATCGATCTCGAACTATCTCTCCGAGCTCGAGAACCTGGGGCTCGTCCGGGCCGGGATCGTCTCCCGCGGACGCGGCGGGCGAACCCGGGAGATCGTGGTCGATGTCCCAATCGCCGAGACCGTCCCCGTGCTCGCCGAGGACCCGCTCCTCGCAGCCCTTGCCCGGCCACGAGGTCCGAACCAGACGCTCCTAACGAACTTCGACAACCCGAACCGAAGCTAGTCGCGGACCGCCCCTTCGGCGGCTGCCGGGGCGGTCACCTGTTCGATCGCCATGGCTTGACGTGCCGCGCGTCGCTTTGCGCGTTCTCGACGAAGCTCCCGAAGCTCGAGATGGAGCTCGCGGAGCTCGGAGCTCGCCCGGCGCAGCCGCACCCGCGCCATGCGCTCCCCCGTCTCGATCTCCTTGTCCAGCGTCTCGTCGGAGCCGCGGAACGGGGGCATCGTCTATCCGTCGGCGGCGTCGATCTGCGCCTTCTGCAGCCGGTCGGAGAAATCGACGAAGACCGTCTTGATCTCGGTGAACTCCTCGATCGCGACGGACCCGGCCTCGCGGCCGCCGTTGCCCGTGTTCTTGACCCCGCCGAACGGCAGTTGCACTTCGGCCCCGATTGTCGGCGCGTTCACGTAGGTGATGCCCGCCTCGAGGTCCTCGATGGCGCGGAATGCCCGGTTCACATCCCGTGTGTAGATCGCGCTCGAGAGGCCGTAGCTCACCTCGTTCGCGACCCGCACCGCTTCGTCGTAGTCCTTCACGCGAAGGACCGCGAGTAGCGGTCCGAAAATCTCCTCGGTGGCGATGCGAGAGCCTGCCCGGGTCGCGGCCACCGTTGGCGTGAGGAAGTAGCCACGGTCGTACTCCCCCCCCAGGAGCTTCTCCCCGCCAAAGAGGAGCGTGTCCCCTTCCTTTCGAGCGATGTCGAAGTAGCTCCTAACCTTCGCCTCCTGGTCGGCGGAGGCGACGGGCCCCATGCCCGTCGACTCGTCGAGTGGATTGCCGACCCGGAAGGTGCGAAGGCGGTCGAGGAGTCGCCCTACGAACTCGTCGTAGATGGGAGCGTGCAGGAGGACGCGGCTGGTGGCGGTGCACCGTTGTCCCGCCGTCCCGAACGCCCCGAAGAGGAGTCCGTCGAGTGCGAGCTCCAGGTTCGCATCCTCCATGACGATCATCGGGTTCTTGCCCCCCAACTCGAGGTGGACGCTCTTGAGCCCCTTCGCCCCCCGGAGGTAGACTTCCCGACCTGTCTCGACGCCGCCCGTGAAGGAGATGGCGCGGACCCGGGGGTCGTCGATGAGGGCGTTTCCGACCGTTCCCCCCGAACCGGTGACGAAGTTGAGGACTCCAGCCGGGAGGCCCGCTTCCTCGTAGGTACGTACGATCTCCGCTCCGCAACGGGCCGTCGCCGAGGCCGGCTTGAAGACGACGGTGTTCCCGGAGATGAGGGCGGCGGCGATCTTCCAGTTGGGGATCGAAGTGGGAAAGTTCCACGGGGTGATGGCCGCGACCACTCCCTTCGGTTGGCGTACCGTGAGGCAGAACTTGTGGCGGAGCTCGGAAGGGACCGTCTCGCCGGCGAGGCGGCGTCCCTCTCCCGCCATGTACTCGACGAAGTCGATCGACTCCTGAACGTCCCCTCGGCCCTCGGCGATCACCTTGCCCATCTCGGTGGTGACCAGCCGCGCCAGCTCCTCTTTCCGCCTTCGCAGGACTTCCGCAACGCGGAGCAGCAGTTCTCCCCGTCGCGGGGCCGGCGTGGCCTTCCAGGCTGGAAATGCTCGGTGGGCGCTCGCGATGGCGCGTTCGACGTCCTTGGGTCCGCCCGATACGAACTCCCCGACCGGCTCGCGGGTGGCGGGGTTCGTCGTTGCGAAGTGAGTCGCCCCAGCAGGGTGCTCCCAGTGCCCGTCGATGAACAGCCCGTACTGCGTTGCGGTCACCGTGCCCCCTGCAGTGCGCGGACCGCCGAGCCCTTGAAAAGCGTAACCCGCGGGGCCGGAACCCCTGAATGCGCCTCGCTCTCGCCGGGATGCTCAGCTGCGGCGAAGGCGCTCGGGGGAGCGAACCCTAATGAGGAGGGTGGCTGACGGAGTAGGTCGGAGCGCGAGAGATGTACTCCATCGCGGAGCTCCGTAAGCGCGCGGAGGAGGTCCGCGAGGGACTGCGGCGCCGCTACCTTGACCCGGGGGAGGTCGACCAGCTTCTCGAGGTCGACACCCGCCGGCGAGCGCTCGCGGAGGAGGTTAACGGGCTTCGCGCCCGCAGGAACACCGCCGCCCATCGGCGACCCGAGGGAGGCACCGCCCCATCGGCGGAGGAGCGGGTGGAGATGGGCGCTCTTCGTGAACGCATCCGAGTAGTGGAGACCCAGCTCGAGGCGATCGACGCCGAGCTTCGGACCCGGCTTCTCCTGCTCCCCCAGGCCCCGCACGCGAGCGTGCCGCCCGGACGGACGGGAGCGGATGCGGTCGAACTCTACCGCCACGTGCCCACGCGCACGACGCCCACCCAGGCGAAGCCGCACTTCGAGATCGGCCACGCCCTCAATCTGCTCGACGAGGAGCGCGGCGTGAAGGTGACCGGAGAGGGGTTCTACTTCCTTTGGGGGGACCTCGCGCGGCTCGAGCACGCCCTCATTCGGTTCATGCGGCGGCTCCACCACTCCCGGGGATACATCGAGGTCGCCCCCCCCATACTGATCAACTCGGAATCGATGCTGGGGACCGGTCAGCTCCCGAAATTCGCCGAGGACTCCTATCAGGTGAAGCTCGACGAGCTCTGGCTCGCCCCGACGGCCGAGGTCCCGGTGACGAACCTCTTCCGGGACGAGGTGTTCCTCCCGGAGGACCTGCCCTACCGGCTCATGGCCTACACGCCCTGCTTCCGACGCGAGGCGGGAGGCCACGGGGTCGAAACCCGTGGGATAGCCCGTGTCCACCAGTTCGACAAGGTCGAGCTCGTGAACTTCACCCTCCCCGAGCACTCCTACGAGCAGCTCGAGGTGCTCCGGGAGGACGCGGAGGCGGTCCTCAAGGGCCTCGACCTTCCGTACCGCGTGATCAATCTGGCCGCAGGAGACCTCCCCCCCAAGGCCGCGAAATGCTACGATCTTGAGCTGTGGGCGCCAGGGTCGAACCGTTGGCTCGAGGTGAGCTCCGTCTCCAATTTCGAAGCGTACCAGGCGACCCGGGCCAACATACGCTACCGCAAGGTGCAGTCCGAGAGGCCGGAGCCCGTCCACACTCTCAACGGCTCGGGCACGGCCCTCGCCCGCCTCCTCGTCGCGATCCTCGAGAACTACCAAACCGAGGACGACCGTGTGGAGATCCCTGCGGTGCTACGGGAGGAAATGGGAGGCGCGAAGCACCTTGAGCCGAACCCGCTCGTCGGGGAGCGAGAACTAGCGCGGGGGCGGCACCCGAAGCGCGGAAGGGACGCCCAGGCGGCGGCGAGCGCTTCCGGATAGCGCACCCTCCCGCTTCCACGTTCCGGCGCCAGAGGGACTATCCGTGCTCGAAGGGTGGACCGCCCCTTGCCGATGGCTCGTCTTCAGCGACGTTTGGATGAGTTTGGGGGCGGCGCGGCATCGCCGCCTCCGCCGCCCTCTCCACAGGGCCGCGCGCACCCTCCGGGCCTCTCCGGGATCTGGGGCGTCGAGGAGGGGCTCATCCTTCACCCTCTCATCGCCGGCGGAGCCCTGCGGGCGTTACCGTTCCAGCTCGACCTGGCCCGGATCGGCGTGGGGGAGGATCTCCTCGTCGTCCTGCCGACTGGGATGGGCAAGACCGCGATCGCCGCCCTCGTAGCGGCGGAACGGCTGCGGGCCGGAACAGGGAAGGTGGTGCTCCTTGCGCCCACACGACCCCTCGTCGACCAACACGCCGATTCGTTCGGCCGATGGATCCCTAGCGCCCGCCGGGCGCGCTTCACGGGGACGGTCCGCTCGCCCGTGCGGGAGGGGAGTTGGGAGTCCGCCGACCTCGTCTTCGCTACGCCGCAGATCCTAGAGCACGACCTCGAGGAGCACCTCTACTCGCTGGGCGACGTGGACCTGCTCATTTTCGACGAGGCGCACCGGGCGGTGGGGCGGTACGCCTACGTCGGCCTGGCCGAACGCTACCAACGCGAGCGACCGATCGGAGGCAAGGTCCTCGCGCTGACCGCCTCTCCCGGTGCCGAGCCTGATCGGATCGAGGGCGTGATCCGCACGCTCGGTACGACGCGCGTCGAGTCACGGAGTCGCACCGACGAAGGGGTCCGGGAGCACGTGCATCCGGTCGACGTGGAGACACGGTGGGTGAAGCTTCCGCCGGTGGCCCAAGCTATCCAGGCTACCCTGCTGCGCGCCGCTCACGCGGAGGGGGTGAAGCTCCAGCGGATGGGCTACCTCCGGAAGAAGCCCCTCCACTCGCTCTCGGTGAAGGACCTGATCGCGCTCCGGGCGGAGATTTTTGCTCGCCCCGGGCCGATGGTCCGGCGCTTCGGTCCGCTCTACCACCAGCTGGTCCTGCTCCATCTCCACCATCTCGCGGAGCGCCTGGAGACCCAGGGGATCGGTCCGTTCCTGCAGTACCTCGAGCGTCTCGAAGCCAAGCCCAAACCCAGCAAGGGGGACCGGGCCGTGGTCGGGCTCGCCGAGGTGAAGTCCGCGCGGGAGGAGGCGGTGCGCTACCTCCGAGATTCCGGGGAAAGCTCCCATCCCAAGCTCGATCTCCTCGCTCAGCTCGTCGAGGAGGAACTCTCCCGAGCCGAGGGCCGCGCCGTTCGCCTCCTCATCTTTGCCCAGTACCGAGACACGATCCAGGGGATCCAGACGATGCTCGAGAAGCGGGAACACCGCGTCGGACGGTTCGTGGGCCAGGCCACCCGCGACCGGAAGGACCTCGGCATGAACCAGCGGGAGCAGGGCCAGGTGCTCCAGGGGTTCCGCGAGGGCAGGTTCCCGATCCTCGTCGCGAGCAGCGTTGGGGAAGAAGGGATCGACGTGCCGGACGTCGACGTCGTCTTCTTCTTCGAGGCGGTTCCGAGCGAGATCCGCGCCATCCAGCGGCGGGGCCGCACGGGCCGGACCCGCTTCGGGAAGGTCGTGCTCCTCCTTACGGAAGGGACCCGCGACGTGGGCTACCAGCGGGCGGAGGTGCGGCGGGAGCAGGCCATGCATCGGGTCATTCGCCAGCTCGCGACGCGGGGCCGTCGTCGAAAACCGGAGACGGGAGCGCCTTCCATCGAGGGAAAAACTTCGCTCGGGCCCACGCCCGGCGCTATTTGAAAGTGCGCCCGAACCGCGGGCGATTCTTGCTCGTCAGCCTCATTAAATAACGCCCCCCGGGTCGACGAGTCCGGAAGGCTCCGTGGACTGGATCGGGATCCTGCAGGCCCACCTCGGGCTCCTCTTGTTCTCCGTAGTCTGCGTCGTGCTCGCGGCCTACCTCGCCTACGCGATGGTCTACCCCGAGCGACTGTAGGCGGGAGCGATTGTGGTGGATTTTGGGGCCATCGTCGAGGTCGCTGTCGTTCTCGCCATCATCCTCGCCGTTGCGGCACCGTTCGGGGCGTACCTGGGCCGCGTCTACACGAACCGTCCGGCGTTCGGCGACCGGTTTCTCCTGCCGCTCGAGGGCCGAATCTACCGGCTGCTCGGGGTTTCCGCCCGGGAGTCGATGGGCTATCGGGAGTACGCCTCGTCGCTCTTGTTCGTCTCGGCGCTCACCGCGGTCTGGATGTTCCTGATGATGTGGTTCCAGGCCTCGCTGTTCCCGCAGCCTGCGGGATTCACCCCGATGAGCTGGGACACGATCGTTCATACGACCGCCTCCTTCCTCACGGCCACCGACTTCACGCACCTCGCCCCCGAGGTGAACATGACCGTCTGGGGGAATCTCCTCGCGCTCGAGGTCCCGATGTTCCTCGCGCCGGCGGCGGCGCTCTCGGTCGCGGCCGCCATGGCCCGGGGGTTCATCCGGAAGGACGGCACAATCGGCAACTTCTACGTCGACATGGTCCGGTCGCTCACCCGAGTACTGCTTCCCATCGCGCTCGTGGGCGGGGCCGTCCTCGCGCTGCTCTCCGTCCCGGACGCGTTCCCCCCTCTCCTGTGGGCCGGACCGCACGCGGCCAACCCTGTGTTCAACGGGCCGGTGGCCGGAATGCAGTCGATCGTCTACCTCGGGAGCAACGGCGGGGGCTGGACCTCCGCGAACGTGACGAGTTCGCTCGCGAACCCTTCCATCTGGACGCAGACGTTCGGGATGGGGCTCTTCCTGCTCCTCCCGTTCTCTTTCCCGTTCGCCTTCGCCTCGATCGTGCGGCGCCCTGGGGAGGCCTGGCCGTATCTCGGCACCGTGCTCATCGTCTTTGTCGTCGGTCTCGCGCTGTTCCTCGCCTTCGAGGGACCGCCCGGACTGGGCCTTTCCGGCTACCGGTTCGGTGTCGTTCCCGACTCTAGCTTCCAGTTTGCAAGCGTCTACTCGAATACGGGCTCCAACAACCTGAACATCGCCTTCCTGGCGCCCGTCCCCCAGATGGCCCTGCTGTTTGGCATGTTCACCCAGAACACGCCCGGGTCGGACGGCGTCGGGTTCGGGACGCTCCTCATCTTCGCCCTGCTCGCGATCTTCGTCGGGGGACTGATGGTGGGCCGGACCCCCGAGTACCTGGGCAAGCGGATCACCCCGACCACGGTCAAGTGGACCGCCCTCGTCCTCCTCTACCACCCGGTGGCCGTCCTGGTTCCTACCGCGGCCGCGTACCTCGGCGGGTTCGTCCCCTCGACGGGGCTCTTCACTCCCGTCCCCTTCTGCTCGAGCGGCACCTGCCTCAACGCCCACGCCTTCAGCTCCGTGCTCTACGAGTTCACGAGCGAGTCCGCGAACAACGGCTCGGGGATGTCGAGCTTCAACGACGTCACGCTCTTCTTCAACCTCGCCGGCGCCGGCGTGATCCTCGTCGGTCGGTTCCTGCCCATGATCGCGATGCTCAAGATCGGCTCGGAGTTCGCGCGCACCACGGCCCTTCCCCCCGGGCCCGGCACGCTCGAGACCCGGAGCCTCACCTTCACGCTCTACCTCACGCTCCTCCTCATCGTCGTTTCCGCCCTCCTCTTCCTGCCCGTCATCGCGCTGGGGCCCCTGTCGCAGGTGGGAGGCTAGCGTGACGACGGAACCGGGCGCGAGGGTTCCCCGCCGACGGAGAGCCCACACCTCGGCGAGTCGCGTCCTCGTAGAATCGTTCAAGATGTTCTCACCGCGGCGCGAGTTCCGCCACCCGATGATGTTCACGGTCTACGTGCTGTTCCTGTTCCTCCTCGTCGTCACCTTGTACCCGAGCCCGTTCCCCGACATCGCGAGCTCGTACAGCTCCGCCTACTACGTCGCCCTGACGATCATCCTGTTCCTCACGCTCTGGTTCTCGCATCTCGCCGAGGCGATCGCGGAGGCGCAGGGGCGCGCGCAGGCCGACGCGCTCCGCCAGGTGAGGAGCGGCATGAAGGCCCGCCAGGTGCTCCCGGACGCTCGGACGCACTGGGTCGGGACCGACTTCCTCCACATCGGGGACCAGGTGGAGGTGCGGCCGGGCGAACCCATCCCGCTCGACGGAGACGTCGCCTCCGGCGCGGCCCAGATCGACGAGTCGATGATGACCGGCGAGTCCGCCCTTGTCACCCGCGAAAGCGGCGGGGACAAGACGAGCGTGCTCGGCGGCACCCGGGTAGTGCAGGGCACGATCCGGATCCGTATCACCGCCGTCCAGGGCCAGTCGTTCCTCGACCGTCTGATCCGCCTCGTCGAGGGGGCGGTCCGGGAGAAGACCCCGAACGAACTCGCGCTCGACACGCTCCTCGCAGGGTTCACGATCGCGCTGCTCGTGGTCGTAATCACCTTCCTCTATCTCGTCACGATCTTCCCGACCGTTCACCTGAGCGTCGGCACTGGGATCGCCCTGTTCGTCTCGCTGATGCCGACGACCATCGGGGCGCTCCTGCCCGCTATCGGCATCTCGGGGGTGAACCGGGTCGCGAAGACGAACGTCATCGCGAAGAGCGGTAGGGCGGTCGAGGCTGCGGGAGACCTCGACGTCATCATCCTCGACAAGACCGGTACGATCACGGTCGGCAACCGGCTCGCGGTCCAGTTCCTCGCCGCGCCGGAGGTGGCGGAGGCCGAGCTCACCTCCTCCGCTCTCCTCGCCTCGAGCCTCGACGACACGCCCGAAGGCCGGTCGATCCTGCGCCTCGCCGCACGCCGGGGCGCCACGGCGCCCCGGCTCGAGGAGGGCGCGTTCCGGGTGGTCCCGTTCTCCGCCGAGCGGAAGATGAGCGGGATCGTCCTCAAGGACGGGACCGAGATCTACAAGGGCTCGCTGAAGGCGATCGAGGCGTACGCGGGGCCGTTGCCGGACACCCTGCTATCGGCCTCGGAGGAAGGCTCGCGCAAGGGCATGACCCCGCTCGCCATCGCCGCGAACAAGCGCGTCCTTGGCCTCGTCTTCCTGAAGGATGTGGTGAAGCCCGGCATACGGGATCGTCTGCGCGAGCTCCGGACGATGGGGATTCGGACCGTCATGTGCACGGGGGACAACCGGCTGACCGCCCTCGCCATCGGCAAGGAGAGCGGCGTGGACGAGGTCCTCGCCGAGGCGAAGCCCGAGGCGAAGCTCGAGCTCATCGAGCGCGAGAAGGCCCAGGGACGGCTCGTGGCCATGACGGGCGACGGCACGAACGACGCGCCGGCGCTCGCCCGCGCCGACGTGGGCCTCGCGATGAACAGCGGCACCAGCGCGGCGAAAGAGGCCGGCAACATGGTCGACCTCGACAACGACCCGACCAAGCTCATCGAGATCGTTTCGATCGGCAAGCAGCTCCTCATCACGCGCGGCGCTCTAACGACCTTCTCGATCACGAACGACGTCGCGAAGTACTTCGCCATCATCCCGGGATTGTTCCTGGCGGCGAACGGCGGCTTCCTCGCGGGGGTCGCGCTCCTCAATGTCCTTGCCCTCACCTCGCCCTCGCTCGCCGTCCTCGCGACCGTCTTCTTCAACGCGATCATTATCCCCCTGCTCATCCCGCTCGCCCTGCTCGGCGTCCGGTTCCGACCGAAGAGCGCGATCGACCTTCTGCGCCAGAACCTGGTCCTCTACGGGGTCGGGGGCCTCCTCTCGGCGTTCGTCGGGATCTGGCTCGTCTACCAGGTCCTGGCCTGGCTCGGGGAGCAGGCCGCGTGGCAGGGGCTCGTCCACCTCGTCAGCCAGGGACTACCGCTGCTCGCACTCCACGCCCTGGGGGCGATCGCGTGACCGCCGAGCTCGTTCCACCCTCCTCGGCCCGGCCCGCCCCGGCGACCCCGGCGGCTTCCACGCATGGCGCGCACCCGTTCGCCCTCGCTCCCCAGCCGAAGCCTGCCATGTCGGGGAGCCGCCATCTCCGCGCGCTCCTGCTCTTCCTGCTGCTCGCGATCGTCGTAGGGGGGATCGCTTACCCGCTCGCCGAGGCGGGGCTCGGCACCCTCCTCCACGCGCCAGCGTACCCTCAACCGGCCCCTACCCCTGTCAACAATACCTCGACGAACACGACGTTCTCGCACGTGGAGGCGGGCACGGACCTCCCGAGGGGAACCGCCGTCCCCTCGTCCCTTCCGCTCGGACGCGCCATGCCTCTCGGGGCGGGCCCGAACGAAAGACTACTCTACGAGCGCGGACTCGGAGCCGCTGGAGCAATCACCGTGCCCTTCGGCCCGACCCCTTCCCTCGACCCGTTCGACGTGCGGGGCGCCTAGCATGTACCGCCGACTCCTGCTCCCCGTGGCGAGCCCGAACGAGGTCGAGCCGCTCCTCAAGTTCGCCGCCATGCTCCTCGAGGCGGACGGAGAGATCCGGGTGCTCCACGTGATCTCGAACCAGTCGCTCCCCGAGGTGATCCGGGAGTGGCGCTCCTCGGTGAACATCGTGATCCCCGCCCACGAGGCGGGCGCCGCGCTCGACGTCCGGGTCGATCCCGAGGTGCGCGCCTCCACCGACGTGGCCGGGGAGATCCTCGACAGCGCCGAGACACGGGAGGTCGACGCGATCGTGATGACCCTGCGCGGGGATCGACGGGAGCGCAACCCGTTCGTCGGGCACACGGCGAGCGCCATCCTTCACCACGCGGCCTGCGACGTGATCGTCGTGAACCGTCTCGCGCTCGCGGGCGAGCGCATCCCGCGGGTCCTCGTCCCGAGCTTTCAGGCGAGCCCACCGCCGAAGGTGCTGCGGCTCGCCGAGGAGATCGCCGTCCATCACCAGGGAATCCCGATCGTCTCCCTGGGCCTCGGGGCGGTCGCGGAGCCTTCGCTCGTCGTGCCCGAGGGAGAGGAGCCCACCCGCTCGCCCCGAGGGCTCCCGCTCATCCACCGCCGACCGAGCTCTCCTCGAGGGTTCCTGGGTCGGCGCCATCGGTTGCCGGACGCGATCCTCGCGGCGGCCGCCCGCGAGCGGTACGGACTGCTCGTGGTCGGCGAGGACCCGGGAAGTCCCTCCGGGGCCATCCTCAACCGGCGCTTCCTCGACGATCTCTTCCGCAACGCGCCGTGCCCCGTGGTCGCGATCCACGGCTAGCATGGCCGAACTCTGGTTCATCGGCCTCGGGCTCTCCGAGGACGCACCGCTCGGGAGCTCCGCCCAGAAGGTGCTCGCCCAGGCGGGGACGGTCTTCCTCGAGGAGTACACGAGCCCCCTCACCGACGCGGCACGGAGGGAGCTCGAGCGACTGACCGGCGACCGGCTCGTTCGGGCCGACCGGGGGACGGTCGAGCGAGCGGACTCGATTCTCGAGGCACTGCGTACCCAACGCTTCGTGGCGCTGGTTACGGCGGGGGACCCGTTTGCCGCCACGACGCATGTCGCGCTCCGCCTCCGGGCCGAGGAGGAGGGCCACCGGTGGAGGTACGTCCCCGGTGCCTCCGTCCTGACGGCGGTGCCGTCGTTCCTCGGGCTGCAACATTACCGGTTCGGCCGGACCGTGTCGATACCGTTCCCTGCTCCCGGGTTCGCCCCACGCTCCTTCGTCGATCACATCGCGACGAACCGGGTAGCGGGCCTCCACAGTTTGGTGCTGCTTGACCTCGAGCCAGCGAGCGGGCGGTTCATGACCGCGGGGGAAGGGCTCGAGCTCCTCCGTGCGCGGGACCTGCCGCCGCGGGCCCTGCCCGAGGAGACCGAGCTGGCCGTCGCGGCGCGGATCGGCCGGGAGGACGCGAGCGCGTGGTTCGGGTCCTTTCCCGCCCTCGCGAGGCTCGAGTTCGGCCCGCCCCCGCACGCCCTGGTCGTTCCGGCTCCCGAGCTGCATTTCGAGGAAGCCGCGGCCCTCGCCCGGTTCCGAACGAAGCCGCCGTTGGGGCGGACTCCGGCCCCCTGACTTCGACTTGAGCCCAGGTAGGGCGGCGCCCTACCCCGGCTAGACGAGCGTCGGCGACTCGGGAGATAGGGCCCCGATCGCCTGGGCAAAGTCGCGGACGCGGAACGGACGGCAGAGCAGAGCGTCCGGCGCCTCCGCTCCGACCGAGGGAGCACCGCCCGGCATCTCCGGCGAGACCAGCACGGAGCGGAGTCCCGGGGCCAGCCGTCGGATCTCCTGGAACAGCTCCGCCGGGGTTCCCGGCCGTAGGGTCATGTCGGCGACGACGAGCGTGGGGTGGGTAGTGCGCACCAGCTCGAGCGCCTCATCGACCCCCTCGGCCTCCCCGAG
>JAKIWX010000054.1 GCA_022749845.1 Thermoplasmata archaeon
GGACTTGCGTTCCCGAAAGGCCCGTCCTCACGATGGGAAGAATCCCTCACCTTCCAACCTGGGGCGCTGGTCGGTGAGGGGCAGGGGCTCCTCTTCGGCGGAGAGCAGTGCACGACCGTCCGCTGCTTCGTGCTCGGGGACACCTGGACGTACGCGAACGGGCTCTGGGCGAAGATCGCCCCGCGCGCCTCTCCCTCCGCCAGGTTTGGAGCGTCGATGGCGGCGGACCCGAACACCGGGAAAACCCTCCTCTTCGGCGGCTGCGGCATCGTGTGCCCGCTCGGCGACACCTGGAGCTTCGCGAACGGCAAGTGGACCCAGCTGCATCCTTCGAGCTCACCCTCGGCGCGGTACTTTGCGAGCCTAACCTACGATTCGAGCGATTCGATGATGGTGCTCTTCGGCGGCTGCGAAGGCGGGCACCGGAGCTGTCCAGACGGAGACACGTGGATCTTTACGAGCGGCGAGTGGGTGAACGCAACGGGCTCGACTGGCCCCACGCCCCCGGCCCGGTTTGGTGCGGGCTCCGACGGATCCTCGGGGTTCACCATCCTCTTCGGAGGTATGGGAGCCTCGGGTGGTCTCAACGACCTGTGGTGGTTCGAGAACTTCACGTGGCAGCTCCTGCCCGTCGGCCCACTTTCGGCACCGCCCGCCGTCGTGTTCCCTACGTTCGCCTACGACCCCATCGACCTCGAGTTCCTGCTCTGGTCCGGCTGCCCTTCGAGCGGCTGTCCCGGCTTCGGTGTCTACGAGTACGTCTTCAACGGCTCCCTCGCGGACGTGACGCTGCCTCACGGAGGTCCCGCGGTCCCCGTGGGTTGGTATCCGTGGCTCCCTGCCGGAGCGTGGATTCCACCCAATCCGAGCTACGGGGCGACGGCGATGTTCGAACCGCTAGACGGCCCCGTGGGTTACGTGCTCATCTTCGGCGGGCGCACCCTCTCCGGCGAGAGCTCCACGGTGACGGAGGAGTTCATCGGCGGTGCCTGGAACTCCCTCACTCCGTGGACGTAGCTAGGAGGCGAGGAATCGGATGGGGAGTAGAGGGCGCGCGGGGGACCTGCGGCGCCTCCTGGGGCTCGGTCTCCTCGTGGTCGTGCCGCTCCTCTTCGGAGTGGCGGGCTCGGCGCCCACGGTCGCGAGCGCCGGAGCCGGAGCGCGACTCTCGACGCTCGGGATGCACCTCGCCCCTCTCGTACCTTCTGCGAACATCACCGGGGTCACCCTTGGGATCTCCACCAGCAGCCCGGCTATCTGCCTAGGGGCTACCGGCAACTGCCCTATCCAGACGGGCATCGTTCACGTGTCGTTGAGCGCCGTCGTTGGTTCGGGTACGATCTCGGCCTGGCCCGCAGTGCAGTTGCTGTTCGTCCTCGAAACCACTCCCTACGACGGCGTGTACGACCCCTCCGCCGGCGTGCCCGGCGGAGACCCGTGCGGCGACGCCCAGTACGGCTACGGGCCGCTCTGCGAGGAGTCGAACGGGATCCCCTTCTTTGTCGCGAACGCCGGCGCGATCGCCTCCAGCATCGCCGCCGCGCACCGTTACACGAACATGAGCTTCGGTCTCGTCGACTACTTCGCCACCGGCGACCAGTTCGACACCGGAGGCGGTGCCTACTACCACGTGGACGTGCCGAACTTCCTCAACCGGACGAGCTTCCCCAGCGCCGTGGCCTCGAGCTTCCAGGCGAAGACGCTGGGAGGCGGCTTCATCTTGCCTCACTCCGACCTGCGGCAGAACTTCCTCCACTCCTCCTCGATCACAGCGCTCTACGGCGCGCTCGAGGGCGCGGGCCTCAATTGGAGCGCGGGCGCGCACCACGTGGTCGTCCTCATCGACTCGACCGCGCCTCGCGACTCGCACTACCCCGAGAACTACTGCGTGAGCCCCGCGGTGACCCCCGCCGGGTTGACGAGTTGCCTCGCCCCCAGCTGCGAACCGCCGAACCTGCTCCCCGGTGGCATCTTCGTTCCCGAGTGCGAAGGTTGGGTCAAGTCGAACACCTCGAACGCGTCGGCGGACATCGGTGCCCTCGCCCTCCAAGCCCCGCTCTGCGTGAGTTCCTTCGGCGCGAACTGCACCATCGATGCCATCAACCTCTACGGTACGCCGACCGACCCCGGTTCCCCTTCGTGGGCGGAGTCGGGAGGCTCGGGTGGTCCGGCCAACTGGACCGCGGACGCTCGCAGCATCCTCCACGCAGGTTGCGACATCGCCTCCGCGACCGGCGGGAGTTGGGACGGCCCGAACTGGTACACGTGCGCCAACGGCCCCGCCGGCACCCTTCGGCTCGTGAACCACGGCTCGGCCGGCGAGCCGAACGTGACGAACCCGAGCCTCCTTGCTTCCCTCAAGAACGTCAGTGTGGGGGACCCGGGGGGAGTGTTCCCTGCCGCTGGGAACCTGAACCACCCGATGTTCCTGTTCGTGCCGTACGGCTCCATCTCCGTCGCCCCCAACGCGAACTTCGTCGAGCATTGCACGAACGCGACGGGGGTTGTCTTCCCGTGCGAGGGACCCACCCGGTTCAGCTTCGGAGAGACCACGGCGTACGGTTGGAACGTCTCCAGTTCCCCGATCACGAACGGGCTTCGGGCCGGGGACTCCTGGAGCGCAACGTTCGACATCGAGGTGCTCGCTCCACCGTACGGCACCGTACCGATCGACGCCTGCATCACCCTCGAATGCCGCGTCGCCGGGAGCGGCCCCATCCTCGGGAACTATACGGACTCGCGGTACCGCGCGTACGAGGGAAGCCTCGTTACCGCCCTCTCCTTCCCCATCGCCACGATCGAAGTCCAGCCGGACAGCTTCGGCTTCGGCCCCGCTCCCCCTGGCGCGCCGGTCGGGGGGATTCCCGTGGGCACGCCGGGCGCCGGGGGAACTCCCCCTCCGACCACTGCCCCTCCTCCCTCCGCGGCGGTGCCCACGCCGGCCGTGGCGGTTCAATCGATCACGGCGGGCACGATCGCCGCGGGGGCGATCCGGCTAGGAATCCGGGGCGCAAGCGTCGATGTGAAGACGGCCACTCCCGCGGCAGCGAAGGGGAAGAAGAAGAAACGGTCGACCTCCCCGACCTACCTCGGCCACTGGGAGTAACGGGTAACGCGCCGGCAGCGCGGTTCTCCCCGACGAGTTTCTAAAGGTATTTAATAGGGAACCGGCTCGAAGCCGCCATGGCCGAGCTCCGGGCGGTATCGCCGAGTACCCAGTATGGTTGGTCTCGAACTCTCATCTTCGCGGGGCTCGTGGTGCTCCTTTTCGTCGTGGGGAGCTTCGCGCTCCCGCTGCAGAGTCACCTCTCGACCTCCGCAGGAAACGCTCCGCACGCCTCCCCCGTTCTCCTCGGAAAGACCCCCGGCCCGCTCGTCACCGTACATCCCGCGTTCGGCAATCCGGTCATCGGCTCGTTCACGGCAACCCCCAACCCAGTCCTCGAAGGACAGTCCACCCTGCTCACCGCGTTCGCCTCGGGCGGTAGCGGCAATCTCACCTACACGTACTCGCGCCTTCCCGGAGGATGCGCGACCGCGAACACCACCGCACTTTCGTGCACTCCCACGGTGAACGGCACCTTCGTAGTGAGGCTCAACGTCACCGACATCAACGGCAATTTCTCGATTGCGAACCTTACCCTCTACATCGAGCCCTTCACCACCGGGCTCTTCTGGTCCCACAACTCCACCTTCGCTGACCTTCCCCACGCTTCCCAGGTCTGCCAGACCGCGAACTCCTCGCCGTTCTTTGTCGTCTCCTGCTACTCGCAGGCGCAGAACCCGAGCCTGCTCAGCCTCGCGAACGGCAAGTTCGCCGTGGCCTACGGCCAGTACACCCAGAGCACGACCAACACCTGCCCCGGCGCGGCAGCTGCGACCAACGCGCGGATCGGATGGTCGGTCTCCTCGGACGGCGGCCATACCTTCCCGACCTTCGCCTCCCTCGGGAACACTTCCTGCGCCTACCTGAACGCCATCGAACCATCCTTCGCCGTATCCGGTACAACGGTCTACGGGACCTTCATCGAGGAGAACGCCTCGGTCGCCACCCTCCCCGCGAACTACGGGTTGCGTACCGGCGATGCCCTCGGGTTCATCACCGGCCCGAGCAACGGAGCCTCGTGGACGCCCGTCAAGAGCCTCGTGTCGACCGGATCGCTCGCCCGCCCGGCGATGGCGACCGACGGGAACGCGATCTACATCGTGTACGAGGATATCGCGAACTCGAGCTCGACGATCGCGGGCGGCTGGCTCCCGATCTCCGTCCACTTCATCGCCTCGGTGGACGGAGGCGTCACCTGGAGCCTGCCGGTCACGCTCCCCGGCCTCAACGCGACCGCGCAGTACGACGCGCTCTCCCCCTCGATCACTGTCAATTCGACCGGCGCCGTCACCGTCGTCTACGCCACGAACCGCAGCTGTGTGGACCCGGCGGGGAAGCTCGTCTGCGACGCCTACGGCGACAACATCTACTCGATCACGTCGCTGAACAACGGCACAACCTGGAGCGCCCTGCACCTCGTGGCAGCCGGCATCGGCGAGTCGACCTGCTACAGCGCGGGATGCCTCCCGAGCTACTACCAGTCGACCCCCGAGACGGCCGTGACCTCGGACGCGACGGGCGGGCTCTACGTCCTCTACGCCGGTACCTTCAACGACCACTCCTTCAACCCGACCAACAACTACCGCTGGACCGGAACGTTCTACGCGGTCTCGCTCAACGGCGGCACCTCGTGGACCACGATGACGGTCCAGGCGGCAGGGTTCGGGAACTCTGCGAACTTCTTCAACCCCGGGATCGGGATCCACGGCTCGAACGTGGTCATCACCTACTCCTCGGACAACGAGACGCTAGGCACGGGGGTTACCGACAGCACGCTCGGCCAGTGGGTCACGAGCACCCAGACCGGCCTGGGCCACGAGCTGAGTCCGGCGGTGATCTCGAGCCTCGTCCAGATGCCGTACGGTCGACTCACGAACTTCACGCGCTCTTCGTTCGTCGGCTTCACCTCGGCGGTGGGATTCAACGCAACCGGCTGGCCGCTGCTCGTGTACTCCCTCGCGCAGACCCCCACCAAGACGGTGAGCCAGGGCCGCGGCTACTACTACACCAACACTACGTACGGCACGAACCTGACCTTCGCCTACCGTTCGCTGTCCACGAACTACGCGCAGACCGTGAACATCACGTTCTCGGAGAGCGGGCTGCCGGTCAACGTGAGCTGGGAGTTCACGCTCGACGGCCAGACCTTCATCCTCGCGAACCAGAGCCTGACCATCCGGAATGTCCCCATGGGCGTCCCGGTCGTCTTCACGGGCATCCTGGCCCCGCACGGCTGGCAGCAGGGAACGCTCACGCAGTCGCTCGCGAGCCCGCAGGTGTTCCACTCCGCGGCGACGATCGTGTTCACCTTCAAGCTCTCGTACGGGCAGCTGTGGTACTTCGCCCCGGGAGTGCTGCCGACGCCGGGCAGCAAGAGCACGTCGTACTACTTCAGCTACTTTGAGTACTACGTGTACGACTACCCGTACTACTACATCGCCGACGAGATCGAGTACTACGGCGGGCCGACGTACAGCTACGCGTACATCTACGAGGACTACTACAACTACACCACGAACCAGGGGAGCTACTACTACTGCGGAGGCAGCGGCATCTCGGTGCCCTCCTACTGCTCGCCGCTCTACTTCACCTCCGGGTTCAAGTTCCCGATCCAGTTCTACACCTCCAATCTGGGCGTGCCGAGCTACACGAACGGCACGGGGCTTGGAGCGATCAGCGGCGGAGTGTACTGCGTCTACTCCTTCGAATGCAGCTCCGCGAACTGGTACGGTTACACGCACGGCAACGTCACCATCCTGAGCCCGGGCAACCAGACCTTCTGGGTCGGCGCGGCCGGAAGCTCGGAGTTCAACGAGAGTGCTGTTCCGCTCGGTCTCCCCGCGACGACCCCCTACCACTTCACCTGGGCCGGGAAGAGCTACACCTCGATGTCGCCGAACGCTACGCGCATCGCGAACCAGACGCTGGGCGTCTACACCGTCTCCAACATCTGGGCGAACGGGAGTAGCGCGGGCTGGGAGTACTTCGGTCACTTGGACAACTACCTGAGCTACGTGCTCGTGCCGTGGACTCCGGTCGTCAACCTGAGCTTCAGCGCCTACGAGAATCTCGCGGCGCCCACTCAGGTGGTGAAGATCGTCGCCGTCAATCTGAGCGCAGGGATCCCCTGGACCGCGACGTTCAACGGGACCACGTACGGTGCCTCGGTGCCCTGGATCAACGTCACCGTGCATCCGGGTACCTATCCGTTCGGTGCCGGAAACGCCGTGGCTCCCAACGGCTCGGCCGGGTTCGTCCCGGTCGGCGTACCGTCCTCCGTCTCAATCACGGGGACGACGACGACCATCGACGTGAGCTACCAGGCCTCGTACTTTGTCAGCGCGAGCGCGGCCCTCGGCGGGACCTTCAGCGTCGGCGCGGGGAGCCCGGTGAGCTCGTACTCGAACTGGGTCATTCCGGGCACGGCGATCAGCTTCACGGCGCACACGGACCCCGGCTTCGTGTTCCTGGGATGGACGGGGACCGGCACGGGATCGTACTCGGGCAACGGAACCGTGGCGAGCGTGACGGTCAACGGACCGGTCACCGAGGCCGCGAGCTTCGAGGCGCTCCCAGGTGCCCGGTTCAACCTCTCCTTCCAGGAGAACGGGCTGCCCGCGGGAACCGAATGGGGCGTTCAGCTGAACGGCGTGGGCTACTCGACGAGCTCCTCTGTGCTCACCGTCGGCAACCTCTACGGTTACACCTCGGGCGCAAGCGGGCTCTACCACCTCGGCGTTCCTCCCGCCTACCTGAACAGCAGTTCGCAGGTGCGGTACATCGCCGAGTCCCCACCGGCGACCGTCACCACGAACGGTAGTTCCACGCCGCCCGTGAACCTCGTCTTCTCGCCGCAAGCGGCCATCACCGTGACCAGCACGGTGGGCGGGTTCGCGAGCGCCTCGAGCGGCGGCGCGCCGTCGACCGAGATCTGGGCCTCGAACGGCTCGCTCGTGCAGCTCGCGGAGTCCACGAGCAACGGCTACACGTTCACGTCCTGGACGGGAACTGGCACAGGATCGTACACGGGGACGGCAGGGAACCCGACGTTCACCTCCTCGGGATCGCCGGTCACGGAGCTCGCCACGTTCACGAAGAACCCGGCTCCGGCTATCCTGCACTACTCGGTCTACCTCAACCTCACCGCGCCGCTTGCGAACGGCACGACCTGGTCGGTGGTGCTGAACGGTGTGGGCTACTCGTCGGCCACCTCGAGCATCGTCGTCGGAGGCCTGCTCGGCAGCTCGGACTACTCGCTCGTCGTGAACACCGCCTACTCGGTGGACGGCCTCACCCAGTACACGGGCCTCAACACGAACCCGACCAAGGTCCACGTCGCGACGCAGAACACGCCGGTCCCGATCGGCTACGCCACGAACTACTGGGTCTCGATCTCCGCGTCGACCGGAGGGACCGCCACGCCGCTCTCCGGCTGGTACCCCGCGGGCAAGACGGTCGCTCTCCAGGCGATTCCGACCGGCACCGAGCAGTTCTCGAAGTGGGTGGGCACGGGCCCGCAGTCGTACTCGGGAACGGATGCCTCGGCGACGATCACGGTGAACGGACCCATCACGGAAGTGGCGGAGTTCGTCACGCCCACCCACGCGACCTCGACCACCGTGACAAGTCTGTGGCAGAACATCGGGGTCATCGGTGGGCTCGCAATCGCCGGGCTAATCGTCGGCCTCCTCGTGGGCCTCGCACTCTTCCGCCGCCGCGGAGGCTCGCCGCCCGAGGAGTCCTCGGCCCCGCCCGCGGCAGCCGATGGCGGGGAGGAGATGGGGTCCGAGTCCGGAGACCAAGGGATGCCGCCGGCGGAGGGCACATGAGGATCGCGCACCGCCTGCGTCCCGTCCTGGTGGTCGGGGCGCTCGCCGTCCTCGTCCTCTCGATGCTGACCGCGACCGGCTTCCGCCCCCTCAGCGTGCCCTCGACGGGCGCGAGCCCCGGCCACGTGGCAAGCCCCGCCCCGTCGGTCCCCTCCCACGTCGCGCCCGCCGGCGCGCCCGTTGCCAGCGGGCCGGGCACGTTCTTCACGAACACCCTGCTTCCGCTTCCGGCCCCCGCGGTGCGCACGTGTCTCATCACGCCGCCGCCGAAGAGTCTGTGTCCGTACGCCTACATGCTGAACGACACGAACAACCCGACGACCAACTACACCTCAGGCGGAGTCCTCGGCGTGGCCTACACTTCCGTGACCAACGCCAGCCCCTGCCTCGGCGTCCGGAACTACACGCAGACGATGGTCACCTTTGTCCGCTCGATCAACAACGGCGCGACGTGGTCGGCGCCGCTCACCCTGGGAGAGCCGAACTGCCTCGTCGCGTCGAAGTATCCCAGCGCTTGGGAGCCTGCCCTCACCTCGCTCTCGAACGGAACGCTCGTCATGGCCTACGTAGAGTACAACACCTCCTTCCTCGTGCCGTACCTCTACGCGTACCTGCCGCCCGTCTCGCAGCTCGTGGTCACGGAGAGCTACACGGGCGGGGTCACCTGGACGCCCCCGGTCGCCCTCAACCAGTCGAGCGACCCGAGCCTGGTGGGGATCTCCTTCCCGCACCTGCGGCCGGCGATCACGGCGTTCGGGAGCACGATCTACCTCTCCTGGATGACGATGCAGCTGCCCCAGTTCGGGCCGAGCTCGGGTTCTCCGTCCGAGGTCTCGATGCTCATCTCGACTACGGGCGGGCACGCCTGGAGCCCCGTGCTCGCGCTCACCTCGAGCCCCTCCGGCTCCTACACCAACTACTCGAATCCGGCGCTCATCGCGACCACGGGCGGGAACGTCTTCCTGGCGTACACGAGCACGATCACCTACCACACGATGCTCGACTCGTGCGTGCCGTTCTACCTCCCGCCGTTCGACTCGGACTGCTACTACAACAGCAAGTTCGGCGGGTATGCGGAGTATGACGCGCTGATGGGTGGGAGTATCCAGGTCCTGAATTCGACGGACGATTTCACCTCGTGGAACCAGACCCAGGCTGCCTCGATCGCCGGCTCCTCTCCCTACGCACCCAACGGGTACTCGCTCGTGGGGCCGTTCGGTCTCACTGCCCCGAGCCTCGCTTGGAACAACCTCTACCACGAGCTGTATCTGGGCTACGTCGACCTCGCGAACGCCACGAACGGACACGGTTGGTACCCGGACGCCTTCGTAGTGACCACAACGAACTACGGGACAAACTGGACCGTTTCGGTCAACGCCACCCGGTCGGTGTTCAACCCCAACGCCACGCTCGGCGCGAACAACACCGGCCAGACCGATGAGTCGCAGTTCGGCGTCTTTGGCCTGAGCCTCGCCGTCACCCCCTCGAACACTCTCGAGATGATGGCGCTCCTGCACAACTCGAGCCTGTGCTACGGCCCCGAGTGCGGCTACTTCGAGGAGGTCGTAACGACCAGCAGCGACAACGCGACTACCTTCGCACCGGCCTACGCCCTCTCGGGCACCCTGAACGCCGACGCGAACGCGTGGATTGGAGAGTATGGCTCCGCCCTAGCGGCGAACGGACACCTCTGGTTCGCCTGGGCCCAGGCGACCTGCCCCGCGCTACCGAGCCCCTGCTCGAGCTACGGAGGCACGCCCCAGCCGCAGTCGCAGGTCACGATCTCGACGCCGTTTTCAGGCGTCGGGGCGACGGCCACCTTCACCGCCGCCGGGCTCAACAGCTCGACGCTCTGGGAAGTGGACCTGATGGGGAACGTTCGGGTCGGGAGCGGCACCACGCCGCTCGTCGTCACCGGAGTTCCTACGGGCGTCAACATCACGTGGACCCTGCCGGGCGCGAACAACACGACGACGCTCCGAATGTACGTCGTCGGGCAATCGGTCTTCCCTACGGCCGTGCTCAGCGGGAACCTCGCCGACACCGTCTCCTACCACGAGTACGCGCCGTTCTCCGTCTGGATCACTCCCGGCATCTACGCGAACCCGAAGCTCTACCTTCCCGGCTGCCAGTACAACTACTCGTACCCGGGCAGCTACATCGACGAGTACATCAACTGCGTCTCGACGGTCATCACGCCGTGGACGCCGGGGACCACGACCTGGGTGCCCGTCGGAGTTGGAGTCAACCTTGGAGTCATGACGGTGGACATCCTCCACAACTACTGCCTCAACTACGCCATCAACAAGGTGTATCCGAGCGTCTTCTGCGTGGTCTCGATCACCAACCTCTCCTTCCTCTCGTGGACGGGAGTGGGACCAGGTAGCGTGAGCTCGAGCCTCCAAAACATCACGGTGACTCCGCTGGGGCCCGTGAACGAGACCGCGAACTTCTTCAACACGGCGGGTTGCGGAGGCTACTACGACTCCTACATGGGCCACGTCTACGAGGTCCCGAGCTGCGGGAACCTGACGACCTCGTTGAGCTTCCAGGAGCGCGGGCTACCGGTGGGGACGAACTGGGGCGTGAGTCTGGCCGGACCGAACGGCTACCAGCACTCGCAGTTCTCGACCACCCCCACGACGCTGTTCCAAGCCCTCAACCTCGCGACGCTCTACACGATCTCCGCGTGGACGATTCCGACGGCGAACCCGAACCAGTTCTGGGTCCCGACCGTCTTGATCGGAGGCTCGATCGTCACTCCGACCTTCACGCCGGTGATCGTGAACTACACGCTCGAGAGCCTCTCGAACCTCGTGTTCAACCTCACCGTCCAGGAGAACGGCTTGCCCAACGGTGCGACCTGGAGCTTCAGCGTCGCAACCACGGGGACCAACTCGACCTACGGGACGAGCTCCCCCTGGAAGGCGCTCAGCCTCGAAGCGGGCCAGGTCTACAATGTGAGCGCGGGCTTCCTCGCCGGAACGAGCGGTGAAGGCTACGCGATCACGGGCGTGAGCTACGGCGTGGACACGATCAACGGAACGAGCTTCGAGAACGTGAGCCTCCCGGCCTCGTTGAACCTCACCGGGATCGCGAACGTCACCTTCTGGTACGCCCCGGCGTGGTGGCTCACCGTGAGCGCGACCGCGCACGGCTCGGCGACCCCGAAGAACGAGTGGGTGCTGAACGCGAGCGGCGTCCTCCTCACGGCGAC
>JAKIWX010000055.1 GCA_022749845.1 Thermoplasmata archaeon
CGCTGCAGGAGCACCTCGCGCATCCGCTCCTGCGGGATGTAGACCGCCCAGCGCCACACGTCCGAGTGCGCCTTCGGGCTCGGATTGTCGGGGAAGCCGAGGAGCTCGATCGCGCGTTGTCGCAGTTCCGTGGCGGAGTAGCGGGTGCGCTTTCCGTCCACCGCGAACGAGCTCTCGTCGGTGTCGAAGCTCTCCCGACCCCGCACCCGCCGGCGCCGGAACCGTCGACGGAACTCGTACGTGTGCCCGTTTCCCTCGAGTCGGAGCGTGACCTCGGCGTCCCGCTCCTGGTGGCGGACGAGGTGCTCGGGGGAAACCTCGGCGAAGCCGAACAGGGCCATCTCCACGGCCTGGAGGAGGCTCGTCTTACCCGAGCCGACGTCCCCGACGAGGAGCGTGCGACCCGGAGGGAACTCGACCTTCCCTTCGAGGTAGCTGCGCACGTTTCGTACGCTCACCGACCGGAGCTGTACCATCTCAGCCTCCTTCCGCGGCAGCGGTCGGCGAGGTGGTGCGGAGTACGGCCCTACCGGAGGAGGTGCGCGCCTCCCGGTAGTCCGTGGCCGCTTCCCCTTCGGAGCGGGGCCACCCCAGTTCCCGGAGAAGGGAGCGGAGGCGCAAGAGGCCTGCCTCACCGCGCAGCTCCGCGAGCTCCTCGGGCGCTCCCTCCGAGAGGCGTCGAAGCACCTCCGTCTCGAGCTCGGCCTCGGTTCGGTCTTCCGCCTGTGCCCCAGGGAGGGCCAGGTCGGAGAGGTCGAGGTGGACCGCGCCCCGCTCCGGGCTCGCGCCCCGGGTGACGGCGGCCAGTCCCCCAGGCACGGGCTCCCCTTCGGCCAAGGTTCCGTGGAGCCGGGAGAAGAGCAGGATGCCGGCGCCTCGTCTGGCGTTCACCGCTTCCTCGAGGCGTGCTCGGGCCTCGGCTGGCGTACAGTGGTCCACGTCTACGTCCAGAATCGCGAGCGCGTCCTTGGGCGCCGTGTCGACGTATTCGACGGAGGGACGTCCCTCCTCGACCGTCACGATGGCGAGCCCCTGGTGCGTCTCGGCCCGGGCGGCGTGCTCGAGGTCGGTGACGCTGGTGCCGAACACGGCGCCAGGATTCACGAGTAGGCCCCCCTCGGGCCCGGTTCCCTCGTACGTGTAGTGGATGTGGCCGCCGGCGTAATACTCGCAGCCTCCGGGGAGCTCCTCTCGCGAGATTCCCTCGATCTTGTCCCGGAACGGCGCGGGAAGGTACTCGCGGATCGCCGCGTGGAACTGGAAGATATGGAATCCCGGCGTCGCCCGGAACTGTTCGCTATCGACGGACCGGAAGTAGGCGGCGTCCAGCCCATGCGCCCGACCGGAGATGCCGGCGATCACCGCCCCGGTGGGCCCGTCCACACGATACCGGAGCGTCCATCGGTCCCCCTCGGCCCGGACGGGCTCGGGAGCCGCCCGGAGGAACAGCCCGCTCTCGGCGAGCACGTCGAGCCAGCTGGTCCGGTGCGCGATGTAGTCGTGGGAGCCGTAGATGACGTAGACCCGGCAGCCCGCGTCGACGAGTCGGCGTAGACCTGCGGCCACGGGGGCCACTTCCCCAGGCTCGGGAACCGGTGTGTGGAAGAGGTCTCCCGAGACGAGGAGGAACTCGCACCCTCGCTCCTCGACCACCTCGAGCGCCCGCAGGACGCTCGCGCGGAGCGCCGCGCGAACTTCGGGCTCACGCGGCCAGGCGCCCACATGGGCGTCCGCGAGGTGGCCGAAGACGAAGGAGCGGCCCCCCATCCCGTCGCCTAGGGGGAGGGGGTGCGCGGGAGGGACGAGGGACTCCGACGAAGTTCGTCCGAGCGACGGAGCAGGGCGGCCAGCAGTCCAGCTGCCGCGCCCAAGGCGACCAGACCGACCCCCAGAGAGTCGTCGCTCAATTGGATCCCGAGGGCCGGGGCCGTCCCACCGGTCGGAGCTGCGCTCACCGTACGTTGGGGCGGCGGGGGTGCCCCTGGGGAGGGGAGCATCCCTTGGATCATCCGCTGCTGGATCTGGAACAGCTCGGTCGCCTCCTCCATCGTGATCTGGCGTCCGCGAAGTCGTGCGGCCAGGTAGGCATACCGCGGTGAGGGAGCGGGAGGAGGGCTCGTCGCGTCGGCGGGAGAGGGCGCGACCTGAGGCGAGCCAGCAACCGGCGGAGCGTAGGAGCGATACCGCGTCGGCATGAACCTGGCGAGCGAGTGCATGCCCCCTCATCAAGTTCTCCCGGGGCTCGCGAGCCGTTATCAACCCACGCGCCCATCGACGCGCGTGACATCGTCCTCGCCACCGCCGGCGGAGGGTTCGGAGGAGGACCGCCGCCACGTCCACGTGAAGCTGAGCGACTCGCGCTCGTCGATTCTCGACCTGGTCACGGAGTACCTCCAGGCGGCCGGCAAGGCCCCCGATTGGTACTGGAGGATCGCCGGACGGCTCGAGGAGGAGCACTCCGACGAGGTCGAGGACCTGATCAGCTCGGCGTTCGAGGCGGGGGCGTTCGTTGCCCACGAGCACCCGGAGGATGTGCGCTTCGACTGGGTGAGCGAGGAAGAGTGCGAGCGCGAGCGGAAGGCCGAGGAGCGCGGGCAGCAGAAGGAAGAGCGGGGGAAGGACCGCTCCACCATGAGCCACTACGCCTGAACGTCAGCGTGAAGAGCCGTTCCGGCGGCGAGTCCGAACCGCACGCCTAGCAGTCCTCGAGGCAGACAGCAGCAATCGTGAGAGGGCATGGAGCGGTCTGGGTCCGCTCGCCGTAGGGAGACCCTACGGCTTCTTCTTGGTCTCGCAACCACACGTATCGCACATGACCGGTTTGCCTCCGTAAGGAGCACACTTCCGATGAGATAAGAACCCTTCCGGAACGTGGTGAGGAGAACGGGCAGACCGTCGGGCCAGGGCAGCGCACACGAACCTCCCTCCCATGCGCGCTCTCAAGCACGCCGCGGCCTCTCTGGGACGATGGACCGGCCTTTCCGTCGCGCTCCCCGTTCCTATCGCTGGATCCGGGGAGCGGGACTCGCGCTCGCGCTTCTCCTGCTCGCCCCATCTAGCCTGGCCGTACCGCGAACCGCGATCTCCACCGGCGCGGTGAACGCCCTACCCAGCTTCCCTCCGGCGCCCGCCCCGGCCACGCTGCCGCTCCAGCATCTTGTACTGATCATGCAGGAGAACCACGCCTACGACAATTTCTTCGGGACCTATTGCACCACGACGGGGACGTATTGTCCCACCACGTCGCTCGGCACCCCTGTCGGGACCTGCGTCCCGTACAACACCTCGGATCCGTCGGCCGGGTGCATTCGGCCGCGCCCGTTCGCGAACCTCGATAGCGCCCAGCTGGCCGACCTCCCGCACACCTGGAATTCGTCGCACGCAGCGTTCGACCAGGGTGCGATGGACGGCTGGTTCCGGGCCGAGAACTTCCAGCCCCGGGCTATCCAGTACTTCAACGACACGACAATCCCCAGCTACTGGAACTGGGCCGAGCAGTACGCGCTCGCCGACGGCTTCTTCTCCTCCTACCTGAGCTACTCCCTCTCGAACCATTGGGCGATGCTCGCCGGCACGGCTCCGCCGGTCTCGCAGCAGAATGTTATCGGGCTCGAGATCGCCCAGAACTCGACCAACCACTCCTCGAAGGGGCCGCTCAAGTGGTTCCAACGGGAGTACCTGAACGAGTCGAACGCCACGCCCAGCGTGGCGGACCAGTTCCAGCGGGATCTCGCGCAGAACGGGAGCGCCCCCAGCTGGAAGTACTACGACACGACGCTCCCGACCGGCAGGGCAGGGTACAACGCCTCGATACGGAACGGGGAGACCTGGGACTACTGGAACCCGATGGCGGCGAAGAACGAGACCTACCTCGACCCGCAGCTCAACGCGCACTTCGTCAACCGGACCGATATTCTCGGCGACGCTCAGAACGGTACGCTCCCCAATCTCGCGTGGGTGCTGCCCCGCTTCGCCGCGTCGGACCATCCCATCTCCGACATCGCCAACGGCATGAGCTGGGTAACGCAGGTGATCGACGCGATCGAGAGGTCCCCCGAGTGGAACACGACGGCCGTGTTCGTCTCCTGGGATGAGTACGGAGGCTACTACGACCACGTCGCGCCCCCGCAGATCGACGCTGCCGGCCTCGGGTTTCGCGTGCCGCTCCTCCTCGTGAGCCCCTACGCCCGCGAAGGGTACGTCGACCCCCAGTTCGGGTACTTCGAATCGATCCTCCATCTCATGGAATGGCGTTTCGGGCTTCCTCCGGCCACGGCGAGGGTCGCTTCGGCTCCGCTCCCGCTCCACGCGTTCGACTTCTCGCAGTCCCCGCGCCCCCCCTTCACCCTCCCGCCGGACCCAAACCTGACCGCACCCTACCCGCACCCGTTCCAGCCGATGGCGGCCCCTCCCACGCCGGTCGGGCTCACCGCCGCGGTGAACGGTTCCGAGGTCGACCTCACCTGGAGTGTGCCGCCCGGAGGCGGTTCGGTCGACCGCTACCTTCTCCAGTTCGGTCCGACGGCGAATCCAAGCGCCTACTCCTTCGCGCTCGATGGCGCGGCCTCGGGCGCGGTCGTCGAGAATCTGAGCCTTCCTGGAGCGTACACCTTCTCGGTGCAGGCCATCGGCCCTACGGGAGTATCGGGCATCCTCTCGGCGGCGCTGGGAACTCCCTCGAACCCCCCTCCCGGATCGGCCGGGGCTGCCGGGATCCCGTGGTACGCGCCCGTGCTCCTCCTCGCGGCGGTCGTTGTCGTGATCTTGCTGGTCGGGTTGCACCGCCAGTCGCGAAGGCTATCCAAGTAGCTCCGTCCCCCCCGGGAAAGGAGCCTACCGGGGGCCGAGCGAGGGGGGCTACGCCCGCAGACGCTGGTCCCTCCTGAACTTCAGGGAAATTAGTGCGCTGGTCTGCGCAGCGGGACGGGAAATGCCGCGCCGCCGGGACTAGAACATCCCGACGAGGAAGTGGGTCGCGATGAGGACCACGAACAGGATGGAGACGGTGTTGACGACCTTGATGAGCGGGTTGATGGCAGGCCCTGCCGTATCCTTGGTCGCATCCCCGACGGTATCGCCGACGATCGCGGCCTTGTGGGCTTCCGAGTGCTTGCCGCCGAAGTGGCCGCTCTCGATGTACTTCTTGCCGTTGTCCCAGGCCCCACCGCCCGTCGTCATCGTGAGCGCGAGCGGGAACCCCGACAGGATGACACCGATGAGCACACCGGCGAGGGCGATCGGACCGAGAAGGAAGCCGACCGCGATGGGTGTGGCGACAGCGATCGCGGCCGGTACGGCCAGCTGACGGAGCGCCGTCACGGTGACGATGTCCACGCACGGCCCGTACTCGGGCCGCGCGGTGCCTTCGAGGATGCCCGGGATCTCCTTGAACTGGCGGCGGACCTCGAAGACGATCGCCTGGGCCGCGACGCCGACCGCGCGCATCAGGAAGGAGGTGAAGAAGAACGGCAGGATCGCGCCGATGACGAGGCCCGAGACGACGAGCGGGTTCGAGATGACGAGCGAGGCCTCGACGGCCGGGAGCCCGCCCGGGTAGTACTTGGCGAGGGCGAAGGTGTACGCCGCGAACAGCGCGAGCGCGGCGAGCACGGCCGAGCCGATCGCGTAGCCCTTGGTGATCGCCTTCGTCGTGTTCCCGACCGCGTCGAGCGGGTCGGTCACGGCGCGCGCCTCCGCCGGGAGCTTCGCCATCTCCGCGATGCCGCCGGCGTTGTCGGTGATGGGGCCGAAGGCATCGATCGAGATGATCATGCCCGTGACGGAGAGCATGCTCGCGGCCGCGAGCCCGATCCCGTAGAGGCCAAGCGAAGGGTCGACCACGAGGGAGCCGCCCACGGTGTGCACGCCGACCGCCGTGTAGGAGCCGAGGATCCCCACGACGATCACGAGGCCGGGGATCCAGGCGGACTCTAGCCCGACGCCGAGGCCGCGGATGACGGTCGGACCGGCCCCGGCCTGGGCCGCCTCGGCGATCTGTCGCACGGGCGAGTACTTCGCGCTCGTGTAGTAGTCGGTCGTGATCACGATGAGCACCATCACGATGAGCCCCAGCGCCGTCGCAAGGAACACTCCCGAGTTGCCGCCCATCAGTTCCTGGTCGAGGACGTAAAGCCCGACGAGTCCGACACCCGTGGTCACACCGAGCCCCTGGTAGAGGGCCCCCATGATCGATCCGTTCGCCCGCATCCGCACGGCGGCAGCGCCGACGAGCGTGGCGACGATCGCCCACGCGCACACGACGAGCGGGTACAGCACGGGGATCTGGGCACCGGTGCCGAAGTGGGCCGCGACCCCCGGCAAGAGCGTGGCGAGGAGCATCGCGCTCACCGCGGTCACCACGTAGGTCTCGAACAGGTCGGCGGCCATGCCGGCGCAGTCCCCCACGTTGTCGCCGACGTTGTCGGCGATCACGGCGGGATTGCGGGGGTCATCCTCGGGGATGCCCGCCTCGAGCTTGCCGACGAGGTCTGCGCCTACATCGGCGCCTTTCGTGTAGATGCCTCCCCCGACCCGGGCGAAGAGGCTCATGAGCGACGCTCCGAAGAGGAGGCCCGCCATCGAGAGCACGTCCCCACCAAACCAGGCGTAGAAGCCAACGAGCTCGAGGAGGGCGAGCCCTGCGACGGAGAGTCCTGTCACCGAGCCGCCGAGGAATGCGTAGCGCATCGTCGCAGGAAGGTCCCCCTTCCGGGCGTGGGCGGCGGTTCGCACGTTGGCGCGAACCGAGACGAGCATGCCGACGCCGCCGGCGAGGGCGCTCCCCGCCGCTCCGAGCAGGAAGCCCACGGCGAGCTGCCAGCCGTTGCCCTGGCTCCAGAAGGCGGCCGCGATGATCACCGAGAGAACGGCGGCGACGACGAACACGGCCGTATACTCACGGCGGAGGAAGGCGATGGCGCCCTCGCGGATGGCCGCGGCGATCTCCTTCATCCGGTCCGTGCCCTCGTCCTCCTTCAGGAGGAGGAAGGTGAGGATCGCCGCGTAGGCGAGAGCGACGAGGGAGGCGAGCACGATGACGAGCTCGAGCGAAACCGGGCTGATGTCCATCTGGGCCCACTCCACGTGAGTGGCCCCGCTCTATGGGAGGATTATTAAAGAGTTGTCGTCGCGGAGCGCCCGATTTTCGACGAGAGAGGCGGGGGAGGGGGCCCCGCTCGTCGAGCGCGGGGTTCATTATACCCTGTCCGCTCGCAGCGGTGCGGAATGCAGGCACTTTCTCCCCGCGATTCCGCTACACGGCGCCGGGCCCGAGTGGATTGCCCGCGCTGCTTCCGAGTCATCGATATCGCCCGCCTACGCACGCACCTGCGAGATCTCCATCACATGGACAGCTCCGAGCTGGACAAGATCCTCGTCGAGGTCCGGCGGCTCGCCATCCGCGGGCGAGGGCGCAGGATCCGCCCGGAACACCACGCCGAATGAGGGCTCAGGCCTCGAACGCTCGACGCCGCACGGTGTCGAGGATCCGGTCGCCCAGCTCGGCCGCCGGGAGGCTCACGGCCTCCTTCCGGCCCGCCGCGCGGAGGGAGACGGAAGCGTCCGCGAGCTCGCGGTCGCCCAGGACCGCGATGTACGGCACGCGGTCCATCTCGGCGGTGCGTACCCGCTTTCCCAGCGTCTCCTCGCTCACGGAGAGTTCCGCGCGCAGGCCGAGGGCGGTAAGCTTCTGGACGAGCGCTCGGGCCGCTTCCGCGTGGCGTTCCCCGACCGGTAGCACCCGGATCTGCGTCGGGGAGAGCCAGGGCGGCAGCCGGCCCGCGGTATGCTCCAGGAGGATGCCGACGAACCGCTCGAAGGATCCCAGGATCGTCCGGTGGATCACGATCGGGGCATGAAGCTGGCCGTCGGCTCCCTGATATTCGAGGTGGAACCTTAGCGGCATCTGGTAGTCGAGCTGGATCGTCCCGGTCTGCCAGGACCGTCCCATGCTGTCCTTGAGGTGGATGTCGATCTTAGGCCCGTAGAACGCGCCCTCGCCCGGGGAGACCCGGTACGGCACGCCCGATCCATCGAGGCATCGCTTGAGGGTAGCCTCGGCCCGGTCCCAGACCGCGGGCTCCCCGAGAAACTCCTTCGGGCGGGTGGAGAGCTCGTAGCTCCAGGCGAGCCGGAAGGTGGAGAACGCCTGCTCGATCCAGGCGAGCAGCGAACGCACCTCGGCCTCCACCTGCTCTTCGGTGACGAACAGGTGGGCGTCGTCCTGGACGAGCTCCCGCACGCGGGTCATGCCGTGGATCGTCCCGCTCGCCTCGAGACGGTGGAGCGGTGCGAACTCGGCGAGGCGCAGCGGGAGCTCGCGGTAGCTCCGTGCTCGGGAGCGGAAGATGAGCATCGAACCTGGACAGTTCATGGGTTTGACGCCGAACACCCGGTTCTCGATCGCCGAAAGGAACATGTCCGCTCGGTAGTGTTCCCAATGACCGCTCGTCTCGAAGACCGATTGGGCGAACAGCAAGGGGGTCCGGACCTCCGAGTAGCCGTCGGCTCGTAGGTGTTCCATCACGAACCGTTCGAGCTCACGCACGATCACCATGCCACGCGGGAGCCAGAACGGGAAGCCGGGACCCTCTTCGACGAACATGAACAGCTCGAGCCGCTGTCCCAGGGCCCGATGGTCGCGGGCCTCGGCCTCCTTTCGGAGGCTCAGGTAGCTCGCGAGCTCCTCGCGGGTCGGGAAGGCGACGCCCCGAATCCGTTGGAGCGTTAGCCCGCCCGCTTCTCCTCCTTGGGTGACCGCAGAGAATCCGAGCAGGTGGATCCCGGCGATCCAGCCGGTATCGGGCACATGCGGTCCCCGGCAGAGGTCCGCCCAATCGCCCGTCCGGTAGACCGAGATCGGCTCACCGGGGGTGGCCTCTTCGATGTACCGGATCTTGTGCGGGTTCGACTTGAATAGGTCGAGGGCGGCCTCGCGCGACAGCTCCTCCCTTCGGAACGGCTCCCGGCCCGCCACGATTCGATGGGCGGCCGTCCGTATCGCGTCAAAATCGTCGGGAGTCAGCGGTCGCACGTCGAAGTCGTAGTGGAAGCCTTCCTCGGTTCCCGGGCCGACCGTCGGGCGTGCCTCGGGGATCACCTCCATCACAGCCTTCGCGACCAGGTGGGCCGCCGAGTGGTGGAGGATCTCTTTCCCCAGCCGTTCCTCGAAGGTGACCGGCGCCAGAGCCCCCGGGCCGAGAAGGCGGAACTCGAGATCGACCGGCGAACCCTCGAACCGAGCGGCAAGGAACTTCTTCGCCCGGTCCGGCGCCCAGGTTCGGAGAATCTCCCCTACGCCGGTTCCGCGGGGGACACTGCGCCGGCTGTCGTCCGGCAACCGCACTTCGATCAAGTTGGGATCCCCCCCGGACGGGTCCGACATCGGGCGAAGTAGAGGACTCGTGCCTCGTTCTAAGCCCTTTGCCACCAACGAATCGAGAGGGTCCGAGGTTCGGGCCAAGGCTCGAGAGCTCCGGGCGGACCGCACCGCCCGGTCAGCTCGCCCATTCACTCATCATTGCTCAGCTGGTTCTAGATTTCATCATCCCGGGCGGTGCGTTGGATTCTCGGAGTTCTGGTACCAGACTCGGCGCGCGGTTCTGTCGCCGAGGGGGCGATGCGCTACTCCTGGTCCGAGCCACGGGGCTTCGGAATCACCTTGGGTTGCTCGGCGGAGGTCGGCATTCCCGTACGGCCCGGCACGATCTCGATGTCCTTCCAGTTGATGCCGACGGTCACCGCGGGGAACGCTACCTTGAGGGTGTAGTTCGCGATCCGGCCCACCACGAGCCCTTGGGAACCCTCGACCAGGTTCGGGTTCATCACGGAGAGGTCCTTGACCAGAATCACCCGCGTCTCGCCGAACACAACCCGGTCGAGCTCGGCCCGTTCCTTCATCAGCTCCCCGGGAGCTCCCGCCCGAGTTTAATGGCTTCCGACGACGAAAACTCCTTCCACAAAGTTTCATAACTCGCCCCCCGGTAGGCACGAGGGCACCGGGCCGCATGGTGGAGACCTCACACGCGATTGGCGGGGCCAGGAAGATGGTGCACCTTCGCATCGACCCGAACGACGAGACGATGACCCTCGCGGACGTCCTCGCGAAGATCCCCGAGCTCCAGCGCAAGCACCCGGACCGCGAGGTGTTCTGGGACGGCGACGAGTACGCCATATGCTCGCTCCCGAAACGGGCCCGTGCGACGACCATCCCCCACTAGTGCAGCGCCGCTGGGCCAGCCCCTCTTCCTCTTGAACCTCAAGGCCTATCCTTCCTCCATCGGACGGCGGGCGGACACGCTCCTCGGGCTGCTCGAGCAGGCCTCCCAGGAGTACGGGGTCCCCTCCGCCCTCGCACCCTCCCTGCCCGACCTAGGGCGCCTTGCGGACCGCGCCCGCCTTCCGGTCCTCGCTCCGCACATCGACTCGAGGGCCGCGGGAGCTGCCACCGGGTGGGTCGTGCCGGAGGCGGTGGCCGCCGCCGGGGCGGCCGGCAGTCTGCTCAACCACTCCGAGCGGCCCATCTCCCCCGAAGAGGTAGCTCGATGCGTGGAACGGTTGCGGGCGCTCAAGCTCGCCGCCGTGGTGTGCGCACGCACCCCTGCGGAAGCCGGGAGGCTCGCTCGTGAACGACCGCCCTACCTCGCCATCGAGCCACCGGAGCTCATCGGAGGCAAGGTCTCGGTCTCCCGGGCACGCCCCGAGGTGATCACCGAAGCCGTGCTCGCCGTGCGGGCCGTCTCCCCGCGTACGAGCGTGCTCTGCGGGGCGGGAATCCACGACCGGGGCGACGTGAGGAAGGCGCTCGAACTCGGCGCGCGCGGCGTCCTCGTGGCGAGCGCCGTGGCGACCTCGCCACGGCCGAAGAGCGCCCTCGCGGAGCTGTTCCGCGGATTCTAGCCCCGTTGCTGCAAGACGGCCGCTCGCGGGCGCCCTTAAGCGCCGCGCGACCAGCCCCGAGAATGGGGCCCGACGGATCCCCGAGGGCTCAGGCGAGGCGATACTCGCGCCGGCGGGAGTCGACGAGCGATACGCCCTCGCGCACGAGCCCCTGGCGACGAAGCTCCATCAGGGCGCTCTGCACCGTCCGCCGAGGAAGGCGCGAGAGGCGCA
>JAKIWX010000056.1 GCA_022749845.1 Thermoplasmata archaeon
GTCTGGGACGACGACCACCTGCTCTACGCGGACCTTCGTTCGCCCCGCAGCACCTCGAACCTGGCCCAAAACCCGGCGGTCGAGGTGAACGTCGTCGATCCGTTCCTGCGGAAGGGCTGGAGGTTCGCAGGTCGTGCCGAGCGGCTCAGCACGCCGGCGACGCTCGCGAGGGCCCACGAGCTCCTCGCCTCCGAGGTGACCGACCTCGAGCGCCGGGCTCACGCCTACCTGCTCATTACGGTCGAGCACGCCTCCCCGCTCATCTCCCCAGGGTACGACCTAGGTCGATCCGAGGAGGAAACGGTCGAGGTGTGGCTCCGCTACTACACCGAACTGAAGAGCGGCGGGAACCCGGAGCGGAGCGCGACCGACTGAAGGCGTCAAACCCCCCGCAAGGGGGGCCCAGCAACACAGGCCTCCCGGCCGGAGGAGGCGCTGCCTCGTGATGGCCGATCCGAGGACTGCCGAGCTCCCCGAGTCTGGGCGAGTGCTCCCCGCGTTCGCCTTCATCGGCTGGCGCTGGATCAGCCGCAACCCCGCCTCGACGATCGCCCCGATCCTGCTCCCGTTCATCTTCCTCTACTTCCTGAGGCTCATCTCGCCGCCCGAGTACTTCCCCCTCGAGGTGGTCGGTGCCATGTTGTTCACCACGCAGAACGTCGGAAGCTGGGTACTCGGCGACTCCGCCACCTGGCGGATCGAGCTGCGGCTCCAGGAGATCTTCGTCGCCTCCCCCCTTGGTCGGGTGCGGTACTTGATCGGCATCGCCTTCTCGAACCTCATCCCCGCGGCCCCCGCGCTCGTGGCCCTCGGGGTGATACTCGCCCTCGTCGTCCACGTCCCCCCGCTCGGATGGGCCGTGCTGCTCCTCTCCATCGGCATGCTATGGATCCTGTTCAGCGCCATCGGCATCGCGCTCTCGAGCCGGCTCAAGAGCCAGCGGGAGGTCTGGCCGGTCGGCAACCTCACCTTCACGGTCATCGGCATGCTCTCGCCGCTCTACTACCCCATTACGAAGCTACCCCCGCTCTGGCAGGATGCGGCTCGCTTCCTCCCCCCCACCTACGCCGCGCTCCTCGTCCAGGAGGTGATCGGCCTCCCCGGCGCCGTCCCGTCGAACCCTCTCGTCGACCTCGGGTTGCTCGCCCTCTCGACGCTCGTCGGGACGGCGCTCGCCCTCCACTGGTACGAGTGGCGGGAGAACGCCTAGACGCAGCGTCCCGCTGAGGGTTAACCGTAAAAAGGGGGTCCGACTCTAGCCCCCTGCACCAGTCTTGTTCGGACCTCTTTCGATAGGATTCCGCCCGGCCCGTCCCCGCGTGGGGACGGCCTCTATGCCCGTGTCGTTCCACCCGGTCCTCCGCGGAGGGTGGTAGGAAGTACCTCACCGATGGGAAACGACGAGTTCGACGAGATCCTGAGCGCGCTCGACCGAGAGAGTGCCCGCATCCGCGTGCGCGTCGAGCCCCGTCGATACAACAAGCCCGCGACGGTGATCTCGGGATTCCCGACGGGCGTTGACCTCCCCGAGACGGCCCGGCTCCTCAAGAATCGGCTCGCCACCGGGGGCTCCGTCGTTGACGGGGAAGTTTACCTCCAGGGGGACCACAGGGCACGGATCCGGGACGAGCTCGGACGACTCGGGTTCGATGCGGGCGCGATCGAGGTCTCGAACGCTCAGCTGCCCAAGCGCGGTCGCCACTGAGTAGGGGCCGCGCCATTTCGGCGCAAATGTTGGGGTTTTCACAGGCGTTTTGGCGCAGGATTCGACCTCAATCCCGCAGCTTTCCGATTTCGCCACCCCTATATGCCTAATCTACCTCTCTCGGACGGAGAGGGCAGATGGCGCAAGGATACTCCCATCCCGAGGTGCTGGTCGAGACGAACTGGGTCGCGGAGCACCTCTCGGACCCCAAGGTCCGGATCGCGGAGGTCGACTACGACCCGAGCGCCAACTACACTCTAGGACACGTACCTGGCTCCGTGCTGTTCGACTGGCGCAAGGACATCAACGACCCGCTGCGGCGGGACATCCTCACGGGGGAGCAGCTCACCGAGCTGTTCCGGCGCGCTGGGGTTGACGATGGCACGACGCTCGTCCTCTACGGGGATTTCAACAACTGGTTCGCCGCGTTCGCCTACTGGGTGTTCGAGTACTACGGGGTCCGGAACGTGAAGCTCATGAACGGCGGCCGGAAGAAGTGGATCGACGAGGACCGCCCGCTCCCGACGGAGGTCCGCGCTCCGAGCCCGTCCAAGTTCACCGCCGGCCCGACGAACGAGAAGCTGCGCGCCTATTTCGACGAGGTCCGGTCGGGCCTTCCCAAGGTGAAGGGCGGCAAGCTCCGGCTCGTGGACGTGCGGGGACCGAAGGAGTTCACGGGCGAGATCACGGCGCCGCCCGAGTACCCTAACGAGCACGCCCAGCGGGGCGGCCACATCCCCGGCGCGACCAACATCCCCTGGGCGCAGGCGGTGAACGAGAACGGCACGTTCAAGAGCCGCGAGGAGCTCGAAAAGCTGTACCACGGCAAGGGGGTCACCCCCGACGAGCCGGTGATCACCTACTGCCGGATCGGGGAGCGTTCGAGCCACACCTGGTTCGTCCTCCACCACCTCCTCGGCTACCCCGACGTCCGGAACTACGACGGCTCTTGGACCGAGTGGGGGAACCAGGTACGGACCCCGATCGAGAAGCCCTGAGGGGTCCCCGCTAGATTCGGCCCGTTTCGGGGGAGCGTAGCCTCGGCGTGGGGTTCCGCTCCCGCCGGACGAGGAACCGGTGGATGGGGCCCTCGTGGTAGGCGCCGAGGATCGTGTGCCCGCTGCGGTCCTGCCAGCGGACCATCTCGAGGGGGCTTGTCGGGTCGTCCGAGACGAGCCGGAGGATTTCGCCGGGCTCCCGCAGGGCGAGTTCGGCATCGAGTCGCGCGAGCACCGCCGTGCACTCGCTCCCGAGCTCCACCACTTCGACGTCCGGCACGGGTCCCTCGCATCGGACCCGAAGCACCGCGAGCCTCGCGCGAAGCGCTTCCTTCGCGTGCGGTCCCTGGGGTAGGCGCTCGAGCTCCTCGGGCTGGGTCAGCGCGAACTCGACCACCCAGCCCTCCTCGTAGGGAGAGTCGTTCACGAGCCGCGGCCGGGCGGCCACGGCGGGATTCGGCCGGAGCTCGAGGCCGTTCACCGGCACGCGCACGGGACCCGTGAAGCGAACGCTCTCGAGCGTCGCCACGCTTTCGCCGGCGTGCACCGCCGACCCCACGGACCGGTGTCGGAGGGCCAGGAAGCGTCCGGCGAAGCTGGAGAGCGCTGAGGTCACCCCTACGCGGTAGCGCGCCCCGTCCGGAGTGGGTCGGAGCCAGACGTCGTGCTCGGCGTCGAAGCGGGCGTCCTCGGGGAACGGGCACCCCTCGATCTCCACGGCGGATGGACGGCTCGGGGCGGGAAAGCGCTTCGGTGTCTTTTTCAATCCGGACGCTAGTTCGGGTACGATGGTTACGAAGCAGGGCGTACGCTCGCCCCCGGAGCCCGTTCGCAACCGGTGCAGGTGCGGGCACTATCCCACCGCCCACCTCGAGGTCCGGCCGGTCCCCGGCGGTGGGTCGGCGAGCTTCGCCCTCCTGCCGACCGGACCGTGCCAGGTGTGCGGCGCCTCCGAGTGTCCCTCGTACGCCACGGGAAGGTAGCCCCCGTTGGGTAGATGCGGACCCGCGGGCTCGACCGGAGGATGCCTTCCCTCCGGTGTCTCCTCCTGGCAGCTCTCCTCGCTCTGCCGCTAGCTCCGGCGGGTTTCGCCGCCTCGGCTCCCGTCGCTCCTCCTGCTGGCCACGAGCTCCCGGCCGGGCCGATCGCTCCCTCCCTCCCCACGGCAGGTGGTTCCCCGCGCCACCCTAGCCTCGGAGGTGGGAGCGGAGAGCTCCTCGTGGAGCCGCTCGACGCCGCCCTTGCCCCCGCGAGCGGGGTCGAGATGAACGTCACCGCCTTCGTGCCACCCGCCCTTCCCCCCGACGCCTCCTTCCAGCTGAGCCTCGTCGTCGTGCTCGGAGCGAAGGAGGCGGTGTTCGGGATCTTCGAGAACACAGGAAGCGCCCCCCTCCCCTTCCTCGCCGTCTTCTCGAACCGGACCGACCAGTACCTCTCCCTCGCCTACTGGAGAAACCTGAGCCTCGCGGTGGGCACGGGCTACGGATTCGAACTCCTCCGAACCACCGGCACGAGTTGGATGCTCGAGGTGAACGGCGTCCCGTTCGGCGGCAGTACGACGAACGCGACCGTTGATTTCGGCGTGAGCACGATGAGCTGGGACCGGGGCGTGAGCTTCTCGGAGACCGTCTCGTTCGCCTCGACGAGCTACGTTCCGCCGTCGGTGCAGGTGCCCGTCGCCTTCGCGACGCTCGAGGCGGGCGGGTGGTACTTGCCCCGCCCCGCGGTCGCGAACGAGAGCGGATCGCCCGGGGGACCCTGGGGGATCGAAGGCCGCCTCCAACACCCGACGCTCGCGCCTGGGGAGGTCGTCTCAGGACCTCGCGTCGCCCCCGTGGCAAGCGGTACGGCGCTCTGGACCGGGGGGCCCGTGCCGGTGCGCGTCGGCGTGAACCTCGCTCCGACGAACCCGCTCGCGTTCGGAACGGTGAGCGTCACCGCGACGGTGGCGGACGAGAACGGAACGCCGTTGCCGTCGGTGCCTCTTACCGTCTCGGACTCGAACGGCAGCGCCTTCTTCCCCGCCGAGGTGACGACCGACCAGAACGGGAGCGCCCTCACCGCGTTCGATGCCCCGAACGTGAGCGCGCCGGGCCCGGACCCGGTCCGCGCCTCGGTCGCCCTCCTTGGGTACGTCGGCGTCGGCGTGGGCTCGATTGCCTCGGACCCGCCGGTCGAACTCTCGCTCGTCGGACAATCGGTGCCGGGACGCCTGAGTCCTGGGGCGTCGGCCGGGTTCTCCTTTCTCCTCGTCGACCCCTCGGGTCATCCCGCGAGCGGTGTGGCCGTGCTCTTCTCGCTGAGCGGGCCCGGCGCGGTGACGCCGAACGCGGGGGCCACGGGCGGAACGGGAGAGGTGGGGGTGAGCGTCAGCTCCTACGGTCCGCGGGGGGAGCTCGTGGTGACGGCGACCGTGAAGGCGCCCGGCTACTGGGGCCACGGGGTAGCGCGTGTGAACGTGGCCCCATCGCCTCCGACGCTCGCCGACCGGCTCGCACCCTACCTCTGGGTATTCGTAGTGCTCGCCGTGGCGGGCGTGATCGCGGTCGTGTACTTCGTCCGTACTCGCCCGAAGGGAGCCATGCCAGTCCTGCGGCTACCGCTCCCGCGGCGGCGGACGCCTTTGCGGCCCCCGGCTCAGCCGTAGGCGTCCCGCAACAGCTGCTCCTTGAACCGATGGAGCCGGTCGTCCCAGAGCCGGAAGTGGAAGGAGCGCGCCTCTTCCCACGCCTCCCCCGAGCCCCATCCGGCGTGCTCCAGGGTGACGTCGATCCCCTCGGGGGAGTCCTGCAGCCGAAGGTAGACGTGCGTCCGGGGCTCGGGGCTGTTCATGAGGTCGTCGTGGGGCGGGGGGGCGAGCCACGTGTACCCGACGTCCACCTCGGGGGTGAGGCGCGTGATGCGCCCCGAGCTCGTGAAGCCCGGGTCGTTCTGGAAGGTGAGCTGGTAGACGCCACCGAGCCGCGGCTCGATCTTCGCGTCGTCGCAGAAGGAGCGGCGTAGCTGGGCGGGGTCGAGCAGCGCCGCGTGGATCATCGAGATCGGGAGCGGAACGGTCACCTGGATGAGGATCGGGTCGAGTTCCTCGTCGGGCACGGGAGCCCCGCTCCGTTCCCGGGCTTTAGAGTTTCGCCCCTCGCCCCGCGGAAACGCTTGCGCCCGCTAAATGTACTGTGCGTCGGTGTAGCAGTAGTAGCGCTGGTACTGGGGGATCCACATCGCGGGCTTGCCGCAGCGCGGGCAGTTCGGAGCCATCGGTGCCGCAGGGACCGGGGCTTGCGGGGGCGGCGCATAGACGGGGGCGCTCGGGGCGGGCGCGGCGACGAACGGGGAGGGAGCCGGTGCGGGGTACGGCGGCGGCGGAGCCCCGTACGGCTGGACCATGCCCGAAGCGTACGGGCCGCCTGCCCCGCTCATCCGCGACTCGTTCACGGCGTCCCCCAACTTGATCCAGGCGATCAGGAGGAGAATCGCCGTGATGATGCTCAAGGTGAGGAACGCGAGGATGGCAAAGATGAGCGTCGGACCCCGGGCTTCCGCGTACTGGCCCCGACTCACCGGCCGGTAGCAAAGGGACCAGATGAGGAACATCCAGACGAACGCGATCACGCCGAGGGCGAGGAAGAAGGCGGCGTAGAGCGAGATCCCGCAGTGTGCCCCCACCGCACCACAGACTGCCGAGGTGTAAAGGAACGCGAGTCCGATGAAAAACACGAAGGCAAGCGCGAACAGGAGATCGAGGAGGAGCGCGATGAGGATGAGCGTCTTCGCCGTACTTCCCGAGGGGGAACTGAAACCAGGGGAACCTCCCGAACCGTACACGGTGACCGACCGGAGGAGGTGTACTTTGAAGCTTCGGTTCGAGGGAAGTAAGGACGCAGTTCTCCCCTGCCGAACCGGAGCGCGCAACGTGCCCGCGACGGCGGCGCCTCTTCGGCGAACGGGACCGACTCAATAGTGCTCGGGGACGGGTGCATCGAAATCCTCCTCCGGGTGGTCGTAGAGGCACAGGAGGTTCCCGTCGGGATCTGCGACGTACGCGATGCTGTGACCCGTGGAGGTGACCCAGACGTCCTTCTCGAGCCAAGCGGCGTCCTCGGGCCGGGATCGCATCGCTTCCACGGCGACAGGGTTGACCCACAGTTTCCGGTTCACCGGCTCGACGCCCCGCTCCTTGAGCTTCGCTAGCGTCGTCGCCAAGCTCCGCACCCGGACTTCGAGGTGGTCGAGACCCTCGCCCCCGACAAACGGCCGGTAGAACGGGCTCTTTTCCGAATACCAGTTGAGCTCGAGTCGTTGGCCTGATCTTCGATCCTTGAAGAGGACGTACGCCGAGTCCTCCTCTTGCGCGCGCTTTAGTTCGACAAGGTCGAGAAGGGAGGTGTAGAACTCGATCGAGGCATCAAGATCGGTCACCCGGATTCCCGCGTCGCAGAGCCAAGCGTCCGCCATGGCGCGTCGATGTCGAGCGCGTATCTAATCCAGCATCCCCCAAGGGGGCACCCCTTCCCGGCCGTAGTTCCGCTCCCAGCGGAGCACTCGAGCGCGAGGTTCAGTTCGGAGCAGGAGTCGGATTCGGGGGAATCTTCCGGACCACGACCCACCGATGCATCGCGATCTTGCGGCTCCTCTGGAATCCCGCCTTCTCGAACATGCCTAGGGTACCGCTGCAGAGGAACGAGCGAGAAACCTTGCGGCCGGCAACATCCTCGGGATACGCCTCGACCGTTCCCCCTCCCAGCCGACCGATCTCCCGGAGGGCCCCGCGGAGGGCAAAGTTCGCAACCCCTTCCCCTCGGCGCTCACGGTCGATGAAGAAACAGGTGATGCGCCAATCGGGAACCTCGCTCGCCCCTTCTTGGTAGGCCTTCTGGCTCCGGATGTTCGGGAGCTCCACCGTGGGCCCAAACTGGCACCATCCGACGGCTCTCGGGCCGTCAAAGACGAGGGCGGCGTGGGCCTGCCCTTGCCGGACGCGCGCCTCCTTCATGGCTCGATACTCGGCGGGAGTACGCTTCCCTTCGCCCGGCCGAAGGTGAAAGGAGATGCACCAGCATCCCCCGAAGATTCCGTTGTGCTTCTCCACCAGCGCGGCAAATGCGGGCCAGGTCTCTGGGGAGAGCGGCCTCGAGATGAGTTTCGAGGCTGGGAGCTGAGAACGGCCAGCGGGTAGGCGCGAAGGAACTCGACTGGAGGAAGCGCGCGGCGTTGCAGATTTCGTCTTCACCGGGGCACTACCCTCCTTCGTCGGAATGGACTGGTCGGGATTTGAACCCGAGACCTCCGGTTTGCAAAACCGGCGATCTTCCGCTGATCTACCAGCCCGCCGCGCGATGGGGGCCCTGCGGTCTTTACCGTTTCCTTTCGACGGCGCGCAGGAGGAGCGCCGCCCACACTTGGGCGAGCTTCGGCACCGTAGGATAGGAGTCGATCTCCCTCGGGTCCACCCACCGTGACTCCGTGTGCTCCCGGTCGAGGCGGATCTCGGGCTGTCGGACGGCGAAGCGGAACGGGTGGACGATGTACCCCCGGGGGCCGTCGCGAACGTAGACCGGGTCCGCGGTCGCCCGAAGCTCGAGCTCTCGAGCTTTCAGCCCCGTTTCCTGCTCGATCTCGAGGCGTGCCTGCGCCTCCGCTGTGGGCGCTTCGAGGAACCCCGAAACCCCCGCCCATCGACCCGGGAAGGAGCCCACACGCTCGGAGCGACGGAGGAGCAGCACCTTGCCATCCTCCCGTTCGAGGAGACTCGTTACGACGCTCACGCCGTTCACCGCCTCGAGGTCGACGACGCCAGAGTCTCCGTCGACCGTGACCCACTCCCCCTCGCGAAGCAGGTCTAGCTCGACGCCGCCGACGATAGGAAAGGCCGAGCGAGATGTGGGGGGGTCCGTTCTCTCGAGAATCACGCCGGCGGGAGGCTCCGGTCCCCGTGCATCCACTCGGGCCGAAGGAGGCAACCAAGATGGGCCCGCCAGGACCGTCGGCTCCCGCTGCCGAACGAGTCCGAGGTTTGGTGGCCAGGGAATGCCTCTCGCAAGCAGGTGCAACTTTCCCCGACCCAGACCCGGCGCTAAGCCCGTCCCACGGACCTGCACCACCGCGGAAGGACTCGCGACCTAATCGCTCCCTCCCCAAGCCCCAAGAAGGGAAGGAGTGTCCTCGCTCCGTGAAGCTGAGCGCCTTCTCTGTCCTCGACTCCTACGCCGAGTTCGAGAACGGCGAGCGGGATCGGTTCGCCGAGCTCCTCTCGCTGGGGGAGTCGGCGGATGCCGCAGGTCTCCACGCTCTCTGGGTGGCGGAGCACCATTTCCATGGAGGGGGGGTCTGCCCCTCCCCCCCGGTGCTGCTCTCCGCTCTTGGGCAGCGAACGCGCCGGCTCCGCCTCGGGGCGCTCGTCGCCGTCCTACCGTTCCACTCGGCCATCGACATCGCCGAGCAGTACGCGCTCGTGGACCGGCTCCTCGGGGGACGCCTCAATCTGGGCGTGGGGAGCGGGTACATCCCGCTCGAGTTCGAAGGGTTCGGCATCGACCCCGCCGAGAAGCGGGAGCGGTTCGACCGGACCCTAGCGAACGTCCTCGCCGCCTGGCGGGGGGAGGAGGTACGAGCGGAAACGCCCGGGGCGTCCGCCGTAAGGATCAACGTGCGACCGGTGCAGAGCCCCCACCCTCCGCTCTGGGTGGCGGTGCAGCGCCGGGAAGCGCTGCCCTTCCTCGCCAAGGCCGGGCGGTCGATCGCGCTCATCCCTTACGCGACGCTGGATTCGATCGCCGAGCTGAGTGCGCTCATTCAGGGGTACCGCGAGCAGCTGCCCCCAGGAATCCGGTGCGAGGTCGCCGCCGCCGTCCACCTTTACGCTGGCCCTGACCCCGCCGAGGCACGCCGGCACCTCCAGCGGTACCTGGACAGCCGCCTTGCGACGCAGAGCCCGAACTACGAGGCGAAGGTACGCCGCGATCCCCGCCATGCCTCGGTGAGCTCGGTCGAGGAGAGCGGATTCGCCGTACTAGGGACTCCCGCCGAGGTAGCCGAACACCTCGACCGGTTCGCCCGGGCCGGGGTCGACGAGCTCCTAGGGATCTTCGACTTCGGGGGCCTGCCGGCGTCGAGCGCGAACGCCTCGGTCCGGGCGCTCGGGGTCGAGTGGGCCCAGCGGGCCGGTCGCTAGCCCGCTACGGCGTGCCGCCGTCGGAAGGGGCGGGGTTGGGGAGCGGCGGAGCGCTGGACGAGGAGCCAGCGTCTCCCGCGGATGCGTCCTTTGAGTCCCCGGAGGTCGAGCCCTTCGAGCCCGCCTCGTCGCCCGACTTGTACGGCGTGATCGGCCCCGCGCTCGACGTGGGCGGGCGGCGGCGGATCAGGATCACGAGCAGGATCGTCACCACAACGATGATGAGGAGCAGCACGAGCCAGCCCACGGTGAGCCCCGAGTTCGGGACGAGCTCGTAGTTGAGCAGCGCCGGGGAGGTCTCGACCGGGAGCGTGAAGTCGCTCTCCGCGTAGCAGGAGCCCGTGAAACAGTTCTGGAGCTCCGCGTAGATGTACAGGTAGTGGTTGCCGTTCCCCCAGTCCGAGGGGATCTTGAACGGAAGGTTCCCCGACGTCGACGTCGTCTGGGTGTACAGGCTCCCCTGTCCGGGGAGGTACTGGTAGGTCTCGACGTAGAGGAAGATGAGCCCCGGCACGGGCTGGTTCGCGAGCGAGTCGAGCGCGTAGTGGATCGAGATCGTCTGGCCCGGCTGGAACGCCCCGTCCGAGTAGGAGGAGTGCGTCACGATGCCGACAGAGAGGACCCAGCCGCTCGCGAGCTCGATCGTCAACGAGGCGCTGCTCAGCACGCCGAGCGTCGAGGACTGCGCCGTGACGTTGATCAGGATGGACCGCGGGGGGTTGACCATCGGTACGGTCAGCGGGAAGCCGTTCCCCTGGACCTGCCCGGACCAAAGGACGAGACCACCCGGGGCGGTGGCCGTGCCCCACAGCGTGGCGGAGTTGAGGACCGAGCCCTGCGGGCTGACGGTCACATGGACGGTGTCGCCGGGCAGGTAGTTGTCCTCGCTCGCCGAGAGAAGGATCGTCGGTGGGGTCACCGCGACCAGAGCGTAGTTCTGGATGTTCTGGGTGGCGTTGTGGGCGCTGACCCACACGGTGAGCTCCCCCGCATAGTTGAGCGGAGCCGGGAAGGTGAAGCTCCCGCTGCCGGCGGTAGAGCCGATGGTGCCGGTTGCGTAGATCGAGTAACCAGCGCTCGCCTCGTAGACGAGCCAGCTGTCGGTGGTCCAGCCCGAAAGGGAGCCGCCGCTCGACCCGCCCAGGGTCCAGGTGACGGAGACGGTGTCCCCGCCGTAGTACTGCTCGTGGGCGACCGCGACGCCGATCGCCTCGCTCGACGCAACGGAAGGTAGCAC
>JAKIWX010000057.1 GCA_022749845.1 Thermoplasmata archaeon
CCTCCCAGTGGTACTGCGAGGCGCGGGCCTGACCTGCGGCCGCCAGCCTCTCCTGGAGAGGCCCGTCGGCGAGAAGTCTCGAGAGGCGTTCTGCAAGTTGTTGGCGGTCGCCGACCGGGTAGTACAGCCCTTCTACGCCGTCCTTCACGAACTCGGATACGCCGAACACTTCTGGGTACTTCGGCACGGCGACCACGGCGGGAAGCCCACGGGAAAGTCCCTCAAGGGTAGCTAGGGAGAATCCCTCCCGTTCGGAGGGCACCACCAGCACCCGACTCGAATCCAAGATCTTGTCACGATCTACGGGGGACACGAAGCCGGCGACCTCGACCTGCGAGGCGAGCCCCAGCTTTCGGACAAGCTTCCGACAAAGTCCGAGGCGGGGACCCGATCCGAGAAGGATCGCGCGACCCGCCCAACCCGTTCGCTCCTTGAGAATCGCAAGCGAAGCGATGAGATCCTCGGGCCGTTTCTCCCGGACCATCCGTCCGACGAGCAGGAAATCGTACCTTCGCTCCCGCCGCAGCGAGGTGGCAGGGTCGCTCCCTCCCGGTTGGTTCTCCGGTGCGAGCGGTATCACGCTTAGCCTGCGCGGGTCGGCGGCGAAGTTCTGTTCGAGGCTCCGCGCTGTAACACTGGAGATGGCGATCACCCAGTCCGCTTCTCGGACCCCCGACCTCAGCAGTCGGGCGATCCACGACGTCATCCAGCGACCGACCGGACCTCGACGGTAGGGATAGGAACGCCAAGCTTCGCAGACGTCGAGGGCCCAGACACCTCGGAGCCGAGGCGCCCACCGGCGGATGCTCCGGAGATGCAGGTACGGTATCGCCTCGACGATCACCAGGTCGGGCTCCCACGCGAGCAGCCCCGGGGGTGGTCTACGAAGCGCAAGGGCGAATCGAACCCCGTGGAGAAGGCTCCGCTCTCCGGAGCGCTCCCGTTGGGAAGGTGGGGGCGCACAACGAACGAACTCGATTCCGTCGATCCAGGTCGAATCGACGGGGAGGGAGGAGTACACCTTCACCTCGTGGGTCCGGGCGAGCCCACGTGCGAGCGCGAGTATTCGATGCTCGTACCCGCCGGTGTACCACGGTTCGCACTTGTCGACTACGAAGGCGATCCGGAGCGGGCGACCGGTCGGGACAGGCGGCAAGTCACGCGATCGGTTACCGCCGGCGTGTTCGGGAAACTCGCGGCTCAACCCAACTCCCCGAGAACATATCGGGAGTAGTTGCAGCGATATCTAGGAGTAGCCCCAAGCGGCAAGGTGCTCCTCAATAGGAGTGATGGTCCGCGACCCTCCCCCTGCCGGCGGGAGCAGGGAAGGCGCGTGCATCATGATAGGCGGGAAGAGCCCCTCCGCCTGCGCGGACGCCTCTTCCCCGAAGGTCACGTCCGGCGCGGCGGTGTCGTACTCTACTCCCTCGGACCAGCGGGCTAGCGCGCCGGAATCGAGGTCAAAGACCGCCTTGCCCTCCCGAGCGTAGCGAGCGATGAGACGGTGATTCCAGGCTGCGCCGGCAAACCGGTGGGCGAACACCGAATTCACCTCGTGCGCTGGACTCCCTTCGCAGTAGACGGCAGGCTGGCCCGCAAGAGTTGGCCACCGCGAGGGTTGCTGGTCTCGTTGGCCGAACGGGGACTCTCCTCGGGCAAGTGCCAAGGACCAATCAGGGATCGAACAGAGGCTCGTCCAGCGGTCCGTGCGTCCACGGCAGGAGATCCCATCGGGAAGCCGGACGATGAGCGGGACGCGCGCCACCGCGTCGCTCACGCCCCCGGAGTGGAAGACATTCCCCGATTCCCCAAACTGTTGGCCGTGGTCGGAGGTGACGAGCACTGCGGTCTCGTCGAGCAACTTGGCGCGTTCGAGGGCACCTAGTACGAGGCCCAGTTTCTGGTCCGCCCGTTGGATCTCAAGCGCGTAGGCCCGTTCGAGTCGCTCTAGCGCGGCCCGGCGTGAGCGTTCGGAGGCCTGAAGCAGGAGGCTGGCGGGCAGCAGGCCCAGCAACTCGGAAGGACGGAGAGGGGGGAGGCGCCGATCCGAGAGCGGGTACGGTTCGTGCGCGTCGACACAGTTGAGCAGGAGGTGGAACGGACGATCCCGAGAGCGTTCGGCAATCCACCGGCACGCTTCCCGGACGAGCCCCGGACCCGCGAGGCGCTCCTTGAGCCGCAATCGCTCGCGATGAATCACGAACCCCCCGGGGATCGCCAGCGCCGCCCTCCGGCCCACGAACAGACGCGAGAGGGCTTCGATCGCGCCGGCCCCCGCAGAACCTGGGGCTGGGAGCCCTGCTGCCAAGCCCCGAACCGGCGCGCCGAAGGGCTCGCTCGTGCGACAGAGCTGGTAGCCCTCAGCTAGGCCAGAATCCCCGCTCAGGTGGGCCTGTTCGGTGAAAAGTCCCGTGGAGTACCCTTGCTCCGAGAGACGTTGGGCGAGAAGAGGCGGCGTGGATTCGAGCCGGCGCTGAACGCTTCGGACTCCGTGCTCGCTCGGGTAAATACCCGAGAGGAGCGACATGTGGGACGGTAGCGTCCAATTCGCCGGCGCCACGGCGTTCGAGAACACCATCCCATCCTCCGCAAGCCTGTCGAGCGACGGGGTGGCGGGTCCTCCAGCCAAGCCCACCCCTTCGAGGTTCTTCTGACGAACGCAATCGAGAACGACGAGTACGATGTTAGCTGAGGCGGGTCGCATTGCCCTCCAGCTGTATTTGATGCCGGGTCCCTCCATATGAAGCGTCCCCTTCCGAGGCGACCGGATCGACCACCCGCTAGGGGCTTCGTCGCGCGCAGCGCGGACGAGCTCCCCCGGGAGCTCCCGGGAGGGTCGAACGGGCTTGGCCCTCGACGAACAGGATTATCTCCCATGGCTTCCAAGTCACACCTAGGCCAATCGAGCTAGGGGGTAGGACACAGGTGCTGGCGGGAGCCCGCTCCGCCAAGCCGTTCGCGAGCCGCGTCCTCGCGCTCGCAACGCTTGCGATTCTCGGCGCGACGCTCTGGAGTCAAGGTGCGACGGGGGGGTGGAGCCACGCCCCGCCGCTGAGCCGAGCCGAAGGTGGCACCGGAACCGCTGGGTTCCAGCCTGGAGCCCCGTCAGCCCTCCTGACGGCAACTTCCCACCTCGGAGCGTTCCGTCACGCTCCCCCTCTCGTACCCCACCCGCTGGGCGGGGGTGGGGCGATACCCGCGGTGAGCGCGTCGTTGACCCTGTTCAACGGAACCGTCGCGTCCGGCACGGCTCGTGCGACCCCCAACGACGCTCCCGGCGCGATTGCGTCGGATAGGTCGGCCGCTCGGCTCTACGTTGCCGACGAACAATCGGGCATGGTCACCGTCGTGAATCTCTCGAGCGCAGAGGTGGTGGGCAGCTTCAGCTTCCCAACGGGCGGTCCTCTGACTTCGCTCGCGGTGGACAACCGCAGCGGCGAGCTGTACGGGGTGGACGCCTCGCACGGCTACGTGGACGCGGTGAACCTGTCCGGGAACCATTCGACCGCAGCCGAGCTCGCGGTCAGCTCTCCCGAAGAGGTCGTCTACGAACCGTCTTCGGGAGATGTACTGATCACGTCGGGATCACCGGACCGCCTTCTCGTCTACAACGGGACGAATCACACTCTACTGGCTTCCTACGCGACGACCGGAACCCCCGCCGGGATTGCGGTCGACGCTGCGGCTTCGATCGCCTACGTGGCCTCCTCCTCCTCGAACTCGGTGGACCGCATCGACCTCCTCAACGGTTCGGTCCAGAACCTACCGGTAGGGACCGACCCCACGGGTTTGGCCGTCGACACCGCGCATCGCACGCTGTTCGTGGCCAACACGGGCTCGGACACGGTGAGCCTCGTGAACCTGACGACTCTCGCAGTGAGCACTGTTTCGGTCGGCAGGTCCCCAGCGGCCGTCCTCTACGACGGCGCAACGGAAAGGGTCTACGTTGCGAACTCCGCCGGCGACAACGTGAGCGTCCTCAATGGCACCAACGGCACCCGGCCCACGTCCCTCGCGGTGGGCACGTTCCCCGAGTTCCTCGCCGCGGACAACAGCAGGTCCGAGCTGTACATCTCCGCGACTTCAACGTACAACATCACCGTCCTCAACTCGACGAGCGGCAAGGTCTCCGGAGAGATCACCGTGGGTTCGACCCCTTCGCTCGTTTCCTGGGTATCGGGCAATAGCTCGCTGCTCGTCAGCGATGCGCACAGCCGCTGGGGGTACCTCGTGAACGGGAGTAGCCTCACCACAGTCGCGCTACCGCTCGTCGGGACGGGCGACCTGTCGAGCGCGGTCGCTCCGTCGATTGGGAAGCTGTTCCTCGCTTCCGCAGTCGACAATCGAATCTGGTCGCTCTTCCTGGCGAACGGGAGCCTCGCCAGCTCCGCCATGTTGCCGTACGGGCCGGTCTCGCTCGCCTACGATTCCGCGACGGATCGGTTGTTCGCCGCCGACCCAACCGCGTCGAGCGTAGAGGTGTTCGATCCCGGAACCCTCCAAGAGCTGGGGGCGGTCCAGTTCCCGACCCCAGCGGCCAACGTTTCCCTCTCGGGATTGGCGGTGGACCCTTCCACCGAGCAGCTCTACGTAGCGGAGCATGCGGCCGGCAAGGTAGCCGTCGTCAACACCTCGACGCTTCGCTTCATGACCAACCTGACCATACTTGCGCCGTCCGCGCTCGCGTTTGTGTACACTTCGAATCGGATCGCGGTGGTTTCAGGGTCGAACCTCGTGTTCGTGAACGCCCTGACCCGCGGAATCCTCGCGAGCGTGCGCCTCGGCTCCCCGGCGGGCTCGGTCACCTTCTCCCCCACCACCGGCGATGTTTACGTCGGGTCCGCCACCAACAGCTCGATCCAGGTCGTCCAGCCGAATCCCGCGGTGGCGCGGGGAAACATCTCCCTCGGCGCCGTGGCGGGCCAACCGGGGTTGGACCAGGCGACCGGGACGCTCTGGATCCCCGAGCCCTCCCTCGGGGTCATCGCTGGCGCGCCGACGGCGGGCGCGAACCCTCTCTGGATACGGAACCTAAGCGCGAGCCCAGAGTCGATACCTGTCGGCGTGTCGATGAACTTCACTACCTCGGTCGTTGGAGGCCTGCCGCCATACAGGTACCTGTACAGCGGGCTGCCTGCGGGCTGTGTCCCGCTCAATCGGACCCGGCTACCGTGTTCGCCGGTCCTCCCCGGTAACTTCACCGTCCGTCTCGAGGTGAAGGACGCGGCGGGGAACTCGACGAACTCGACCGTATCCCTGAACGTGAGCGCGCTCCCCGTCGTCCTCGTCCAAGCGTTCACGGCCACCCCGGCGAACCTCGACGTAGGTGCTTCCACGACCCTCCGGGTCAGCGCGTCAGCCAACTTCGGCGGTGTAAGCTACAGTTACCTTGGCCTCCCGCCGGGATGCCTCTCCGCCAACACCTCGAGCCTGGCCTGCAGGCCATCGGCAATCGGCAGCTTCCTCATCCGGGTCACCGTCACCGGCGTGTTGGGAATCCGTGCGAACGCCTCTCTCCCGCTCTCGGTCTTCTCGGACCCCTACATCTCGTCGTTCCAGGGGACGCTGCTCGCGCTGGATGCCGGCGGGACGACGCTGCTCTCCGTGCTTGCGGCCGGTGGAAGCTCATCGTTCAGCTACGTCTACGGTGGTCTCCCAACGGGGTGCGCTTCGGCAAACACCACCAACCTGAGCTGCCGACCGACCGGAGCAGGAAACTTCACCGTGACCGCCACCGCGACGGATTCGGTGGGCGGGAAGGCGAACGCCACCCTTTCCCTCAAGGTCACGCCGGCGACGGTGATTGGTTCCTTCTCGGCGACTCCGGGGGCGGTGGACGTCGGGCAAGAGGTGACCCTCCTCGCACGTGCGGGCGGGGGCGCCGGATTCCTCGCGTTCACCTACGCCGGGTTGCCGGTGGGATGCAACGGAGGCAACGTGAGCACGATCAATTGCGCACCTTCGGCCCCCGGAAACTACACCGTCACGGTCTCGGTGCGGGACGCCCTCGCGCCCCCGATCCAGCGCTCCCTACAGCTCAAGGTTGCTCTGCGGCCCCAGATTGCCAGCTTCAGTGCGTCGCCCGCGAACGTCGAAACGGGAGGATCGGTGCTCCTCACCGTGATCGCGGGCGGGGGCACGGGGTTCCTCACCTACAGCTACCTTGGGCTGCCTTCGAGCTGCGGGATTCCCAGTACCGCCAACGTCGATTGTCAGGTCGGTGTACCGGGAACGTACACGGCCACCGTCACCGTGACCGATTCGGCGCAGGTCTCGGCGAATGCCTCCGCGATCTTCCACGTGTTGCCGCAGGGAGCCGTCCATCCGGCGATCGAGTCGTTCGTCGCGAGCTCCACGGAGGTGACGGTCGGACAAGCCCTAGTCCTGACGGTACGAGTCTCGAACACCTCGGCCTCCTTCTCCTTCGCCTACGCAGGCCTTCCGACCGGGTGCGCGTCGTCGGACTCGACCGTGCTTTCCTGCACCCCCACCGGACCCGGGGTCTTCACCGTCACCGTGACCGTGCAGAGCCCGTACGGTGGTTCGGCGCGGCAGAGCCTCAACCTCACCATCCTCCCTGCGGCCTCGATCGGGGGGACCTCGAGCCGAGCTTCGGGGCTGCCTCTCTTCTCCCTCACGCTCGCAGGGGCGTTGGGACTTTTCGCGATCCTCCTCGCCCTACTCTACCGGCAGCAGCGCCGTCGCGCGTCGCAGCCGACGCGAGCGATCCCTCGGCCCGCTCCACCGGCGGTCCTGCCCGAGGCAGTTGCTGTTGCTGCCCCGATCGAGGAGCCGGCCCCCGTTGAGGAACCGCCGCAGGTCGTGGTCGAGCCGGTCCCGGCCGCGCCAGCCGATCCGCTGACGGAGCTCGAGGCCGAGCTCGACATCCTCTCCAAGGAGCTGAGCGAGAGCTCCCCCGAAGGGCCATCCGGTCCTGGCGACCCCGAGGACCCGGACTAGGGTCGGACGGCGTGGAGGGCGCGCCGATGCTCGCCTGCAACCGATTCGCCCGCGTGTCCTACCCTCCGGCAATGCGGAAGTAGTCGACCGGGTTCCTCGATTCGAAGGTGGACCGAATGGTAGTGGATTTTGAGCTCACGAGGAGCCCTGCGTTCCGACTTGCGACCGTGTCGTGGAAGGGAGCTTGGAAGGAGAAGCGGATCCGGTCGGAGTTCGAGAAGCTCGATCGTTGGGCGAAGAAGAAGGGGATCCGCACCGGCAAGTGGGTCTTCATGGAACCCTCCTCCCAGCACTGGAAGGTCGGCATCGAGGTCAAGGGGAAAGTCCGGGGAGAGGGGGCCGTCCACCTGAGCACCCTGGCCGCGAGCAAGATCGCCTGCGTCGTCTACGACCCCGAGAAAGTCTCGCCCCGGGTCGTCTACCACGGGCTCACCGACTGGCTCCGCTGGCGGCGCAAGGAAGGGGACATCAAAGGGGTCGGCGCCTACCGCGAAGTGTACAACGGGAACCCCTGGACAAACGCGAAGGCCTGGGCGAACTGCTGCGTGCAGGTGGTCGTCCGGTAGAACCCCCGAGCTGTCGTCTCCCTCTCCACCATGAGCCCCGGGGCAACCAATCGCGCTTGGCACGAGGCTCACCGACTCGGTAGCGAGAGGTCGGAGGAGGTGCGCGCCGCCTGGCGCCGCGAGCACGCGGCGAACTGCGGCTGTCGTGCAGCCGAGTCGAAGGGGTCATCTTCTCGACGGCCCAAGTCGGGGAGCTCTGCTCTCCGGACTTCGGGTCGCCGGAACCGAGCCTCGGCTGACCAGAAACCAGCCGTTTCCCGGCCGGCGGTAGCGCCGACGCTGCGCCAGGTGAGGGACGCGATCGAGAATCTCGAAGAAGGGTTCGGCGAGGCGACCCTCCATCTGTTCCGACTTCCCGCGTACAGCCGATGGACTCCTGGCCCCGTCGTGCCCATGCCCTCGAGCGAGCTCCGCGCAGGCGAGCTGGGGTGGTCCCGTCAACTCGAAACCCGCGAGGGTCCGGTGCGCGTAGAGTACCACCTTCTCCCTGGCCGCGCGGGTACCCGAGCGGCCGCACGGGGGGGACCGGCCAAGCTCCTGGTCCGTAGATCGATCCCGGGCACTCCCCCGGGACTCCTGATAGGGCGAGCCGAAAGGGCGGAGAATCTCCCGGCCGCCCGTCGCTTCCTCGCCGCGCTCGCAAAGGAGCTCAGCGCCCCAGAAGAAGACTAGCCCGACTCGGGTTCGAGTCCCTCCGAAATCGGTCCGGGCTCCCGAGTGTAGTACTACGGTTTTTCAAAAGCGCATACGCTTAAGTCCCCCGCGCGGTGCGGCCCCCGTGGCGCCCGTGGTGACGACGGCCTCCTCGGCGGTGGCCGCGCGACTTACCGGTCGGGAGAAACACCTCCTTCTCGCCCTCTACTCGGCCATTCTCGTCACGACGATCGCTGGGTTCGTCGCGGCGTTCGCGTTCCTCCCCCACCATTTCTCGGGAGGCGTGAGGGGAGGCGGGCTCATCTTCTCGGGCCTCGCCATCACCGCCTACGTGCTCGGCCTTCGGCACGGGTTCGACGCGGACCACATCGCGGCCATCGACAACACCACGCGAAAGCTCCTCAACGAAGGTCAACGACCGCTCACCGTCGGGACCTGGTTCTCTCTTGGACACTCGACGATCGTCTGCGGGATGGTGGCCGCCTTCGTGGTGGCGACCGAGACGGTCCGCACCTACTACCAGGCGTTCGCGTCCACCGGCGCCGTCGTGGGAACGCTCGTCTCCGGGACGTTCCTGTTCGTGATCGGCCTTGTGAACGTACTCATCGTTCTCGACGTCTACCGGCTGTTCAAAGGGCTCCGAGACCGGGAGCTCGACCAGCAGCGGCTCGACGAGCAGATGGAGAAGCGGGGCTTCCTCTACCGCTACTTCTCGGGGCTGTTCCGGGTCGTCCGCCGTCCGCGGGACATCTACCCGATCGGGGTGCTGTTCGGCCTCGGGTTCGACACCGCGACCGAGGTGCTCCTCATCTCCTTCAGCGTGGGGTTTGCGGTCTCGACGTCCATACCGCTCTGGGCGGTCATGCTTCTCCCGCTCCTGTTCACCTGCGGGATGGTGCTCTCCGATACGACGGACGGCTTCGCCATGCGATACGCCTACGGCTGGGCGTTCCTGAAGCCGATCCGGAAAGTGTACTACAACCTCACGCTCACCATCATCTCGGTACTCGTGGCCTTCGCCATCGGGGGCGTGGAGCTGCTCCAGGTGCTATCCCAGCAGCTCGGCTGGCGGGGACCGTTCTGGGGAGCCGTACAGAACCTCGACTTCGAGACGGTCGGCGTCGGCATTGTGATCCTGTTCCTCGCCGCCTGGGGGATCGCGATGGCGATCTACCGGTACAAGCGCTACGAAGAGATCGGCTTCGGCCCGAGCGGGGCCGCCGGACCGTGAGCGAGCGCGTCGTCCGTACCGCGGTCTCCCTCGAGCCCTCGGTACTCGCCGCGCTCGACCGCTGGGTCCGGCAGCGAAACTCGGCGAGCCGCTCGGAGGCGGTGCGCTTCCTGGTCCGCAAGGAGCTCTCCGAAGGGCGCCTCGGGGAGCCGGACTCCGACGCGGTCGGCACGGTCATGGTCCTGTACGACCACCGTTCCCCGACCGTGCAACGGAGGCTAACGGCGGCGCAGCACCGCTGGGGGGAGCACATCCGCTCCTCGAGCCACGTCCACCTCGAAGGAGGCGTCTGCCTCGAGGTGATGGTCATGGTCGGCCAGCGGAAGGAGCTCGAGCGGGCTGCCGAGGACCTCCGCGGAGTGAAGGGCGTGAGCCAGGGAGATTACCTGCTCGCCACCCCCGGCATCGCAGGAGGCCACTCCGGGCATCGACACCCCCACGCGCATTCGCGAAACGCCCGACGGCGCGGCATCCGCGTCGGCTAGTCGAGCGCTCGGGACGGCCGACCCGGTCTACGCTTCCAGGAACGGACGAAGTTTCGTCAGAGCGGAATCCCAGCTTTTCTGCTGCCAGGCGCGTGCGGCGCTCCACTGCTCTCCGTCGCCCCAACCGAGGTGCTCGAGATGCAGCCGGCTCCGGGAGGGTCCGAGCGGCTGGAACCGCACGAAGAGGGTCGTCGGGAACGGCTGGGTGTTCATCATCTCCGCGAATTCCGGCGGACCGCGCCAGTCGGTCCGGAGAGAGTACTCCTCCTCCCACGCCTGGATCCGGCAGCCGAGGGTGCTGTTCTCCTCCGGGTGCTCGGGGTCCCAGAACAGCTCGTACGGGCCGCCCACCTCGAGCTCGACGTTCGCCTTGCTGCAGAGCCATCGGGCGAGGCGATCGCTCTCCGTCCAGGCGGCCCAGAGGTCCTCGACGGGCGCAGCGAACTCGAGGTCGATCACGATCGATTCCATCGCCGATGGGAGACGCCCTCCTGCTTAGGGGTTTCCTCGGGGTCTACGAGAGGCTCGCCGTGGGGCTCAGCTGCGCAGCTAGCGCGGCGCAGAGCGCCTCCATCTCGACGGGAGCCCGTGCCCTCGCCCAAAGGTGGACCAAGGATCCCTGGGTTTCGTAGGCCGCGACCTCGACGATCGGTAGCGTTCCCCCGGGTCCGGCCCCGTCCGCCGTGGAAAGGCGCGCGCGCGTCCCTACACCGCGCACGAGCAGGAAGAGGTGCCCCCAATGGGTCGCGCCTGCGCCGGGGTTTCTCCGGAGCACGGCGCGTTTCCAGCCGAACGCTTCTGCCCGGTCTACCGTCACCTCCCACCACGGCGACAGGTACACTTCCTCAAGCCCCGGCGACTTGAGGAGCTTCGCGAGCGCTGCGTCCACTCGGTCCCTGACGGCGTGGGCCGACGCCCTGGGTGGGGACGAAGGAAGGGCGCTCACCGGTGAACAGGCGCAGCCACCGACCCCCGATTACCACTCCCGATAGCCGTTCGGCGGCCGCTCGACCGAACGCTTATCCCCCTCTTGGATTCGGGCCGGGCACCATGCCGGACTCGCAGGAGTACATCCGAACCGTCGAAGAGGAACGACGGCAGAAGGACGGGTTCATGGCCCAGCACCCCGAGTCCCCGTTCGTGGACGC
>JAKIWX010000058.1 GCA_022749845.1 Thermoplasmata archaeon
CTGGGCACCGAACTGGGGGGCCGGGACGAAGGTGGGGATGTCGACGTTGTACTCGGAGCCGTCGCCGTCGTCGAAGTTGTCCTTGGTGGCGAAGTAGTCGACGAGGGCGAAGGAGACGAGGGAGTGGGGGTTGGCGGACTGGATGGCGTTGGCGATCTGCTGGGCATGGGCGACGAAGAACGGCACTCCGTTCGACTCCTCGCACGGCATCCCCACGCCGAACCCGGTCGAGCACGGATCGGAGCCCCCGTCCCCCGCCGAGGGGTCGTAGACGCCGTCGAAGAGGGTGGTCTCGATGACGAAGGCGACCTGGACGGCGGGCCAGGTCTCGAGTCCCTGGAGCCCGGCCACGGCGGTCATGGTGACGTGGGAGAGTCCGGTCCCGGCGGGACAGGTGGACTCGCCGTAAGCGCAGATGCGGGAGGGGCTCGCGCCGATGCCGAGGGTGAGGCCCGCGATGTTGGAGGCGGGGATCACCGTGGTCGGGGCCACTTGGGCGGCGGGCGATAGGAGGGCGGTGCGGGCGGGCGTGCCCGCGGTGGGGGAGGCGAGGTGCAGGGCGACGGTGGGGGGAGGGAACAGGAAGAGGGCGAGGACGCCGACCGCGACGGCTCCGAAGAGCCAAGCCATCGGCCGACGCGCCCCGAACCCCGTGGCCTCCGCCCTAGGAGCGCCCGTCCGCATCCAGCTACGCCCCTTTGCGCGCCGTCTGCGTCGCGGGTCGCCCGCTCGGGGCCGCGGCGAACCGGCGCGCGAGCAGCATCGCCGCGACCGCGACCGCCGCCACCCCACCGAGGAGAGCGAGGGTCCCTCCGGCGAAGGGAGTCGAGCTGCCCGAGGAGGCCGGCGGTGGGCTTGGCGGGAGCGAGAGGGTGAGCTGCTGGGTCGGTTGGCCGTTCGCCGTCACCGCGTACTTCTGCGTCAGGTACCCTTTCGCCGAGGCGGTCACGGTGTAGCTCCCCTCGTAGAGGGTCACCTGGAACGTTCCGGTTCCGCTCGTCGAGATCGCGAACTGGCTCGGAATGTGCTCGGAGGTCAGCCCGTTGCCGACGACCGAAGCGTTCGCGAGAGCGAGCCCGCTCACGGCGTCCACCACGAGGCCGTAGACCTGGGTGACGGGCGGGAACAGGAGCACGTCGTGCGTCACGGGGCCGCCGTTGATGGCGACGGTGAAACTCACGGGAGTGTAGGTGATAGCGACCGCACTTCCCGGGGCCGCGGTGAGCACGTGCGTACCGTTCTCGAGGGGCACCGAGTAGGCCCCGCTCGCATCGCTCTGGGCGATCGTGGTCACGGCGCCTCCGATGCTCTCGCTGATCGTCACGCCCTGCACCGGCTGGTTCGGGACGAGGCCGTCCCGTACGACCCCCGAGAGCAGGTAGGTGGACGGCGCGAGCGTGAGCGTCACGTTCACCACCGTCGCGTGGGCGATCACGACCTGCGAGGCCGGCAGATAGCCCGGGGCGTTCGCGGTGAACGTGTAGGTCCCCCACGGCACGCGGAGCGCAAAGCTCCCGTCCGCCGCCGTGGCCGTCGCGAAGCTCGTGCCCGCCGAGACGATCGCTCCCGCAACCGGGAACCCGTTCGTGGCGAACACGGAGCCACTCACCGTGTAGAGTAGGTTCGTCCCCGTCGGGATGAGGTAGATGGGGGGCAACTGGACGGTGACGCCGCTCACGAAAGTCGTCGCGAGGTACGTCGCCTGGTAGTTGGGGGCGATCGCGAACAACGTGTACGGCCCTGGGGCTCCCGAGAGGGAGAAGCGCCCGGTGCCGTCCGCGGTGCGGATCGCTGTGCAGACCCCGAAGCTCCAGGCCGGGCAGGCCTGGATCGTCGAGCCGGGGATCGGGGCGGAGGTATCGCTGCCGAGGATGAGACCCGTCTCGAAGCCGAACTCCTGGATGAAGATCGTGCCGACCGGGACGTACTCACCTGGAAGGACGGAGATCGGCAGGAAGGTGTCGTTGTAGAACGTCGCGTTCGCGTCGATGATGAACTGACCCGCGGCCGTCGGCAGGAAGAACGCGCCCTGCGCGTTCGTGGTGACGGTCTCGGTGCAGCCTCCGACCGGCCCCGTACCGAAGACGTTCGGGAAGCAGAGCGAGACGTTCGCGTTCGCGAGCAGGTCCCCCGAGGGGAGCGCGCGGACGGTCCCGAAGATGTAGGCGAACTCGGTGAGGTTCACCCCGCCGATCCAGTTCCAGCTGTCCGCCTTCACCTTGATGTACGTCGGCAGGCTCGGCACGTAGTTCGTGTCGGTGACGTTGACGGCGTCCGTCCCCACGGGCGCGATCGTCCAGAAGATCCCCGAGCCGTTCGTCGTGGCGAGCGGGGTTCCGCAGGCCGGCTGACCCTTCGGACAGACGCTCACGGTCGCTCCCGCGACGGGATGGAAGCCGGGATAGCCGTAGGCGTAGCCCGCGATGATGCCCATGCCGGTGAGGTTCATGTTCAGGTTCCCGACGAGGCCCGGCAGGATGGTGAACTTGGTGGAGTTGAGCTGGTAGCCCGAGAGCTGCGTGCTCACGTTCACCGTGGTGCCGAGCGGGACATCGCTCAGGTAGTAGCCCCGGCCGTTCGTGAGGACCGGCCCGTTGTTCGTGACGGAGCTGTTCGCGGTCACGACGACGTTCACGTCCGGCAGGCTCAGGTTGCCGCGGACCGGGTCCACGACGCGACCCTGGAGCCAGGACCACCCGAGTAGGGTCACGTTGCCGAGCGCGGAGTACGGCGTCGCGAGCGAGCTGTCGTTCACGAAGGTGGTGGCGCTCTGGTTCACGCTCACGTGGACGCTCACACTGCTGTAGTCGGGCGCCTGCACGCTCACGGTGACGTTCGATCCGGCCGGTGCCGAGATGTTGTCAAGGCCGAAGGAGTCCGCCGTGTTCGTGTAGGCGTACTTGAGTCCGCTCAACGTCGTGACGTTCGCCGTAAGCTGGGCCAGTCCGACCCGAGCACGTCCGACGCCGTCCCCCGTGCCCGTTCCCGAGGAGTCGAGGACGGTGACCACGACCCAGCCGAAGTGCTCCAGGCTAACCGTCGGGAGAATCGAGATCCCTCCAGGGGGCATGTAGGTCCCGTTCGAGCTCGACGCCAGCTTGTACGCCAATCCTGAGGCGCGCAGGGTCGTGTTGTTGGTCTGGGGCAGGAACATGATGAAGGTCCCGCCGCTGTTCAGCTCCTCCGTGAGCGTGACCGGGGTGTTGCCGGGTCCAACTTCGAAGACGGAGGCGCTCCCGTAGCGTACCGGCGTGCTGTTCTGGGTCGACAGATCCCGCACCGCGCCGAGCGCGGCACCGAAGATCCACATCCCGACCACCGGCAGCCCGCTCGCGCCGCTCTTGTTGGTGATGTTCAGGAAATTGGTGTTATTGGCCACGAAGCCGCCGGCGGCGGTCCCGACCCCCGTGCCCTGCGCCGCCACCAGCACCTTGCTGTTGATCCCGCTGTCGGCGGTCACGAAGAAGAAGCCTCCCGAATTCAGTACACCCGAGGCGCCGCAGGAGCCAACTTGGTTGCAGATGCGTGCGGTCCCCTCGCCGGGTCCGAGCCCGGTAACGGTGGTAACGCTCGTCCAGGGCTCGATCACGACCCGGCCGAGCACCCACTGGTACGGTGTGAGGGCAAGCGTCGTAACCTGCAGAGCCGCAGCGCTCGCGCTCACGTTGATGAAGACGGAAGAGGCGTAGTAGAACTGCGCATAGCTCGCGTTGATCCACCAGGCGCCGGGGGGGAGGGAGAGGTTGTAGAATCCTCCCGAGTTGATCCGGGTGACGATGATCGTAGCCCCGTTCGGCGAGTTGGCGACCAGGCTCACGGAGCCCGAGAGTCCGCGGCGCGTCGCGTTGTCGATTACGCGTCCGTTCACCCATACGTTCTGAGAGGAGGGGCTGAGAGCACTCCGGGTGTGCGTAGCGCCACGGATCGGCGCAGCGGTGGAGTTGCCCGCTGGGTTGAGGACGAGCCGTGTTGCGTTGAATTCCACGCCCGGCGTCGTCGCGTTCACCCACGTCGAGTTCTCGTCGTAGCCCGGGGCGGACACGAGGATGCGGTAGGTGCCGAGCGGGAGAAGCCCGGGCGCGACCTGGCCGAAGTACTCCCCGAGCGTACTCGTTAGCCCATCAATCCCAAGCTGTTGGCAGGTGTTGGGCGCGGCGATGGTGCAGTAGGTGACCGAGGCGAGCGCGATGCCGGCGCCCGTGGGGTCGACGACGTACCCGTGGACGTAGGCATCCTCCGTAAGATTGACCGTGCCGATGTTGAGCGTGGAGCGGTTCACTTCGGCCCAGGTGGAGTTCGGCTGGTACAGGGGAGCGGATATCGTGACGACGTCCCAACCCGGCGTGACGTTCTGGAAGAAGGTCCCACTAGAGTTGACCTGGCCTGCCGCACTCGGGTAGGCGGCGCCACCTGCAGGTTTCTCGAAGAGACCCGCTAGCCCGGCGATCGGCTTATGCGTCTGGGCATCGAGCACCAGCCCCTTGATCGAAGTCTGAAGGAGATTGACCGAAGAGATGTGATTCGCCGTTACCGTTGAGAGGAGCTCGGGATGCGCGGGGAATACGCCCGGGGTTACGTAGACCCACGTCACGTTCTTGACCGCAACCTGGCCTACAAACGTGAGCTCGGACGGCCCTACGGGCGCCGCGACGCAGAAGGTCGTCGGAGACTGGGGACAGCCGGCCGGGTCGTAGAAAGCGACCTGCTGGTACTGAATCTGGACGATCGTGTCGCTCGCCACGGCGCCGGGTCCGCACGTGTCGTAGGTTCGGGCGATCTCGTCGGTCGAACAGGCTTGAACGCCCCATCCGGTCGCTCCGCCGGTGACCGTTCCTTGAATGAAGGTCCCCGGTGTCAAATCGAGCGAACCGACGTTGGTGATGAATCCCGGTGTCGTGTTCGCGTAGGTGTAGTTGTCGAACACGGGCATCATGTAGGTGTTCGGCCAGGTCGCGAACATACCGTTGCACACCGCACCCGTGTCCGCCTCGATCTTCATCGACACGCGTAGGGGGGTTGCGGGAATGGCGATGGTGCTTCCGATGGGCCCACAGCCCGACTCGGTGGTCGTCTTGGTCTCGTTGCAGGGTCCGAACGGAGGGCACTTCGGGGCTCCGAGCTCGAGGCCATCCAGACTCGTGGCAGAGAGGACCGCAAGCGGTGTCGCTCCCAGGGCATTGGTGTCCCACTTGGCCCACGCGGCCGCGACCTGAGACGACCAGGTGAAGTGCACGGTCGCCGCCACGGCGCCCTCCGGGATCATGTAGATCGTGCCGAGGTTGTACACTTGGTTCGAGGGCCAGTTGGGCAGGTTGAACTGGGTGATGTTCACGACGTAGCCATCGGCCTCGAAGGTGATGCGGTTCGGTCCAGGAGAGGCATCGAAGTAGACCACCGTCGAGCTGCCACCCTGCCCCGTGGTCGCGCCCTGTTGGTAGATGCACCCGGTGATGGTGGAGCACGCGCCACCAGCGGCGAACAGCCCGAGCGTGAGCGGCTTGTGGTGTACGGAATCGACGAGGGTCGCCTTGACCGCGACCCCTGAATCCATGTAGATGACGCCGAGGTCGTAGTGTTGGTACGGTCGGAGCGAGACCCAGGTGAAGTTCCCTTGGTATCGGCTGTACGTCAGGGTGGGGGCAAAGTTCACAATCGAGGGAACGGGAAGCACGGCTAGGTTCGAGAACTTCCCTTGCCCGTTCGTGATCAGGCTCGGGAAGGCGAACTCTGTGCCGTTCGCGGACTGGGAGCTCACGTTGATCTGCGGGACGGGGACGTGGGCCGAATCGGAGGTCTCCACGATGCCGCTCGCATACGCGTCATGGACGAGGTACATCGTGCCGATGTTCGTGGTCACTCCGGCCACGACATCCACCCAGGTCGTGTTCTGGGCGTAGTACGACTGGGTGACGATGATGATGTTGAAGCCGGGGGAACTCGTGAAGGTGAAGTATCCGTTCGAATCGGTCTGAACGGGACTGCAGTTCGCAAGGGGGCAGCGGGCGCCCAAGGGGGAGTACTCCACCAGCGCCGCGCTCACGGCGGCAAACGTCACCGAGTCAAGCACCCTTCCGTGCACAGCCCCGGTTACGACAGACGGGGTTGGACGGGCGGGCAACGGGGCCGTATGGGTGGCCGGGGTTGAGAGGGGGGAGGTGCTTGCGTGTCGAAGCGACATGCTCGCAATCGGGGGCGCAAACTTGGCGGGGTTGAGGGGAAGATTCTGTGATGGGCTCTGGCCGGCGAGCGAGAGCGGGACGCCGTGGGAGCTAAGGTGGGCCGGGACGGCAACGGAGGCAAAGACGACCCCATGGGGGGCCGCCGCGACGCCCTGCGGACCCAGCATGGCCCCTGCCGTTCCGGGGAGGAAAGGAACCGCCATCAGCAGAACCGCGAACGCGACGGTCCACCGGGGGAGCTTCCGGACGAAGCCGGCGGACTCAGCCCCCGCGGTCCTGCCCGAGGGAGCCCGTGGAGCCTGGGGTCCTTCGGATCGAGAGAGTATCGACCGGATTCGGGCCGGCACCCCAAGTTCGTTCGTGACGCCCGGCGAGGAGGGAAACGCCGCCATGCTGGGCGGGCAAGTATGGATTTTGATATTTAAACCTTCGCGATTCAATTCACGTTTTCTCGTCGGAGAACCGGCAAGTACGCCACTATCTGGGTTGACCGCGTTCCGGGGGCACAGCGGAGCCCGAACGGGCCCGGCGGGGAGGTCGGCCGCCAGTTCCCAGCGACCGGTCGGGGCCCCGCCTTGGCGTGCCGACCGGGCCCCAGTCTCGCGGGTCGGCTTGCGCTCCGGCTCGACCCGCTGACGACCGAGAGCTCGGCGCGGAACGCGGGCATCCTTCTCAGCTGGAACCCCAAGTACCGAACGCACGGAAGTTTATATGCGGGGCTCGCCTGCGCCCCTTTCGTTCGGAGCCTCGCAGCGGATGGACGTTCCACTCTACGTAATCGCCCTTCTCACTTTCGCCATTCTCTATCTGGTGCTGGGCGTCTTCCTCGTCTACGCGCTCTTCATCACGCTGATCTTCCTGTTCCTCTACCTTGCCCTAAGGTACGGCAACCTCTCCGAGAACTACCCGCAAGGATTCGGCGACGTCATGATCACCGTCATCTTCATCGGGGTCACCTGGGCGATCTTCGTCCTCTTCGGCCCGAAGACCCCCGTGCCTTTCGTGGGGCGCGGACTCACGTACACAGCGAGTACCGCCGTGCCCATCGATGCCGTCATCGGGATCGGCGTCGTCTTCTCGATCGTCATGCTGATCATCTTCTCCTTCGGCTACTACCGCGGCGACCGGATGGGTGGGACTACGATGGCCTCCTCTTCGGCCCAGGACACGAAGCCGAAGCAAGGCGTCGGCGCGTAGGCCCCTCCTCTCGTCGGCGGGACTAAGTACGAGCACGCCCTCCCGCCGATGGGGGGTCCGAGTTGCCTCCGGTTACTGCGGGGGAGGTCCGCTCCTACCTCGCTGAAATCGATCAACGGCGCGTGCCGGCGGGCTCGCCCGAACTGCTGCAGCTCCTCGAATCGCAAGGGGCGATCTCGAAACCCCCGGCTCCCCCCCAGCTCACCCCCATCGGCCAGCACGTGCTGGCCGAGCTGACCGTCCGTGCCTCCCGTACCGACCCCCTCCCGCTCGATACCGTCGCCACCGAGCTCGCCGCGACCACGGCCGAACTCGATGCGGTGGCCAAGAGCGCCGAATACTTCCTCGCCGAGCTTGGCGCCCTCACCCCCGCCGAGGCCGCTCCCTTCCTGCGCGTTGTGGCGGCGGGCCTTGCCAACCGCCGCGAGACCGCGGAAGAGCTCGCCGAACGGTTCCGCAACGTCTGGGGGATGGTCGAGGTGATGGGGGGGGACGCGAGGGACCGGCTTCTAGCCGCGGAGCTGCTCGCTGCCTCCCCGGAGATCGCCACTCGGGTCTACCCGAATCTGGTCCAGACGAGCGACCGGATCCGCGAGCAGTTCGGGAGCAAGGCCACTTCCGTGGGGCTCGCCGCCATCCTTCACCTTGTCCCGTCCGCCACGCCCGAGGCACCGTTCGACGAGTGGGTCCGTCACCGCGAGGAGGTCGGCGCGGATGAGGCGGCCGCCTGGGTGGCGGGACTCGTCCTGCGCGACCCGGGTGCCTGGACACGGTTTCGCGCGCGGCGTGAGGCGCTCGCCGCGCTCTATCCCGGCGCGCGTGGACTGCCGCTCGCGGCGGCCCTGCTCGCCGAGCTCGGCGCGGCCGGCGAGGCGACCGCGAGCGAGATCCCGGCTCTTGCGGATTCCTTGGGCACGACCGTCCCGCTCCCCGTCCTTTCGGCGACGCTCCTCCTCTCCCGTCATGCACTCTCCGCGAGCGAGCTCACCGACTGGGTGCGCAAGGCAGAGCGAATCGCGCTTCAGCGGCAGCTCGCGCCGAGTGCCCTCGAGCGAGCGGCGCTCGCGATCGCCCTCGTGCACGGACTGCCGGCGAACCGATTCGCGGGGGCGCCTATCAACAGCGAACGCGCTGCATCGCCTACCTCGACGCTCCTCGTGCTCCACTCGGGCATCTATCGTAGCATCCTCGCGAGCCGGGCGACCTCTCCCCAACCGGCCCCGGCAGGCTGAGTCCTCCCTCCGGCGCCCGGGCGCACGCTACCTTCTCAACTCTCGAAGAAAGTGACGAGCCCTCCCGGGTTCCCCCGGAAGGGCTCGAAGAGGTTGGTTCGCGCTTCCCGTGCCGCGGACCGCTAACTCGACCCTGGCGGCATTCCCGAGGAGTCCATCGACGCGTTCTCCGTGTCGGCGGGCGTCTCCTGCCAGCTCTCCATCGGCTCGGGCGGTGGCGGGCTTCGCCGGCGGCGGCGCGCCAGCAGCATCCCGACGAGCAGACCCGCGATGAGGAGCGCCACGAGGAGCCCGACCGCCGTGGTGAGGCCCGCGGTGGAGCTGCCCGACTTCGTGACCGGCGGAGGTGCCGGAGTGAACGTCGCCGTCTCCACGACCGGTCCCGTCGGCGTGATCGAGGTCGCGCTCGCGTTCGTGGTCGACGACGACCCAGTGCCGGTCCCGACCCATCCTGCGAACAGCCAGCCGGTCGCCGGTGTGGCGCTCAGCTGGATCGGAGAGCCCGAGGAGACCCAGCCGGAGGTCCCGGTGACGGTGCCCTGTCCCGACGTCTCGAGCGTTACAAGCACCTGCTCCGTGAACACCACGGAGCGGGTCGCGTTCTGGCTCGTCAGCGCGACGGGCACGGAGAGCGTCGCGCTCCCGTTCGGGATGTACCGTATTCCGGCCGTCACGTAGACGGTCGGCACCGTGAGCGTGTAGCTGCCGTTGAGTCCGTTGACGGAGAGCGCCCCGCTCCCCGACGCACTCGCCGTCCCGACCCCGAGCGCCCAAGTGGCGGTCGGGGGCAGTCCCTGCTCGCTCACCATGAGCGAGTAGGTTGCGGGTGGGGGGTGGGGGATCGCGGTGAACTGCGCGGTCTCGGAGATGACCCCGCCGACCACGACCGTCACCGTGGGGTTCTTGCTCGTGCGCGCCCCCGTTCCGGTCCCGTTCCATCCGGTGAAGGAGAAGCCGTTCGAGGCGGTCGCCGTGAGCGCGAGCTGCGCGCCCGCGTTCTTCCAGCCCGCCCCGTTCGGGCTCACCGTGCCGCCGGCGGTAGCGCCCACCGTAAGGAGGTACTGCGTCGAGAACGGTACCGTCAGGGTCCCGTTCGCGTCCACGAGGAGGCTCCCACCGGCGAGGACGAGCGAGCTGTTCGCCACCCCGGGCACGTACCGCACGCCGACCGTCCCGTTGTCGAACACGTACGGGACGCCGAGCGTGTAGCTGTTGGTGCTCAGGTTTGTGATCGCGAAGGTACCCGAGCCCGTGTAGGCGCTCGCCCCGAGCTGCACCGTGTACGGCTGCGTCGTCGGCATACCGTTCTCCGAGACCGTAACCTTCCACGTCGGGGGAGGCCGGGGCGCGAAGGTCGCAATCTCCACGACGGGTCCCGTCGGATGGATCACGGTCACCGCGCTGTGCCGCTGAGCGGACGTCGTCGAGCCGGGTCCCGAGCCGCTCCAGCCAACGAAGACGAAGCCCGCCTGCGGAGTCGCCGTGAGGAGGACGCCGCTCGCGTTCAGCACCCACTCGTTCTTCGGGGTCGCCGAGCCGTGCGCGGTCGCGCTCACGGTGAGCCACCACGCCGGGGCGTACCAGAAGGTGACGTTCGCGATCCCGGTGAGGTTCAAC
>JAKIWX010000059.1 GCA_022749845.1 Thermoplasmata archaeon
GCCCCGACCTTCCGTCGTGTCCTTCAACCATGGGGCTCGGACGATGGAACCCCGATCCTCGTGGCGTTGACCTTATCGCGAGGCTGTAGCGGCGGGGGCCCTATCGAGGTTCAAATCCGAAACGCCCGGGTGAGCATTCGACTCGAACTCTCGTCGAGAAATGTCTGAATTGTGTCGGGGGGGGGATTTGAACCCCCGGCCCCAGGATCTCTCCCGTGGCGGCGGTGCCGCCGCGCTATGAGTCCCGTGCTCTACCGGGCTGAGCCACCCCGACAGTGAATGGGCCACGCGGCGCCACGGTGCCCTCAGGCGCCCGCAGGTTCGGGCGTCGCGTCGGGCGGCGTCGGAGGCTCGATCGCGGGGGGGATCCCCGCCTCGGCGGGCGCATCGGCCTCGGTCGCCTCTTCGGCGATGAGGCCGAGCACCTCGGAGCTCCGGATCTCGATCTTCTTCAGGGGATAGAGAGTCCGCAGGCCGTTCGCGAGCAGCCGTCCCAGCTCTCCCTGCAGCATCTCCCGGACGAACTCGGGGGCCGTCTTCGTGGCCGCCTCCTCGATGAGGATGCTGCGGAGCTTGTGGCGTAGTTCCGTCTGCAGGTTGGCTTGGAGCCGTTGCTCGCCGACAGCGACCGGCTTCAGAACGATCTGTACACCGTCCTTCGTCGTCACTGTGAGCGTGAGGTCGATCTTCGAACGCTTGCGGCGGGCGAGGCGGCGGACGTAGTCGCTCGTGAGCTCGTGGCCGACAAAGCGGGTCTCCGCGACGTTCTCGCCGCTGACGCGCTCGATGGCGAACCGGAGCTTCACGTGCGCCTTGCCGATGTCGCTACCCGCCGTGAGCTCCTGGAGCGTCGTCTCGAGCTGCCGACCGATCACCTGCTCGGGTTCGGAGGCCATCGTCTCGCCGAGCGTCACCCGCTGGAAGAGTCCGGGCGCCTTGACCGAGTACCAGTGCTTCGAGCGCCACTTGTCCTTGACCGTCCGCGCGAGCGGGGTCTTCTTCGCGCCCTCCTCGTCGGCCATGCAGGGGCCGCCCACCGGGGTACTCTACATAATGCTGGCGGCGGCGAGGGCCCGGCCCTCGACGAGGGAACGCCCTCGCTCGCGGCAAAGTAAATATGGCCCGCCCGGGTCGGCGCGCCGTGGCCGAACGTCCCCCCGCGGCGCCCCCGGCCTTCGCCTCCGTCGGGACCCGGGCTACGGCGGCGCAGCTCGCGGAGCGGGGGGAGGTCGTCGAATCGCCGACCGAGCGGTTCCGCAACGAGCTGCTTCGGCTCCTCGAGGCCCTGCGCGGCAAGGGCGCCAGCCGGGAAGGCGCGATCGCGGCGCTGTTCCCGTCGACGATCCTGCCGTACGACACCTACGAGGACCTTGTCGCGGCGCTCGTTTCCGGCGCCCACCTCCTCTTCTTCGGCCCGTCGGGGGCCGGCAAGACAAGCCTCGCGAAAGCCCTCTGGGACCTCTACCCGAAATCCACGTGGGTGGTCGCAGGCTGCCCGGTGCTCGACCATCCGCTCTCGCTCACCGACGCTGAGGTTGGTCGGCGGTTCCCACCCTGCCCCATCTGCCGCCGCCGGTTCGCCCCGGAGGGCGATATCGCCCGGTGGGACCCGGGCTCGATCGACCCGAAGGCGGTGCCCGCGGAGGTCGTCCGGCTCCGGGAAGGTTTCGGTTTCGCACGACTCCAGGGATCGAGCGAGGTGTTCCCCGACCACCTCACCGGGAACCTGAACCTCCGGCGGCTCGAGGAGATCGGAGACCCGATGAGCCCGCTCGTCCTCGAGCCGGGGAAGCTCCTGCAGGCCAACCGGGGCCTCCTGCTCGTGGACGAGATCGGCAAGCTGCCCCTCGGGACGCAGAACGTCCTCCTCCAGGCACTGCAGGAGGGCACGGTCACCCCCTCGAAGTCCCGGGAGAGCTTCCCCGCCGCGTTCGTCGCCATCTGCACGTCAAACCTCTCCGACCTCGACAACATCAACGACCCGCTCTCCGACCGTCTCACGAGCCTCCACGTCGGGTTCAATTCCCGCCACGCCGACAACCGCCGGATCGTCGACATCGGCTACACGGAGAGCGGCGGGTCGTACCTCCCCGAGATCCTCCTCGATGCGGGGGTCCGCGCGATCGAGCTCTGGCGCCTGCGCGCGACCGACGACAACCCCGACACGGGCGAGGTGGGGTCGAATCGTACGCTCATCGACGTCGCCCACCGAACTGCCGCCTTCGCCGTCCTCGCGGGGCGTCAGGTGCCGAGCGCGGACGACCTGAAGGCGGGACTGCTCCACGCCATGCGGGGCCGCATCCGCGCCCGTAGCGGCGAGTCGTTCGTCCAGAACACGCGACGGGTGCAGGAGTTCCTCGAGGGCCACCTCGACGAGGCCCTCAAGCGGAGCGCCCTCGTCTACTGGTGCCGCTATTTCCGGACCGTCCTGCGCGAGAACGCGGCGGAAGCGGAGGCGCTCGTTGGAGAGGGTCGCCGGCTTCTTCCCGACGCCTCCCTCCAAGCTCAGCTCTCCGACGGCGGCGGCCTGTTCCCGAGATTCCAGGGCTTCCTAGCCTGGGTACGCGACCGGGAGCACCCCCGCGAACCGGTGCTGCCTCGCGAGGCCGCCGTCGCCGAGTTCGGCCTCCTCGAGCGGCACTCGCTCTTCCGCTGCGAGCCGGGGGCCGAGGACGACGTCGTCCACTAGCGACTTCTCGCTGCCCGACTGCGCGAGCGCATTCGAAGAGATCCGCTCCGACGACCTTCTCGACACCCTCGACCGCTCCGCGCTCGTCCGGGCGCTCGCCGAGGAGGGGGTGGAGGGAGCTCGGCGGCTCCTTGCCCGCACCGCGGCCGAGGACCGCGCTGCGGCCGGGCGCATCGCCGCGCTCCGCGAACGGCTGCGGCGACAGTTCTCCCGCCGCGTGGGCCGTTCGATGGAGGAGTACGACCGGCGGGCGGAGGAGCTCGAGGCGGTCCGGGTGCACAAGGAGGAGGAGCTTCGCGCCCAACTCGCCGCCCTCGAGGCGCGGCTTGCCCGCGCCCGCTCCCTCGACCTCTCCCGGGTCGTCGACCCGGACCTTCTCGCCGAGGTCCAGAGCGCGCTCCTCCTCCCGGACGCCTCCTGGAACGCCCCTCCTGAACGACCGGGATTCCTCGCCCGGCTGCGCGCGCTCTTCGCCCGGTTCTTCGCGTGGCTCATAGGCCTGTTCCATCGAGGACCCAAGAGGGCGAGAGCTCCGTCCCCGGGCCGCTCGCTTCCCATCGCCACGCTCGCCGCCGGAGGACGCCAACTGGACCCGTCACTCCTCGGGGATGCGCTCGCTCGTCTCTCGACGCCGCAGCGGAGCGAGCTCAAGGAACGGGTGGAGGGGACGATCGAACGGCGCGAGTCGGAGCTCCGCAAAGAGGCGGAGGCGAAGCGACGGGAGGCCGAGCTCCAGCGCCGGTCGCTCGAGGCCGAGAAGGAGGAGGCACGTCGCCGCTCGGAGCTCGAGGCGGACCGGTGGGTCAAGAACGCCGAGGAGCAGCGGCTGCGGCGCGAGCTCACCGAGCGTGGACTCGTCGCGGAGAGGGACGGGGAGCTCGTGGTCACGTACGCCCTCGTCGAGCGGTTCGCGCGCCTCCTGCTCGAGTCGGAACGCCGGGAGCTGCCCGGGTCGGCACGCCTGTCGCTCCGGGGGGGCGGGTCTACCGGAGTCTACGAGAAGGCGAGGCTTCGCCAGCCCGAGGAGGTCGCGCACCTCGACATCCCTTCCTCCCTGGTCGCCGCCCGCATGGCGGGGCTCCGCCACATCGACGAGGACTCAAGCCTCGTCTATCGGGAGATCACGAGCGAGCGAGCCCACGTGGTCCTGGCCCTCGACAAGTCCGGGTCGATGGAGGAGGGCGGCAAGCTCGTCGCCGCGAAGAAGGCGTTGCTGGCCCTCTACAGCGCCGTCCGGCGTCGGTACCCCGACGGCGTGATCGACGTCCTCGCCTTCGACAACGAAGTCCGAGTGCTCGACCTCCTCGAGCTCTGGGAGTGCCCGGCCGGCTCCTTCACGAACACGGGCGAAGCCCTCCGGAACGCCTTCCTTCTGCTCCGCAGCTCCCGGGCCACGCGCAAGGAGCTGTACGTGATCACCGACGGACTTCCCGAGGCGTACACCGACGCCGCGGGCACGGTGCGGAGCGGGAACCTTGACGCAGCGATGGAGAGCGCCCTCGCGCACGCCTCCGAGCTCTCGAGCGTGAAGCCGCTCCGCTTCACCCTCCTGCTGATCAAAAGCCAGAACCCCGAGTTCGAGCGAGCGGCCCGGCTCCTCACACGCGCGTTGGGGGGGGAGCTCGTCGTCACCGACCCGGGCCGTCTCGCCTTCGAGCTCTTGGTGCGGTGGGCCGGAGGCACGGAGACGGAGAGGGCACCGCGCGGGATTCCTACGCCGGCGGCCCCCACCGCTGCACCGGTTCCTGCCGGACGAGGACGCCGGCGCAAGGGCGATCGGCGCATGGGCGGCTAGCCCGCACCCGGGCCTAGCGCCCTCGTGATCGGTCCTCGTCCGGCGCGAGGGACGCCTCTCGAGGGACCGGAGGCCCCCGCGAATCTGCGAGTCGAACCGTCAGGTATTAAGACCCCTCGCCCGGTGCTTCCTCGGACGGTGGACGAGATGCCCAACGAATCGGCCGAGCAGGCCGAATTGCGCCGCCACGTGAGCGAACTCCGACGTGCGGCTCGAGCGATCGGCCACGATATCACGATCAAGTTCGACGACGTCGAGGACAAGATCGCCCGCCTCCCGCACACGACACGGAAGGAGGCGAAGTACCTCCTCTACGCCATCGAGGACGACCTCACGAACGCCCAGCGCACCATCGATGCCGAGCTCCGGAAGGTGCCGGGAGCCGTGAAGGGAGGGCTCGTTACCGCGGCCGATGCGGTGGTCGAGGGCACCACCCGAGCGCTCAACGCCACCCACGACGCCTTCGTCGACGCGGGCCACGCGGCCAAGGAGGGCGGAAAGAACACCTTCGCCCGCCTCGCCGGCGTGAACCGCAAGCCGATGAAGGAGTGGAAGAAGCTCTAGGGTCCAGTCCGGACCCCCGCAGCACCCGCTCCGGCCGAGGCCCCCCGGCTACCTTTATCAGCCCCCCCTCCGCCTCTTGGGCCACGGACGTGGGGACACCTGACCGCACGCGCTCTCGCCGAGTGGCATCCGCTCCGCCGGGTCGTGCTCCGGCCGCCGGGGATGGAGGCGTTCTTCGGCCTCCTCGAGCCGTACCAGGCGCTCTACGAGCGGGTGTTCAGCCTCTCCCGGGCCCGACGGGAACACGAGGAGCTCGTCGAGGCGCTCCGGTCGGGGTTCGGGGTGCACGTGCAGCTCCTCGACCAGATGCTCCTCCAGGCGGCCGGCCGGCGCCCCGAAGTGGCGGAGGCTCTGGTCGAACGGGTCCTCGAGACCGTGACCTTCCGTGGGCCTGGGGCCTCCCGCGCCCGTAGCGAGTTCCGCGATTCGGTGCGCCGCCTCGACCGCGAGATGCTCATCGAAACGCTCGTCCTCGCCCCCCAATTCCGGTTCGAGCGGAGGAAGGGGAACCGTTCTGTCGCGAGCTTCCCGACGCTCCGCCAGCCGCTCACGAATCTCTTCTTCCTTCGGGACCAGCAGGCGGTCACCGACCGGGGGATCGTCATCGGCCGGCCCGCGAAGCCGCAACGACGTCGCGAGAGCGAGCTTACCTCCTTTGTCTGGAGGTCGACCGGTGACCCCCCGATCGCCACGATCGAGCGGGGAACCTTCGAGGGCGGGGATTTCCTGCCTGCGGGGGAGTTCGCTCTCCTCGGCACCGGCGACCGCACGAACGCGACGGGGGTCGCGGAGTTCCTCGCGAGCGGGATCGCCTACCCCGAGGTCGGTGTCGTGCACCAGCCGGTCCATCCGCTCCTCGGCCGCCCGGACACGATGGTGAACATGCACCTCGACACGTACCTCAACTTCGCGGGCGACGGCATCGCGGTGGGGTACCGCGACATGCTCGAGCGCGCCCGCGTCGACGTCTACCTGCGGGACCGGGGGACCTACCACCGCGCCCATTCGACGTTCCTGCTGCCCTACCTCGAGAAGACTCACGGCGTGCGGGTGATCGGCCTTTCGAGCCTCGAACAGTTGTGCTACGCCACGAACTTCCTCACGATCCGCGACCGGACGATCGTCGTGCCGGACGTCGGACGCAACGCGGAGCGGGTGCTTGCGAACCTCCGTCGCATCGCCGAGCGGGACCCCGCGCGGTACCATCGGCTCTTCCTCCGGGCCACGAAGGAGTTCGGGGAGCTGCGCGCCGAGAACCGCTTCTTCCCGAACTCGCCCGACGCCCGGGCGCTCAAGCTTGACAGCGTGCGCGTCCCGCTCGAGAATCTCACAGGCGCCTTCGGGGGCGCCCACTGCCTCACGGCCGCGCTCGAGCGCGGCTAAGGTCTAGCGCGACGGGGAAACGGGGCGGGGTCCCGGCCCGGCCTCGGCCCCGAGCTCGGGAGAGAGGAGGCCGGTGAGCTCGACGACGACTTGGGGGTCCGGCGCACCACGGCCGGGATGCTCCATCTTTCGGTCGATCGCCGCGAGGAGCGCACGCTTGTCTCGCGGCGTCAGGTTCGAAAGGGTCGCGAGGCTTCGCGCGGCCACTGCGCTGGATACCGCCTGGGCGAGGCGACGCTCGCCTTCGCGGGCGAGGAGCGGCCTAATCTCCTGTGTCAAGAAGCGGCTCACCCGACTCTCCCGGTAGGAGGCGTTCGCCTCCTTCCGCGAATCCCGACCCATTCCCGTCGGTGGTCGGTGAGCTCTGCCGAGCACTTAATCCTCCGTCCGAAGCGCTTCGACGCGCCGTCGGGTTTCGTCCAGGTACTCGGATTCCAGGTCGAAGCCGATGAACGGAACGCCGAGGCGTGCCGCGGCCATCGCCGAGGCGCCGATGCCCACGAACGGGTCGACCGCAAGGCGCACCCGCGAGATCCCGTGCAGGCGGAGGCAGCGCTCGGGGAGCTCGGGCGGGAACGGGGCCGGGTGCGGCCGGTCGGCGCTCCTTCGGCGGATGGTCGTGTACGGCAGGAACCAGACGTTCCCGCGGCATCGCCGGTCGGCGGAAGCGGTGCGCCAGCGCTTCACGTTCGACTTGTCGGAGTAGGCGATGCCCACGGCGAGCCGGTCGATCGGCACCTCGCCGCTCCGCGTGAACTGGAAGACGTACTCGTGCGCGCCGTGGAGGTACCGGTTCGACTTGAGCGGCTTGTAGTGTCCGACCACGAGGTCCCGGGCGAGCCCCGCGGTCTCCCCCACGAGCGCGCGGTCGATCGCGATCGACTTCACCCACAGGAGGACGTTCTGCAGGACGAACCGGTCGCGCATGCGGCCGGCGACGTCCCACGGGAGCCACGGGTCGCTCGGCGAGCCGCCGACGTTGAGGAAGAAGGAGCCGCGCTCCGAGAGCGCCCGGTCGACGGAGCGGCCGAGCCGCTCCATCCAGCGCAGGTACTCCTGCCGCGGCCGGTCGTCGCGGTAGGATCGGTAGGGGACCCGCCGATTGTAGGGCGGGGAGGTGACGACGACGTCCGCCGAGCCCTTCGAAAGGCGCCGGCCGAGACCGGCGAGCGAATCCTCCTGCCAGAGGGTGACCGGGGAACCGGACGGTCCGGTGAGCGACGCGAACGGACCGCCCGGCATCGCGGGCGCTAGCTCGCGCGGGGGGCCGCCGCGGGCTTCGCCCGTTCGAGGTCGGCGCGCGCCTCGGCGAGCGCCTCGGCCGGGTCCTTGTAGTAGAAGGCGACGAGCCGGCCCACGTCGCGGTGCGTGAACGGCTTCTGGCGCGTCCCCTGGGCGACCTTGAGGCGCATGTACTCGAGGACGTCCACGCGCGCGCGGACCTCCTTCTCGATGTCCTTCATCGTCCAGTTCTTCATGATGGCCACGCGCTCGTAGATGTAGGAATGGCCGCTGAAGAGGAACGTGTCGTCGGACGGATTCCAGGAGTAGACGGAGTTCGTGATGAGCTCGTTCGTCTCGGGGTCGAGCCCGACGATCTCGGTGAGCGATTGGACGCGGCGGGTCATCTTGGTGCCCACCTTCACCTGGCGCTGGAGCAGGACGAGGTTGAGCGCGCTCACGAGCGAGCGGGGGAGCGAGATGGGCGGGTTCTCCATCCGGTGGACCATCGCGCTCACGCTCTCGGCGTGGAACGTCGTGTAGCAGGTCTTCCCGGTGGCCATCGCCTGGAAGACGATGAACGCCTCGGCGCCCCGCACCTCCCCGACCATCAGGTACTGCGGCCGCTGGCGCAACGCGGTCGCGAGGAGGTCGAACATGTCGATCTCCCCCGGCGCCTTGCCGCTCGTGACGTTCTTCGCTCCGAAGCCGGCGCGGGTGAGCGAGGGCACCCAGTTCTCGTGGGGGAGGTTCAGCTCCCGCGTGTCCTCGATCGAGACGATCTTCATCTGGGGCGGGATGAACAGGAGCGTCGCGTTGAGCGTCGTCGTCTTGCCGCTCGCCGTGCCTCCGCAGACCATCATCGACTGGCCGTTCTCGATGGCGATCCAGAGGTACGCCATCATCTCCGAGCTCATCGTCTTGAAGTTGAGCAGGTCGACCGGCGTGAACGGGTTGTCGCGGAAGCGCCGGATGGTGAAGGAGCTGCCGCGCTTGGTGACGTGCTTGCCCAGCGTCGCCTGAAGACGCGAGCCGTCCGGCACCGTCGCGTCGAGGAGCGGGCTCGCAACGGAGATGTGCTTGCCCGATCGTTGGGCGAGCCAGATGACGTACTTGTCCACGAGCTCGGCGCTCGTGAACTTGAGGTTCGACCGGATCGAGCCGTACTTCCGGTGGTAGATGTAGAGAGGGATGCCCACCCCGTCGCAGCTGATGTCCTCCACCTCCGAGTCGGTCATCGGCACGTCGACGATGCCGTAGCCGATGAAGTCCCGCTCGAGGTGGTAGAGGAGCCGGCCCTTCGTCGTCGGGCTCGGCGAGACCTCCCAGGCGGTGAACAGGTCGTCGATCATCCGGCGGAGCTCGCGTCGTTTCGTGGGCGGGTCGAGCTCGGGAAGCGGCTCGAACCGGTCGACGAGCGCGGTCTTGAGGTGGCCCAACAGCTCCTGCTCGATGTCGGAGAGGGGAGGCTCGATCACCTCGTAGAGGTGCTCGTTGCGCACGTTGTGGAAGGAGATCCGGACGAAACTCACGCCCTCGCGGATGGGGGCAAGCTCGAGCTCCGTGACGTCCTTGTCCGTGATCGGCGGGATGGGGGTGACCGGCTCGATCGAACCCTGGCCCGACAGGCCGAGCTGGGCGAGCCGGATGGGCCGCGGCTCCGACCGGCCCTTGCGGACGGCCGCCCCGAGCTTCAGGAACGGGGAGAAGTGCGCCTTCGGCTTCCGGCCCTCGGGCAGTTCCGCCGCGCTCTCGGGGCTCTCCGCCAGGTCTCCGCTCATCTTCCCCTCCCTCCTAGAACTGCGGCACGAAGTAGCGCATCAGCACCCAGCCGAGTGCGAGCATGGCGCTCGCGTGGATGAACCCCTCGGCGATCCGGGTCTTGTGCAGGACGCCCGCCATCACTCCGTCGCCGACGGCGTGGGCGATGACGGCCACGAAGAAGGCGAGGAACAGCTGCGGGACGAGCTGGAACTGTAGCGCTACCGAGCTCGACGCCCCCCCGAGCGCGGAGTTCGACACCGACTGGCCCGCCTGGATCATCGCGGGCAGGAACTGGGCCGAGAGGATGAGGATCGTGACGAGGAACACGCCGTAGGAGATGTAGATGACCGTCACGTAGGTGAGCATCGTCACCCGGCGGGACTTGTCGGCGAGGCTCGCGTCCGAGGCGTTGCGGGCCACCATCGTGAGCACGTCCGCGACGTTCCCTCCCGCCTCGTTGGCGCGGACGATGATCGACACGACCCGCTGGACGAGCGGCGTGGGCACGCGCTCCTCGAACAGGTGGAGCGCGGTCGCGACAGGCACGCCCCACTCGAGCTGGCTCGCCATCTTCTTGATCTCGTCGGTGAGGAGGCCGTAGCGGCCCTTGCTCGCCGAGATGATGGCGTCGGGGAGGGTCATGCCGAACCGGCCCGCCTCCGCAACATCGCGCAGGAAGTCC
>JAKIWX010000006.1 GCA_022749845.1 Thermoplasmata archaeon
ATCCGGGAGAGATCGTGGCCCGAAGCGCGCCGCCACCGGCCGCGAACGCTGGCTAGGCAGCCTAGCGATCCCGTCCGCCGGGAGGGGAGGGTACGGCCGCTCCGCGTTGTCGTCATGTTCGACGGGTCACCGTCGGTGGCTTGGGCCGCCGCGAGTCCGGGAGGAGCCGGCGGCGGACGAGGCGATGGTGCGTTCCGTACGGCGCCGTCTCGCGAAACCCCTCGCGCTCGAACATCGAGAGGGTGCCGAACCAGTGGCTCACGGGGGCACCGAGGGTAGCGGGGTACGCCTCGACGACCCCACCGCCCGCGCGACGGATCGCCGCGAGAGCGGCCCGCAACCCGAACCGGGCCGCCCCGCGGTGCCGCGCGGAAGGGTCGACGAAGAAGCAGGTGATCCGCCACTCGGCGGGGGGCGTGCCGTTGGCGAGCAGAGCGCGATAGGTCCGGGCGGTGTCGATGAGCGGCAGCTCCGCCCTCCGTCCGAACTGGCACCAACCGACCGGCACCTCCTCGTGGTAGACGAGAATGCCGTGCGCGCGTCCCTTCCGAACCAGCGCGCGGTGATCGCGGCGATTCCGCTCCGTGCGGGCCCGGCTGTGCGGGACATCCTCCCGCCGGGTCCTGTGGTAGAACATGCACCAACAGCCGCCGGCGACCCCATTGAACCGACCGAACAGCGCTTCGAAATCCGCCCAAGTTGTCGAAGTGAGCTCCGCGGCGCGGAAGACGCCCGACCCCCGCCGGAGCTTCCCGTGGGAGGAAGAGGGAGCCACGCGGACTTAGGCGGACGGAAGCGGGGGCGGCGGAGGAGGAGGGAGCGGCTGGAAGTTGGCGATCTGGGGCAGCGTCGAGGGGAGGAACGCGGGGTCGACCTGACCGGTCGTGGCGTAGCGGTAGAGCGCGGCCCGAAGTACGCCCTCCACGGTCGTCGCAAAGATCATGGCGAACACCCAGACGACGACCGCGACGAGGAGGAGGGCGATCCCGAGCGCGAGCGAGGTCGCGAGGAGGAGGATACCGCCGACGAACGGCACGAGACCGAGGAGGAACACCCCCACGATGATGAGGCCGAGGAGAAGGTTCGTGAAGAACCAGCGTCCGAAGGTGCCCCCGAACAGCCTCGCCGACCGGACCAGCGAGCGCCAGGCACTGTTCTCCTCGTAGAGGATCACGGGCAGGACGAAGTAGGTCGCGACGCTCCAGGTGATTCCCGCGCCCGCAGCGATGATGAGTCCCACGATCCCGCGGAACCGGGAGGCGATGGCCCGGATGAGGAGCCCGACGGTGCCCGCGATGAGGCTCCAGACGAGGAGCCGTCCTCGCTTGGCCCAGGCGATCCGCAGGCCGTCACCGACGGTCGCGTTCTTCCCGTCGAGCTTGAGCATCGAGGCGCCGATCAGCGCGGCGAAGAAGAAGTTCGAGAGGAACACGAGCACAAAGTACAGCACGAGGAACGAGACGACGAGGAGGGCGGTACCGCCCGTCGTGTGCACCCACGCGAGCATCCCGCTCGGGTTCACCAGGAACAGGGTGAGGTACGGCACGAATACGACCGCGACCGCGGCGAGCATCAGGAGGCCGCTCAATAGCGGCAGGAGCAGGAGCGCCCTGTCCTCGCGGACGGTCCGGAGGACGGCCTTCGTGATGCGAACGGAGTCGGACCAGCGTCCCATAGGTAGTGCGCAGGGTACCCGGTCCGTGCGGGTATAACGGTGACCTTCCGTGCGCTCGCTCGCTTGGGAACGGTTAACTTGACCCGCCGGGTCCGCAGCACCTCGAACGGACCGTGAAGGCGCTCGTGCTGGTCGGCGGGTTCGGCACCCGTCTACGCCCCATCACCTACTCGCTCCCCAAGCAGCTCATCCCGCTCGCCGGCAAGCCGATGCTCTACCACGTCCTCGACCAGCTCCCCGCCGACATTGAAGAGGTGGTGTTCGCGAGCGGCTACAAGGCGGACGTGCTCGAGCGGTACCTCAAGGAACACCCACTCCGATGGCCGACACGTACCGTACCGGAGGCGACGCCCCTCGGAACCGGGGGCGGTATGCGGAACGCCGGGGCTGGGCTCTCCGACCCGTTCCTCCTCCTGAACTCGGACGTCATCGCCGAGATCGACGTTCCCGGCCTCATCCGCCTCCACGCCGAACGTGGCGGGGTGGGCGCGCTCTCCCTCTCGGAGGTGGAAGATACGCGGCCGTATGGCGTGGCCGCCCTCGGGCCGAGGGACCGAATCGAGCGATTCGTGGAGAAGCCGACCCCCGAGGCCGCCCCCTCGCACTGGATCAACGCCGGGCTCTCCATCTGGCGGAGAACGGTGATCGATCGGATCCCGGAGGGGCGGGCCGTCAGCTGGGAGACGGAGATCGTTCCCGGGCTCCTGTCGGAAGGAGTGTTCGGCTACCGCTGCCCCGGGTTCTGGGAGGACGCCGGAACTCCCGAGCGCCTCCTGCACGCGCAACGATTGCTGTTCGACGCCGGTCGTGGAGGGCCGTCTCGGCTGCCTCCGGGCAGCTCGGGTCAGGGGCCGGTCGCGAGCGCCCCAACGGTCCGGGCTTCGGGCGCCCGCCTCGGGGCGTACGTCCACTTGGATTCCGGAGTTGCTCTCGGAGCCGGATCCTTCGTCGAGGACTCGATTCTGATGGAAGGGGTGGAGGTAGGCCCCAACGCATCGGTCCGCCGCGCAATCCTCGGCCCTGGCGTACGCATTCCGGAGGGGGGATTGGTAGAAGGGCACGTGTTAGCGCGCGAATCGCTCCCGTGAGCTACGGGGCTTCGGAAGTCGCGGCGGCCGGAGCCCGTCCGAGTCGTCCTTTCCGCCTCGAGGCTCCTAGGTCCACGGCCGACGCGAGGGTGAGGTACGCTCCAGCGCCTACGAGCGGGAAGAAGAGCCCCCACCCCCAGAGCCCGCTCGCGATCGGGCAGGGGTGGGGGGGACCCTCGCTAGATTGAGCGCACTGCGCGTTCGCTTGCTGTGTTAGCTCCGTGGACACCACCAAAGCGGCGAAGCCGAGCAGGAGTAGCAAGCCGCCGAGCGCGAATCGGGTTCGCAACCTCGGGTCGGAGCGACGTTCGGCTCCCAGGGTCGGCATGCGTGCGCGGGGCGGAGAGCCCCGCGTTCCGATAGAAGTTACGAATTGCGGGCAACCAGTCCCCATCCGTGCGCGGGTCCCAGCCCGAACTCGCCCGGGAGCGCCCTGCAGGCTTCGGCGGTCAGACGGGCTTGGCCATGATGATGTTCCTAGGCGTGTAGCCGAGCTTGGCGTAGAACGCTTGGGCATCGACGTTGTGCCCGAACACGTGGAGCGCCACTCTTCTCGCTCCCCGCTCCCGTGCCTCTCTCTCGAGTTCGGCGAAGACAGCGCTCGCGAATCCGCGTCGGCGGTACTTTTCGTCGATGCCTATCCAGAACACGAAGATCTGGGGTGAGCCATCGGATTGTTGAAACGCGAACCAGACATCGCCGACCCGCTCGCCGGTTGCCTCCTCGTGCACGACGCGGAGGACATGATCGGGGGTCTCGACCCCTTTCGGGAGGAGCCTTTCGAGCTCGGCGCGGGCGTGAGCCGGCGCGTCGGCCGCCGTCCAGGCTCCCTCCCGGACGTGGTCCGCGGCGTACAGTTCCACTGATTCCGCGACGAATCGATCGAACTGCTGGGCGGTCATCGGGACGAGCCGGATCATCGCGGGGTTAGGGGACTCCGGGGAATAAGGGGTCGGCGGGATCCTGGGCCCGGACTGGGGGAGGGCGCATCGTCTCGCGTTCGATAGCGAGTAGGGTCGTGCTGAACGGCAGCCCCCACGAGAGCCTGCGGGTTCCGCGCCCCAGGACGGGGACGAAGCCGAACCCGTGGGCCTCCATTTCCGTCTTTAACGCCTCGAAGGCCCCGAGCGGGACCCATGCCTCGATGCTTCCGGCCACGTGGATCAGGACCGGGAACTTGTCTCCCGCTCGTGGTCCGGTCGCGCCGCTGGTGTCGGCCACGAGCAGTCCCGACGAAGGGTCCGTCCAGCGAAGGGTGCGGTCCTGCCCTCGTCGGAAACCAACCCTGAGATCCTCGCCCGAGACCGTGAAGCGAATCGGCGGATCGGGGGGAACAACGTAGAGGAGTAGCAACACCACCGTTCCGCCCGAAGCAACGGCGCTGAAGCCGAAGGCGAGGCCGAGCGCGGAGGGATCGCCCGTTAGGACGCCGTACCATCCTGCGAGAGCTAAGGGTGCAAAGATCGCGGCCGGCGCGAAGGCCAGCCAACGGAGCTGCCCAAGGAACCTCGCGGCACGGCTCGAGAGGTCGAAGGTAGCCGTCTGCGGCGGGAGGGACGACGGTGCGGGAGGAGCGGGTCCCATTGCGACCGGCTAGCCGGTCGGGGCCGCCCTCGCGGGACCGACGTCGCGCTGCCCCTGGAACGCCGGCCCTGTGACGAGGACCTTCAGCGCCTCCTCGGGCCGCGCGGCGAGCTCGAACGCGCCCTCGATCTCCGCGAGCGGGAGCCGGTGCGAGACGAGGTCGGCGAGCGGGAGACGTCCCCGCGCCACGAGCGCGTGCAGGTCCGCGACGTCCCGCTCGGTGGTGGCGTACGTGGGCACCACCCTCACTCCCCGAAGGTAGAGCTGTTGGAGGTCCATCCCGAGACGGCTCCCCGCGAGCGGAAGCCCGAAGAGATTGAGGGTTCCGCCGCGGCGCGCGAGCGTGCCGGCAAGTTCGACCGCTGCCGGGGCTCCTGTGGCCACGACGACGAGGTCCGCCCCGGCCCCGCGAGTGCCCTGTTCGACCGCCTCGCGAACCTTCGCGGGCTCCCGGGGGTCGAGGACTACGTCGACCCCACCCCGGTTCGCCGCCTCGCGCCGCAGCGGCGAGAGCTCCGTGCCCCCGATCCAACCGGCGCCGAGCGCATGGGCGACACGGGCGTACAGCAAGCCCACGGGACCCAGTCCGAGAACGATCACGCGGTTACCGGACGCGAAGGAGACTGCGCGGAGCGCGGTGAGGGCGCACGCCGCGGGTTCGAGGAGCGCTCCCTCCTCCCAGGAGAGCTTCGGGTCGAGGGCGAGCACCGCGCCCTTCCGAACGTGGTCGGCGGAGACCCGGAACCGCTCGGCGAAGCCGCCCGGGTCGAGGTTGCTCTTCCCGTACTCGGGGCAGAAGGTGTAGGCGCCTCGCCGGCAGACCTCGCAGGCGTAGCAAGGTACATGGTGATGAACGAAGACACGCTCGCCGCGGTGGAACCGTTCGACGCCCTCGCCGAGTGCGTCGATCGAGCCCACCGCTTCGTGCCCGAGGATTCCCGCGGTCCGGTAGTTGCCCCGAAGCTTCTCGAGGTCCGTTCCGCAGATGCCGCAGGCGGCGAGGCTTACCACGAGCTCGCCCGGCCCCGGGCTGGGGGCGGGGCGATCCTCGAGCTGGACGCGTCCTTCGGAGAGGACCCCGACCTTCATCCCGCCTGCACGGCCGCCGTGATCGCCGCGTCGAGGATCTCGACCCCTTCGTCGAGCTCCTCCCGCGTGATGACGAGCGGGGGGATGTAGCGGATCGCCGACTTCCCGCACGGGAGCATGAGCAGCCCCCGACGGTACGACTCCTCGATCACGCGGTCGCGTAGGAGCGGCGCCGGAGCGTTACCCGGTCCCTTCTCCACGAACTCGGTCGCGACCATGAGGCCGAGGCCGCGCACGTCGCCGATCTCCGCGTGCCTACGCTGGAGCTCGCGGAGCCGCTGCATCAGGTGCTCGCCGCCCGTGCGGGCGTTCTCGAGGAGCTTCTCCCGGTCGATGACGTCCAGCGAAGCGAGCGCGGCGGCGCCGGCGACGAGGTTCCCCCCGAAGGTGTTGGAGTGCGCTCCCTGGTGCGGGTAGTCGAGCTCCTTCCGGAAGACGATCGCGCCCATCGGTAGGCCGCCCCCGAGCGCTTTCGCGCTCGCAATGATGTCGGGCACCACGCCGTGGTGCTCGATCCCGAACCACTTGCCCGTGCGGCCGATGCCGGCCTGCACCTCGTCCGAGATGAACAGGATCTGATGCTCGTCGAGGATGCGCTTCATCGCCGCGTGCCAGCCCGGCGGCGGGACGATGTAGCCGCCCTCCCCGAGCACCGGTTCCGCGATGAACGCCGCGACGTCCTCGGGCGGTATGGAGGTCTCGAAGTACAGCTCCTTGAGGATCTTCGCGCAGTACAAGTCGCAGCTCGGGTAGGTGAGCTTGTACGGGCAACGGTAGCAGTAGGGGGAGGGGATGTGGTGGCCGCCGCCGACGTATGCGCCAAACCGCTCCCGCTGCGTCGACTTCGAGGAGGTGAGCGTCAGCGCGCCCATGCTCCGGCCGTGGAAGGCGCCGAGGAGACCGATCGTGATCGGCTTCTGGCGGTAGTAGCGGGCGAGCTTCACCGCCGCTTCGACGCTCTCGGTGCCGCTGTTGGTGAAGAACACCCTCTTGCCGAAGGTGCCGGGGGTGATCTCGGTCAGCCTCTCGGCGAGCCGGACCTGGACGTCGTAGTAGTAGTCCGTCCCGGCGAAGTGCATGAGCTTCGCCGCCTGCTGCTGGACCGCCCGGACCACGTCGGGGTGGCAGTGGCCGACGTTCAGCACGCCGACGCCGCTCGTGAAGTCGAGGATAGTGTTGCCGTCGACGTCGTGGATCCACACGCCTCGGGCGCTCTCGGCGGCGATCGGGGCGCTCTTGGTGGAGGTCATGAGGAGACGCGTGTCCTCGGCGACGAGCGCGCGGGCCTTTGGCCCGGGAATCGGCGTGACGATCCGTACCCCACGGTGTCCGGCAGAAGTGGCCGGGACGTTCGGGGACGGCATCGAGGCGGTGCTCGTCTGACTCATGGGCTTCCCCCGCGGGGAAGGCGGGCACCGAAGAAAAGCGTTGGGTCGCCTTCGGAGGAGCTCGACGGGCGCGACACAGACAATCAGCTGCGGAGAGCGTTGCTTCACCGGGTGCGGCAATTCTCCTCGTCGCCCACCTAACGGTCGGCGCTCGGGATCTCGAGGGGAACCCCGCGAGCATGCGGTTACCGCGTCGAATCGAGCATCGGGCTTAAGGGGAGGATTCCCGGCTCGCCGCCGGCGGAGGAGGATCACGGAGTCCCGGAGACGGCGCGCCCGGGAGGAGCCCGGCGCTCCCCCACCTGCGCCCACGTACGTTCTGACGGAGCTCGCGCGTGGGTTTCTCTTGAACCAGTCGGAGCCGGGGCGCGCGAGCAGGTTCGCCTCCCAGTTCCTCCAGGAGCAGACCGGTGGGCCGCTCTCCCACGCGCCGCTGCACGAGCGACCGCTCGCGCTGCGGCCGATCCGCTATCTGCCAACGACCGGCGACTCGGATCGCTAGAGGGAGTGCTTGCCTCCCGGCGCCGGAGTCGGCCTGTCTAGCGGAGCAGGCCGAGCTCCGCCTTCACCGAACGGTAAGCCGCGAAATCCGCAGGAAAGCTCGACCGGGTGAGGCAGATCCGAACGCCTCTCGGCTCACCAAAGAACCGTCCGGGGCAGACGAGGACTCCCCGGCGCAACCCTGCTCGCGCGAGCCGGTCCCCGCCAAGTGTGCTGGTCGTGCGGTCGAACCAGACGGGGGCTGCGAGGACGCTCGCCTCGGGCTCGAACTCCGCGAGCGTACGAACGTTCTGTTGGAACCGGGCACGTACTTCTCGCAGAATTTGCGACCGGCCCCGGTCGAGGGCGAGCGCGCTCGCAATCGAGGCCGGAGGGATCCCGTCGAGGAGCCAGCTGGCGTTCCGAAAGGCCTCCACTTGGCTCGCGGGAGCGATCGCATACCCGACGCGGAGGTCGTCGGCCCCGAACGCCTTGGTAAACGTCCCCGTTAGCCAGAGCTCTGCCGAGCCCCCATCCTTGAGGGGGGGAGCGGAGCTGAACTCTCGAAACGTCTCGTCCACGAGGAGATCGCGGCTCCCGCGGGTGAACTCCGCGAGGGCGTCCGAGCTCAGCAGGGTTCCCTCGGGGTTCGAGGGATTCGAAAGGAGCGCGACCTCGGGCTCCCCTGGGGTGCGCAGCACCCGGAAGCCGGCGTACCGGGCGGTGTCGAGGAGCGGTGGGTACTCGGGGCGGCGGACCCTCACCCGCGGATGGCCCCCGCGCCGCCGAGCGTGGCGCCGGGCGAGGTGGAACAGTACGAGCGTGTTCGCCTCGGTGGCGCCGTGGGTCAGGAATACGCGCTCGGGGCCGACCCCGTGGCGACGCGCGATGCGGCGTGAGAGCTCTTCGGGGTTCCCCGCCTCCACCCGGCGCAGAAGCGTGCGGACGCTCGCGAGCTCGCCTCGCATCCCGCTCTGAGCGAGGTCGTGCGGTAGGCCCGCGTGGCGACGAATGTACTCCCCGAGAGGAAAGCGCGGGTGGGAGGTGTCCGATCGCACGGTCAGGTCGGGCGCTGGCCGTCCGGCCGCATGAGCTTCAGGTAGGCATCCTCGAGGCTGAGCGTCGAGGAGGCGAAAGAGCGGATCGCGCCGATCTGCTGGCATGCGAGCAAGAGCTTCGTCCGCGCCTCGTCGGAGCCGTCGAAGGTGAGCCGGTACCGGCTCGGGCCGACGGCCTCGACCTTCGAGGCAAGACCCGTGAGGCTGGCGAGCCGGTCCGCCGCAGGCGCCGCGACGAACTCGACGTCGATCTGGGTCTCCTTGAACCGGCCCGCGAGGCCCGCGACCGTGTCCTGGGCGACGATCTTGCCTTCGTTCACGAAGATGACCCGGTCGCAGATCTCCGTCACCTCGGGGAGAAGGTGGCTCGACATCAGGATGAGCCGGGTCCGCTTCAGCTCGACGAGTAGGTTCCGTATGATGACCCGCTCCGCAGGGTCAAGGCCGCTCGTCGGCTCGTCGAGCAGGATGATCTGCGGCTCGGAGATCAGGGCGGAGGCGAGGACGATCCGTTGGCGTTGTCCCTTCGAGAGCTTGCCGGTCCTGCGCTCGAGCGGGGGGAGCTCGAGGAGCTTCGCGTACCGTTCGATCTGGTCGCGCAACCTCTCGGGGGAGAGTCCGCGGAACTCCCCCACCATCTGGAGCGCCTCCCGTCCGGTCTGCTGGGGGTACGGGTCCGGCGACTCGATGACCGCGCCGACGTCCCAGAGCGCCTCTTTCGGTCGCGCCGTCACGTCGGTCCCGTTGATCCGCGCGTGGCCGGTGCTCGGGCGGAGGAGCCGGGTGAGGAGCTTCAGGGTCGTCGTCTTCCCGGCGCCGTTGGGGCCGAGGTAGCCGATCGCCCCTACGCCGTCGAACCGGAACGTGGCGGCGCTCAGCGCCGCGGTCTTCCCGAACTTCTTGCCGAGCTGCTCGGCCTCAATCGAGAGCGCCACGTATCACCCCGTCGACTCCTTGAACTCGTAGATGAGGTAGCTGAGGAGAAGGGAGACGACGAGGTAGGCCGCCATGATCACGAGCCCCTCCCAGAGGTAGGGCTGGAACGAGCCGAACGGACCGCTCTCCCGGTGGGAGAGGGGGACGATCGGCTCGGTGATGGAGGCTTCGGCGTAGCTGAGCGCGAACCAGGGCTCGACGTTCGCGATCGCCGCAACGACGGAGGTGAGGATCGGGAGGATGACGAAGAACATGAGCACCGTCAGGAGAATGCTGAGCGCCGGGCTCTTCACGAGGGAGCTGAAGAAGAAGGCGAGCGCGACGGCGGCGGCGCTGAAAAGGAACGCCACGAGCATCGATTCGACGAGGCCGACGACGGGCAGACCACCCGTGAAGTAGATGGCCATCGCGATGGCGAAGATGTAGTAAAGGAGCGCGATGAGGAATGTCGTCAGTACTGCGGCGATGTACCGGCCGAGCAGGAGAACGCGGCGCCGGATGGGTAGGACGAGCGTGTAGTAGCCGGTCCGGGCACCGAAGTCCGTGGAGATTGCGTCTCCGCCGACAAGCGCCGCGCTGAAGTAGACGATGGTCGCGAGAAACCCGAGGATGGCCGGTCCCGCGAGGAAGGCGGAGGAGTCCGGGGCAATCCTGAGGGTCCCGTTGTTCGTGAGGTAGGCAAGGAGCGTGAAAATGGTCGTGCCGAGGGCGACGACGATTGCCACCATCGCGAAGAAGCGATACGTCCGTAGGTAGGACTGGAGCTGGTAGCGCACCGCGACCAGCAGTTGCCGCTCGTCGCCTAGCACCGCCTCGGTCATCGTCCGCTCCTGCCGCGAGCGGAGCCGGAATATTTAGCGCCCCCGCAACGGGAGAACTTCACACGCGCCCCCGCCAGGGCGGAACGCTCGGGGGCGGTCGTTCGAACTCCTCGGGCATCGAGAGGGTGAGGACCCAGTTCGGTTCATCGACGGCCTCCGCGACGCGGAGCACACCTACGAGGCTAGTGAGGGCGTAGGCGGCCTCGGGGGTCCAGCCGGTGCTGCTCAACCGCTCGATCATCTGTTCAAGCGCCTGCTTCGCCCCGTCCCGGGGGTCGGGGGCGATTCCCGTCGTAGTGATCGACCCCGGTTCGGGGGCGGTAGACGCAAGGGAGCGAAGCTGCGGGGTTTCGATCGGATGCCGCTTTCGGAGCATCGGTCGGAGACGGACCCTCGCCGGCATCTCGATGCCCGTCCCACAGAGCTCTCCCCAGCCTTGACGGCCGTGCGGGTCCCCCACCGAGAGACCCGCCCCCGGCACCTGCACCGGGAAATCTACGCGCGCTCCGTCCGAGAGCAGCGGCAAGTCGAGATTCCCACCGAACCGCTGGGGCGGGACCATCGGGTGCTCCCCCTCCGCCGGGAGAACCCCAAGGACGCCTAGCATCGGTCGCAACGGAATCCGGACTCCCGCGAGGAACCCGGTGCGGGCCGTCGCGACGCCACCGCGCAATCGCCATGTTGTGAGAGCATCCTTGAATCGGCCGCGCAGGAGTCCGAACTTCTCGAAGACGGCCGTCCACCCCCAAGTTCCGGGCTGAACGGAGAGAATCTCGACCCGAAGCGTGTCGCCGGGCTCAGCCCCGAGCACATGCATCGGTCCGACGGCCGCGTCCACTTTCCCCCAGTCCATCGTTCCGAGCTCCGCCGTCGTCGAGGCCGGCGAGAGCTGACCGGTGGAGGAGTCCGGCACAAGTAACTCTACGACCTCCCCGGGGTCGACCTCCAGGACGGGGGCGGTGGCCGGACTCCAACGGAGCTGCTGATGGAGCGGTGACCGCCCGTCCAATCGACGGACCCGCATGCGTCGGGCACACGCGGCGCGCCTTAACTCGAACCTGCCTCCGGTCGAAGCGAAGATTCTTCTTCCTTCCGGTCGCGGCCTTCCCGGATGCGGGCGGGTCCTGCCCTGCGCCGGCGCAGCGAGCTTACGCGAGACTCGCTTTCTTGGTTCGGACCGGGTGCCGCGTTGCGCACGGCCGCCCGCCGGGCCGCTAGCTGCGTCGAGTGCGGTCAGGCCCTACGCTCGCGCCGCACGCCGTACTGCAGCCGGGGGTGCCGGTGGCGGTTCCACGGACGCTACTTCTGGGACGCGGCCCGACGGGTCGTGCTGCGCCGCGACCATTACACCTGCCAGGCCTGCGGACTCCGCAGTCGAAAGAGTGCTCTCGACGTCGACCACATCCGGGAGATCGCGGTGGGCGGAGCTCCGCTCGACTACGACAACCTGCAGACCCTCTGCCGCCCGTGCCATCGCGCGAAGACGTCGCGGTTCCTCCGCGACCGCCGCGGGAGCCGCGCGGCTCCGCTCCCCAGCGCGCCGGATCCCCGGTCCGAGGGACCCGAGTGGTTCCCCGCCTGAGGGGGAACGGGCTTCGCCCGTTCAGTTGGTGTACCCTGCGCCAGTCCACCGTTATCCGACGTTGCGCCATTGTGCGACGGGAGACTGAAGAAGATGTTCCGACCGGTCGAAGAGGTTCTGGAAGCGCAGCCCACCATCGAGGGAGCGGGCGTGCATCTGCGTCGCGCCTTCGGCCACCGCGAGGTACCGCGTCTCGACCCGTTTCTGCTGCTCGATGACTTCCGGTCCGAGAACCCCGCCGAGTACGTCGCGGGATTCCCGTGGCACCCGCACCGCGGGATCGAGACCGTGACGTACATGCTGGACGGCCGCGTCGACCACGAGGACAGCCTCGGGAACAAGGGGTCGATCGGTCCGGGGGACGTCCAATGGATGACCTCGGGGAGCGGGATCATTCACCAGGAGATGCCCAAGATGGGCGACTCCAAGATGGGAGGATTCCAGCTCTGGGTGAACTTGCCCCAAGCTCGCAAGATGAGCGAGCCCGGCTACCAGGAGGTCGCCGACCGCCGCATCCCTGAGGCGACCCCCGCTCGCGGTGTTCGGGCCCGCGTGATCGCGGGCGAGCTCGCGGGAGTCCAAGGGCCGGTCCGGGAGATCTCGGTCCAACCGCAGTTCCTCGACGTTCGGCTCGAGCCGCGGGCGGAGTACACGCACCCGACGGTCCCGGGCCACACGGTCTTCTCCTACCTGCTCGAAGGGTCGGCAACGTTCGACGAGCAGGCGAGCGACCGCGTCGACAACGGGAACCTTGTCCTGTTCGGGGACGGCGCGTCGGTCCGTCTTCGCGCGGGAGAACGCGGTGCGCGCATGCTACTCATCTCGGGCCGGCCGCTCAAGGAACCGGTGGCGTGGTGGGGCCCGATCGTCATGACGAACCGCAAGGAGCTCGAGACCGCGGTGGAGGAGTTCCAGAACGGAACCTTCCTGCGGCACCGCGGCCGCCCGGCCAAGACGGCTCCGCCGGAGCCGAACGCTCCGCCGGCGACGGAGCCGAAGAGTTGGCCGGGGCAGGACCCCTAGCTCCGACTACTCGCTCGCCTTCGCGGGCGGAGCCGCCGGTGCTTTCGCCGGAGGCGGTGCGGCCTCGGGCTTCGCTTCCACCGGCTTCGGTCGCGGCAGTTGGAACCGCTGGATCGTTTCGCCCACCCGCTTCACTACCTCGGCCGACAAGGCGTCCCGTTCCTCGGGCCGCCGGATCATGATGGTGAGCGTGAGCTCGGTGCCCTGCGCGCTTCGCGATTTGAGGGCCAGCACGGGAGGATAGCGCCGGTCGAGCCTGAGGCGGAGCTTGCCGAGCCGCTTCAGGAGCTCGCTCTCGAAGAGCGGTAGGTCGACCCCGCTCCCCAGCGTGAACGGCACCGTGAGCTCCTTCCAGGCCTGGGGGGAGGTGTTGACGAGCACCTCGGTCATGAAGATGGAGTTCGGGATGGAGACGAGCTGGTCGTCTCCCGTGATGAGCACGGTGCTTGTCGCGTTGATCTCGATCACCTTGCCCGAGAACTCCCGGACGCGGATCGAGTCCCCGACCTTGTAGGGGGAGTAGATGTCCGTGAAGTACTTCGCCCCGAAGTTCTCGAGCTGCTCCCGCAGGGCGACGAGCACCGCCACGCCGGCGAGCGCAATCACGAGGAGCAGGATGTCCGAGTTGATCCCGACCTCCTGGATCGCGAAGATGCCTCCGATGAGCCAGACGATGACGGCGCCGAGCCGCCGGGCGCCGGCTGCGACCTGCGGCGCGCTCTGGCGCATCCCCCGGCCGACCACGTAGGAAGCGAGGCGCGCGACGAGCGCCGTGATGGCGAGAATCAGCGCGGCGTAGAGCTCGGGCAGAAACTGGACGAGCAGGTTCATGGACTACGCCCCCACCACTTCGGCGAAGAGCCGGCCCTCGGCCTCGGAGGCGGCGTCGAGCGAGCACTGCTTCGCCGTGGTGAATCCCTGGCGCCCGAGCCGGCGGCGGAGTCCTTCGTCCTGCAACAACTTCGACATCTTCACCACGAGCTCGCCGGGCTCGTCCGGGTCGAACAGCACCCCATTGCTCCCCTCCTTGATGAGCTCCGCGACCCCAGCACGTTGCGTCACGATTACGGGCTTGTGGTGAAGCCAACCCTCCACCACGACGAGCCCGAACCCCTCCCGCAAGGAGGGGAGGAGCAAGATCGAGCAGCGTTCGTAGAAGCAGTCGAGCTCCCGCTGGGGGAGGTGGCCGGTGAAGACCACGCGAGAGCGAACTCCCCGTTCCTCCGCGACTCCCTCGAGGTGCGCTCTCCACGACGCGGACTTGGAGAGACCGAGACCTTTGCCCGAGCCCGAAAAGCTTCCGTTCCCCACCAGTACGAGCTTGAGCCGGGGGTGCTCTCGAAGGAGCTCCGCGAGGGCGCGGATAGCCCGGTCCTGGCCTTTCATGGGATCCATCCGCCCGACGACGAGGAGCACGTCGTCCTGTGGCTCTACCTGCAACCGAGCGCAGGTTCGGCGAACCTCCTCCTGCGGGGGCGCGGTGTACTCCCCGGGATCGACGTACGGATAGATACGACGGGCCGCACCCGAATGTCCAAACGCCTTGAGGGCCGCAAGGTACCGGTCGGTGCTGACCACGACCATGTCGTAGCTATCGAAGTAGGTCGAGAGCACGGGCTTCCACGCCTCGGGGATCTGCTCCTCCTCGAAGGGGATGTGCCACCGGAACACCTTCGGCTTCAGCGTGTTCAACATCTGGCCGACGGGTAGCTGTTGGAAGTCGTGGACGTAGAACAGGTCGAAGTCGTGCTGCTGGTCGAGGGTGCGCATCCGTTCCGCGGTGATCCGGTTGTAGTAGGCGTAGTCGGTGAAGTCGACGCTCCAGAACAGCTCCTCGTCGAGGTCGGTGTCGGGAAGGCCGTGGACGGTCCCCCAGATCGCCTCCTTCGTCCGGGCGTAGCTCGCGAGCCGGGCCGGGTCGAGGGCGAGGTTGTGGAGCGTGACCCCGCTGAAAGTGAGCGTTGGCGGGGCCGTCGGATTGAGCGAGATCCAATGGGCACTCTCGAGGACGCCCGAGGAGAGGAGCCGCTGCACGAGCGGGAAGACCATCCGGGTCACCCCTCCCGGCGAGAATCTGTAGTCCACCCCTTCGACGAGCCCCGTCAGCCCCGATTCGGCGTCGAGCGGCGGCATGAGCTCGAGTTTCTGCGGGGTGATGAGGAAAAGCACGAGCGGTGTCTGCGTGTTGATGCACACCGCGAGCTCCGAAGCCTTTGCTCCGGCCCCGGAGCGCATCCTTGGTGAACCCGCTCGCGCTGGCGGGCCGGCGGTCCCCTTCTCCGGCATCTCGGTCGACCGACCTCCCCTACCGGCGTGGGTAGAACTGGGTATCGGTCTCTCGGGAGCGACGAGACCAACCAACGTCAGGCAACCCTCCTCTTCCGGCCCGAGGAAGTCCGCGCCGCGGTGAATCGAGCCGTCGCGAGCCAGCTTCTAATAGACGGAGTTGCCACGACCTGCCGGCATGGCGGAAGCACCGGCTCGTCACGGGCCCAAGGCTGCCGACGGGCCCGTCCCCGCGGAGGAGATCTCCGAGCTGCTCGAGGTGGTGAGCCGCGAGCCCGCCTGTGCCGAGGCGCCCCCCTCCACCCTCGACGCTGCCCTCACCCCCAACGACCGATTCTTCGTCCGCAACCACTTCCCCGTCCCCCACCTCGACCGGAGTACCTGGCGGCTCGAGATCGGCGGGAAGGTCTCCCGTCCGCTCTCCCTCTCCTACGAGGAGTTGACCGGGAGAGAGAGCCGAACCCTTCGGGCCTTGCTCGAGTGCGCCGGGAACAGCCGGCGCGCGATGTACCCTCCGGCCGAAGGAGTCCCCTGGAATCATGGGGCGCTCGGGGCGGCCGAGTGGCACGGGGTCCCGCTCGCGGAACTCCTCGCCGAGGCAGGAGCGTTCGACACTGCGAGCGAGGTGATCCTTACCGGGGCGGATCGGGGAACGGAACCGGGCGTGCGCGGAACGATTGCCTACGAGATGAGCCTCCCCCTTGAGAAGGCCCGCGACCCCGACACGCTGGTGGCTCTGCGGATGAACGGGGAGCCCCTCTCGGCGATGCACGGAGCGCCGGCCCGGGTCGTGGTGCCCGGTTGGTACGGCATGGCGTCGGTCAAGTGGCTCACCCGGATCACGGTAAGTGCCGAGCCGTTCCGTGGCTTCTTCCGGACCGAATCGTACGTGATGATCCCCGAGGGCCCCGAGCGAGGATCGCCTCCGCCTCCCGTGACCACCCTCCGGGTGAAGTCCCTCATCACGTGGCCCGCCGAGGGAGCGACGCTCCCCCCGGGCCTCTACTCGGTCCGGGGCGCTGCCTGGTCCGGCGAGAGCCCCGTCGCGGGGGTCGAACTCACCTCCTCCTCCGGCCGGGATGGGAGCGCCGGTCCTTGGCTTGCGGCGAAGCTCCTCGACGAGCCCAGCACCCTGACTTGGTGCCGCTGGGAATGCCCGATCGACTTCCGGGTGGAGGGTCACTTCGTCCTGCGGGCACGCGCGAGCGATCGATCCGGGAACTCGCAGCCTCTGCACGCGCGCTGGAACTTCCGCGGCATGTCCACCAATTCGATCCACGCGGTACGGGTGACGGTTCGCGGCCCACGCTAAGCCTAATCGTGGCCACCAGCCCGCCCCTACTCCCGCGGCGTCAGGGGGCCCCGCGGTTCCCGGGTTGCCGCAGCCGATAAGCGGACGCGTGCCGGGGGGAAGGTAGGTTCGCATGGGAGGGACGGGGGCGGCTCCACCACCGTTGGTCTCGGGCGAGGGAAGCCCTCGCCTCGGTGGTGTCGACCTCGGGCTCATCGTACTGCTGGGCCTCATCTGGGGCTCGGCCTTCGTCGTCATCCGGGTGGGCCTCCTCGCCGGGGCCTCTCCGCTCGCGTTCGGATTCGGGCGGTTCGCGGGAGCGACCGTCGTCATGGCGCTCCTTGCGTTCCTCGCTCGCGAGCGTGCCCCCGACCGCCGGACGCTCCTCATCTCCGCGCTTGTCGGAGGCGCCTTTTTCATCGGAGGTTACGCGGCCTTCCTCTACCTCGGCGAGGTGGTGCTGTCGGGGGGCCTCTCCTCGGTGCTCGTCGGCACCCTGCCGCTATGGAGCGCTCTCTTCGGCTACGGGATCCTTCCGACCGAGCGCCTGGGCCGGAGCGGCACCTTGGGCGTCGGGGTCGGGTTCGTCGGCCTGACCGTCCTCTTCCTACCCGAGCTCGCTGCAGGAGCTTCGGGGTCGGTCCGGGCCGAGCTGCTCGTGATTGGGGCGGCCGTCGTCGGCGCTGGTGGCTCGGTCCTCCTGCGGCGCTGGGTACACACCCCGAGTGGGCGGTGGGGGCTAACGAGCGAGTTCGCCGCCGCTTCGGTCCTGCTCGGCGTGATTGCGGTCGCCGTGCCGGGGCAGGCCGCGCTTCCTCTCACCCCGGTCGTACTCGTTTCCCTCGCGTACCTGATCGCCCTACCGTCGATCGTCGGTTACACCATCTACTTCGGGCTGCTCCACAGAGTCGGGCCCTCGCGGGCGAACCTCGTTGCCTACGTGAACCCGCTCGCGGGACTCGCGATCGGCGCGTTGCTCCTCAGCGAATCGGTCTCCCTGGTCGAGGTCGCCGGGTTCCTCCTCATCGCCTCCGGCCTCTTCCTCGTCCAGCGGGACCACGGCTAGGCAGCTCAGTCGAGGTGCTCACGCTTCGAGGCTGGGGAAGCGGTAGAGGCTCCAGGCGAACCCCACGAGCCCGACGGCGGCCAGGCCGACGGGAAAGAGGGCCGTCAAGCTACGCTCGAGCAGGAACCAACTGCCAACCCCCGCCGCGACGACTCCGGCGAGCACGCCCGCGACGAGCGACTGCGCGGCGCTCCGGGTCACGACCGCACCTGCGGCGGTGACGCCCCCGAGGAATAGGAGCAACCCCGGGAGTCCGAGTGCGAGGTGGAGGGGGAGGACGATTGGGGCGGCGGCTCCCGTCGAAGGGGTGACGAGCAGACCCGAGAGGGTCCAGACGAGCACCGCCCCTACTCCGTAGGAGCCGAGTACCCCGGCCATCACCAGGGTGGTCCGGCCCGCCAGCTGCGCACGACGCCCTTGCGGGAGGGTGAACGCGGTGAGATGAGCGCCCAGCGAGAGGTCCTCGCCGACGGCGAGCGCCACGAGGTCGAGCGCGAGAAGGCCGGCGAGGCCGGCCGTGATGAACAGGCCGAGCACCCTCGCCGTCTCCAGCGAGGGGATCCGAAGATACAGGTCGGCCACGGCGCTCCCGATCGGCGCCGCGACAATCGGCAGCACCAGGAGCCAGAGCCGTCGGGAGCGCCGAAGCCGAGTCAGCTCCCACTCGGCGTTCAGCAGGAGCGCCCCGCTCACGCCTCATCCTCCCGTCCCACCGTCGCAAGGTAGCGCCGGGCGAGATCCCCCTCGACCGCGGAGGCGCTGAGCAGCGGCAGACGTTGACCGACGACCTGGGCGAGGAGCGTCGCCTGCTCCGCGTCCTCCCCCTCGAACGAGACGGTGAGCTCCGTCTCCGAATCGGCGACCACACGGGCCGTGGGAGGCAGCGCCTCCACGAGTCTGGAAACGGAGACGGGGCTTCGGAATCGCAGCCGAAGCGAGCGCAGCCGTGTCCCCTTTGCATCCCGGGGCGCGCGATCGACCGGCTCGTCTCCGACGAGTTGTCCGCCGCGGAGGAACAGGACGCGGTCGCACACCTCCTCGACATCCTCGAGCAGGTGCGTGGAGAGGAGGAGCGTGCGGCCTTCCCGTCGCAGCCCGCGCAGCAGCGCGCGGAGGTCCGCCCGCGCTGCGGGGTCGAGTCCGAGCGTCGGCTCGTCGAGGAGGAGGAGCTCAGGATCGCCGAGCAGCGCGACCGCGAGGAGGAGCCGACGCGCGAGCCCCGTCGACAGGGAACCCACGGGACGATCTAGATGGCGCGCGAACCCGGTCTGCATCGCGGCGACCTCGACCGTGCTCTGCTCCGTCGAACGCGCGAGACCCTTGGCCCGGGAAGCGTAATCGAGTAGATCCCTACCGGTGAGGTAGGGCACGAGTCCGGGAGTCCCCACCAGGACGCCGACCCGCTCGAGCCCCGAGCCGCTCGCGGGGTCAGGAGCGCGGCCCAGGAGCCGGACCGTGCCGGAGTCCGGGAGGGTAAGTCCCGCGAGCAGTTTCAGGGTCGTGGTCTTCCCTGCGCCGTTCGGACCGAGGTAACCGACCGCCTCGCCCGGACGGAGCCGAAAGCTGACCTCCCTGAGAGCCGGACGCTCACCGTAGCTCTTCGAGACATGTTCGAGCTCGACTGCCGCGGTGCTCACGCGCTCAGGCACGCGCGAAGTCGAATATCATACTCGTGATGGGCAGGCAGCCTCGTGCTGCACGATCGCCGCCGTAGGAGGGGGGAGGCGCCGTGTCCCGACCGAAACGAAGTTGGCCCGTCATCGCGTCAGCTGCCGGGGCTCCCTGGGGCGGAGAAGGTACCTTTGACGATTCGCAGGTCGTTTCGCTTCCGCAAGCTCATCCGTGCCCCTTTGCCGTTCGTGTACCGGTGGTGTACAGATTTCCGCACGGACGACCACCGGCTCACGGACTCGATCTACCACTACCGTGCGGAGGTCGTGCGACTCGGTCCCCGGCGGCTGCTGAGGATCATCACCCTCCCAGGAGAGGAGTTCGCCTCGGGCACCGAGGTCGAGCTGATCCGGCTCGGGCCACCGGACCGCTGGCGGCTAGACCTCGTGAGCGCCGCGCTCGACGAGACCGGTTCCTATCGGCTTCGTCGGCTGGGACCGCGCCGCACTCGGATCGAGATGCGATTCGAGAAGCAGTGGAGGCTCCGACGTGTCCCGGGCGAGCGCCAGTACGGGACACTCTTCCGCCGGGTCTGGGACCTCTACGCGGTCACGATCGAGCGTGCGTATGCCGGCACCCAACGGGCAGCCTTCCGTCGGAGGAAGTAAGGGGAGTATCCTCCGCGAACTCCGTGCCTGGCCCGGGGCCGTGGGGTCGAAGTCTACCAGCTACGAAGAGCCTGGGCCGCTTGCTTCCTCGCAGCCTTGGTCTGGTGCCCCGGACCCGTTCGGGTGTAGGAGGTGCACGCGCACGCTCGACACTTTCCGTCCTCTCCGTGCAGGCGCCGCTGGTGCAGGCAGCCGGGGGTCTCGCATTCCGTCGTCACTTTGATCGGAGGTACGCCGGCCGCTTCTCATATAGAACCGGGTGGGCGCGAACTTCACGGGCCCTCGCCCGGTGCGATGAGTCCAACCGGCTACCGCTACGTAAGAACCGAAAGCGACTGGCCCGAATGTATCTCGTAGACCAAGAGAGAGTCTCCGCGCACCGAGGTCGTGCCCACGTTGAGTACGAACGTCTGGGTGCTGAGAATGTCGATGGGGAGAGTGGCGCCCCCGCTCGCGACCCACCCGGAAGGTTCGGTGTACGTCGCGAGCAACTGACCGGCGGTGTTCAACAGCGTGACGTTCGCGAACGAGAGATTGGTCGTGGGAGTGACGGGCGCCTGGACCCGGAAATTCACATCCGCAGTTGTGGCGTAGCCGCTCGCTCCGACTAGTCGCCCGCTTAAGGCGAGCCCACCGGACATGCCCACGAGCTGGAAGGTGTAGCAGTACTCGGTCCCCCCTGGTCCCGGTGCGGCGCACCCCCCCAGGCCGTTCCGAGTTCCGTACGTGTTGGCTGGTGTGATGCCTCCAGGGACGAGCCACGGCGGTCGGCTCTCCCCAGCAGATCCCGGTGGAGTTGCGACGTGCCATGCGTAGATAGTCACGCCTGAAGCTACCACGATGGTGGAGAAGGCGAGGGCGACCGCAGTCCAGAATCGACGGCGGTCCCCGGAAACGCTGTCCCCACCCTCGGATCCGGCTGGAGGGATATTCCCGCCGAGAGAAGAGCGGCTCATCCCCGGCCGGAACGACTCATGCGAACTCGCCCTTGGGGCGGAGGAACTTCACAACGTACCCGTCGGGATCGTTGATCGTGAACGCGGTGCCGTAGGGCCACTCCCGCAGCCGGGATTCAATGTCGGCCTTCGCCCGCTTAGCCCGGGCGTACACCTTCTCGACCGGACGCAGCTCGACGTTCACGATCACGCCCGCGCCCAACGGCGTGCTCACCCACTTCTGGTAGCTGCGATACTCCCCGCCGCTGTTTCCGGGAGTGATCCGCCCGAGAGCAATCACCGCTTCACCCAGGCCAACGCCCGCGTAGGCGAGCTTCCCGTCCTCCCCCTTCCACTGCCAGCGGGCGGTGAATCCGAGCGAACGGTAGAACGCGAGCGAACGCTCGACATTCTTCACATTGAACATGACGCTGATCTCTGCCTTCATGCGTGGACCTTCAACGACCAAGCGATGAAGCAAGATAGGCTGGCCCTAACCTCCGCAGCCTCCGACGCGACTCCGAGCCGGCTACTTCGGTCGACGAGCGACGTGCTGCGAGAGCGCCCTGCGCGTATCGATCCAGGTCATCGGTGGGGGCTCCACGTCCTTCTGCCAGAGCGCGCCGATGATCTCCCCTAGGTGGTGCGCTTCCTCGAGCGACACCTGGAGAAGGGCATCCCGCACGGTGTAGTTTCCAGGCATCCAGAACGCTTTCACTTTCCGGCCGAGCTCGCGTGAACCCAGCGGGCGGAGAGTTTCCTCAACCCCCTCCCAGACTCGGCGGGAGTACGCGTCGAACCCCTTCCACTCCTTCGGATGACGCGAGGAGTCCTCGAAGAGCGCCTCGAGCTCCCGATCCGAGTTCCGTCCTCGGACGATGTAGACGAGCCAGACCTCCTGGACGTTGAGGATGTGCACGAGGGTGTCGAAGAGCGATTCGTGCCCGATCCCCCGGCGGCGGAACGCCTCCTTGCGAGGAAGCCTCCGCACCCGGCGAGCGAACCGCTCGAACACGGCGCGGTTGTACTCGGCGAAAGAGATCGCATCCCCTGCGGGGAACTGGAGCTGGCGCGCCATGCGGCGGAGCATCGGCAGCGAAGCTTAGCCTCTCGGCCCACGGTTGCTCGTAAGGAATTGGTCACGGTGGGCCCGCCCCGGTCGCGACCGGTGAGGGGCCCACCGCGTGGTCTCTCGCCTACTGCTTTCCCATCTGGTAGAGGCCGATGGTGTTCCCTTCGCTGTCCTTGAAGTAGCCGGTGAACCCCATCGTGCCGTCCCCGATCGGCGTCTTCTTCGCCGTGACCTTCCCGCCGTTCTTCTCGATGACCTTCTCGGCGGCCGTGATGTCGTCGACGAGGATCGTCACGACCGGGTGCTCGAGCGGTGTCCCCCGCTTGCCGATGCCCCCGCCGATGTAGCCGGGTGCCTTCGGCATCCCGTTCTCGTCGGCCGGCCCGGTACTCACCATCGTGTAGTCCATGCCGGGCATCTCGTTCATCTTCCAACCGAAGACCGTGGAGTAGAACTTGCGCGCGCGTTCGGGTTTGTCCGCCGGTATCTCAAAATGGCCCACTTCTCCGCTCATGGCTGCTCGGGCGAGGGGACGATTTCGGGCCTTAAAACTGGTGGGTGGGGCGATGAAACACCCCCCTCGGGCGAGGAGCGGTTTCGGTTCAGAAAAGTCCCGAAGCCGGCCCCCTCGGTCGGAGGGGACCGGCTCCTGGAAGGGGTTACTGGCTGGGGCCCGGACCCGTCGGGGGCGGCGGGGTCGGATAGCCCGGCGCGGGCGGGTAGCCCGGTGGCACCTGGCCAGGGTAGGCTCCAGGGGGCGGGGCGCCTTGCGCACCACCGTAGGGGGGCGGCGGGGAACGGCGGCGCCGGCGCATCACGACAAGGGCCGCGAGGAGTCCAGCGAGCACGACGACGACGGCCACCGCGACAATGACGAGGGTGAGGCTGGAGCTCTTCGAGCTCGAGCTCGCCGGGGTGGTGATCGCCTTGTACTGGTTCTCGGCGACGCTCACGGGCTCTGGTCCCGCCTTGAGCGCGAGGGAGTGCGAACCCGGAGTCGTCCCAGGGAGGGAGAGGGTCGAGCTACCCGAGGCGCTCGTTCCGATGATGCCCCCGTGCTGCTGGTAGTAGGCGGACTCACCCGTGGTCACTCCGGTGAGACCCGCGCTGGGCAGGGCGCCCGCGGCGGGCCGGACGGAGCCGGCCAGGATGCCGAGGTAGCCGCCGAGGCCCGAGTAGAGGACGCTCGGCACCATGACCCAGCCGTCCGACGCCGCGAAGCCGCCGGCGCCGAAGTCGAGGGAGACCAGCTGCGAGGTCGAGGAGGTCGCGGGGTTCGTGTAGTTGTCCCAGAGGGTGTAGGAGCCGAGGTCGGTGCCGTTCACCGAGAGGTTCCCCGAGGGGGCGACGTGCCCGCTCAGCCACTGGCCCGTGGTCCCGGAGCGGCCACCGGCGCTGTAGGTGAAGGTGTAGCCGCTGTGGAAGCCGCCGGTCGCCGAGTAGGGCGCGGAGGCGGTCCACGTGTCCCCTGGCATCGGGTTCAAGGGGATGAGCCCCAAGGGGGTGGGGAAGTTCACTGTCGAGCTCTCGTTCCCGCCGAAGACGAAGCTCGCGCTCCCGGTCGCGAGGGAGGCGTTGGTCGAGATGCCCGACACGCTGTAGTCGCCGCTGAAGTTGAACGACTCGCTCGAGGCGGCGTTCATGACCGCCCACGCGGGGACGTTGCTCCCGACGAAGGTCCCCGACGGAGTGAGGTTCACGGTGCCGGTCGTGAGGTTGGTGAAGCCGGCCGCGGTCTCAAGCCCGTTCAGGTGGAGGCTAAGGGAGACCTGGTGGCAGCTCCCGGTCCCGTTGGTGTCGAGGCAGCCGGAGATCGAGGCATCGGCGGACGCGTTGAGCGCCGCCTGCCCCTCGACCATCGTCTGCGTGGAAGAGACGTTCGTCTGGGTGTAGATGACGACCCATCCGATGTAGTAGTGGAAGTTCAGGCTGAGCGTCTGGCCGTTCGTCAGGTTCGCGCCGAGGCAGCCGTTGTTGGTGCAGGTGTACGCGGCCGACGCGTTCCCTCCGAACGCCCACTGCTGGGTAGCCCCGTTCGCAGGGTGGATGGGGGCGTTCGCGGGCGAAATCGCAGCAGGGTGGCCGAAGACGGCGCCCGAAAGCGCCATCGTGAGGGCCATGCAAAGCGCAAGGCCCAGGCTCGTTCCCTTGACTAGGCGTTTTAACTTCGACAACGTCGTCACGGCTGTATCTCCGCAAAAGGCAGGCCGGGGTGGGCCCAAATAGGTTCCCCCTCAGCGTGGGGGCTGGTTTTCCCGCCCGGACCGCGTCGTACAGCCCCGGACGAACGGCAGGGCTCTCAAGTAGTGGGGTTCCCGGGGTGCCGACACTCCGAAGAGGAATCCCAGGAGGATGACGACGAGAGGTCGACGGCCCCACCTGAAGTATCGTGCCGCGCTATAGTTGGGGACGGCCCGGTTAGTGATGGCGAGTCGGGCGGGTTCTCATCGGCCGCTCGCGAACCCCACGCCGAAGGTGGGGAAGCTCGACGAGGTCCACGTACCCGTCCTTGATCTGGCACGCATGCGGGAGTACTACGAGGTACAGCTCGGGTTCCGGGCGGCGTTCTCGCACGAGGGCCGGATGGTCGCGTTCGATACAGGCGGCGCCATGCTCGTCCTCGACGCCACCAAGCCCCGGACGGGACCCGCGTACCTGGGATTCCAGGTGAAGGGGACCACCGAGCTCATCCAACGCCTCGCCGCCGGAGGGACCCCGGTGGTAACCCCTACGTCGAAGCAGCACTGGGGAGAGCTACTCACCATCGTGGAGGACCCCGAAGGAAACCTGCTCGCCTTCGAAGAGGGTGCCGGATCGAGTGGGCACCATCACGGGTCCCATCGCTCTCGGGTTCGGGCCGTGGGCGAGTAGAACCCTGGCCCGGCGGCCATTCCGCGCTCCATCCTGGCGGGTTCCGTCCCGCGCGAATCGAGGGTGAGGCGAAACGCCCCTTTCCTTACCGACCGTTTCTTACCCTCCGTTTCCGACCTTAAGCGGCCACGACCCCGTCTTCTCCCGTTACCATGTTCGAGGTCGAGAGCCCCCAGTATGAGCTTCCGGCGACCCGGCCGGGTTCCTCGGCGATCCTCCTGCCTCGCCCGCTCCTACGGCCCGCCTCGGAGCTCGCGCGAGCCCCGCACGGGCGCCTCTTCCCGCTCGCGCCCCACCTCTACAGCTGGCTCGAGCGCCGGTTCGCCCCGGGCGAGGCGACGTACCTCTCGGGACCCGCCGGGGCGGTCCACGGCTTCGTCTCCTTCCTGCTCGCCGCCGTCGCGGCGGCGGAGCGCACCGTCTCCCTCCGGGACGGGGCGAACCGGTTCTCGCCGTACGCCATCGCCACCCTCGCGCGGCGCTGGGACGTGCCCGTGGAGGATCTGCTCCTGCGCATTCGGCTCGCCCGCGCCTTCACGGCGCACCAGATGGTGACGCTCGCCGAGACCTGGCGGGACGACGAGGTCGGTGAGTCGACGCCCGCCGACCTCCTCGTGGCGGGAGACCCTGCGCTCCTGTTCGCCGAGGAGGAGGTGGAACCCTACGAGCGGGCGGCGCTCGTTCCGTACGTCGCGCGCTGTCTCAAGGATCTCCTCCGGGTCACGAACCTCCCGCTCCTCCTCGTGCGGTACTCCTCCCTCGGGGATTTCGAGTGGGAAGGAGGGGGCGTTCCGTTCCACGAGGTGCTCACGCTCCGCCCGAGCGAGTCGGGCGGCGTGCTTCTCGAGGCGGGCCGGGCACGGGAGCGGCTCGAGCTCTTGGAGCTCGCGCCCCACCAGCACCACCTCGAGGAGTACGAGCTGGACCCCGCAGCCGCGGGGGGAGGTGTGGAGCCGTGGGACGGACCGTCCCTACCTACCGCGATGCCCTGAGCGAGCTCCTTGCCCGGTGGGAACGGGAGTTCGGCCGCGCGCTCACGAGCCCCGCGGACCGGGCGGCGTTCCACGAGCTCGTGGTGGCCGCCCGCCGGTACGTCTCGCAGGGCACGCTCATGTCGAGCGGGGACCTCGTCGAGCGGGCGCTCCTCTCGGTCCTCGTCGACCTCTTCCGCCGGTCCCTCGAGCGGGAGTCCGCGCTCCCCGCCGTGGCGGAGCTACCGCTAGAAAGCTTCGCCCCGGACGAGTCCCCGTAGGGAGGGCCGTGCCCCGGGGCTGGCTCCTCGACATCACCTCCTCCCGCGCCGGCGACACGCTGCTCCTGTGGATCCGGGAGCGCGGGGGACCCGTGCACCGCGTCGAGGTCCCGTTCCTCCCGCCGTTCTACGTGACGGGCAAGGAGGACCGGCTCCGGGAGCTCGGCACGCTGCTCGAGCCCCGCCCCGACGTGGCGAAGCTCGGCGAGGAACCGACCCTCGCCTCGCTCTTCGAGCCCGAAGTGCCCCCGCGCCCGACGCTCGCCGTCACCCCGAGCTCCCACGGACGGCGCCGGCGCCTCGCGACCGAGATCGACGCCTGGGGCGGCTGCACCGACTTCCGGCTCTACGACGTCGACGTGAGCGCGCCCCAGCAGTACTACGCGGAGTACGGGCTGTTTCCCGGGGCGCCGGTGGCCTGGAGCGGCCAGCAGCTCACGGCGCTAGAGCCGGCGGAGGAGCCCGAGTACCTCCCGCCACCGCTCAAGGTGCTCGAGCTCTCGGTCGAGGTGGTGGGGGCGCGGCGGGGCCGTCCCGCGGAGCCCACCGATCCTGTGGCGCGCGTCCTTCTCGGCGAGGCGGTCGCGGAGGAGGAGAGCGAGAAGGCGACGCTGCTCGCGCTCGTGGAAGAGTTACGACGGCAGGACCCGGACCTCCTGTGGACGCAGGGCGGGGACCAGTTCCACTTCCCGCAGCTCTACCGACGCGCGATCGCCTCGGGGCTCGGCCCCGAGGAGTTCCACCTGGGGCGGGAGCCCGCCCCGTTCGGGCTCGGCCGCGTCGGCTCCTCCTACATGAGCTACGGCCGGATCTACCACCAGGCGCCCGCCTTCCCGCTCGCCGGCCGGTTCCACCTCGACATGAACGAGCGGTTCGTCCAGGACGTCTCCCTCGCCGGGTTCCTCGACATCGCCCGCATGTCGAGGCTCGGACTGCAGACGGTCGCCCGCCAGTCCCCGGGGACCGCCTTCTCGGCGATGGAGATCGCCCGGGTGCTCGCCGACGGCTACCACGTGCCGTGGAAGAAGAACCTCCCCGAGCGGCCGAAGAGCGCGCGCCGGCTCGTCGCCGCGGACCGCGGGGGGCTCATCCTGACGCCCCCCGTGGGCCTGTTCGAGGAGGTGGACGAGTTCGACTTCGTCTCCCTCTACCCGTCGATCATGGTCGAGCACAACCTCTCGGTCGAGACGCTCGACTGCCCGTGCTGCCCCGAGAGCCCCCACGTCGCCCCGGGGCTCGGCTACCGCTCCTGCACCCTCCGGGACGGGCTCGTCCCCCGGACGCTCCGGCCAATCCTGTCGCGGCGCCGGTACTTCAAGCGGCGCAAGAAGGAGACGACGGGAACGGAGAAGGAGCGGTACACGGAGCTCGGCAAGGCCTGGAAGTGGGTGCTCGTCACGAGCTTCGGCTACCAGGGGTACCGCAACGCGAAGTTCGGCCGGATCGAGTGCCACGAGGCGATCAACGCCTACGCCCGGGAGCTCCTCGTGGAGCTCATCGCGACCGCTCGGAGCGCCGGCTGGGAGGTGGTGCACGGGATCGTCGACTCGCTGTGGATGCTCCCGCCCCCCGGGGGAGACCCCGAGGCTTTCTGCGCCGAGGTCTCCGAGCGGACCCGCCTCCCGCTCGGCTACGAGGGACGGTACCGCTGGATCGTGTTCCTGCCGGACGCGGAGTATGGCCTCGGCGTGCCGCAGCGATACTACGGGCGGTTCCACGACGGGGAGTTCAAGCTCCGGGGGATCGAGGTGCGGCGGGGGGACACGTGCGAGTTCGTACGGACGACGCAGGAGGCGGTGCTCGAACTGCTCGGTAAGGCAGCGAACGGCCACGAGTTCCGGGCCGCGATTCCCCGGGCGCTCGCGCTCGGCAAGGCCCGGGTCGACCGGCTCGCGGAGGGGAGCTGGCCGCGGGAGGAACTCCTCCTCACGCAGCGGATCGCGCAGTCGCTCGAAGAGTACCGCCTCCTCTCGCCGACCGTCGCCGCGCTGCGGCAGCTGAGGGAGGTCGGGATCGTGCGCGAGCCGGGCCAGGAGGTGAGCTTCCTCCTGATGGAGCGTTCCTCCCGGGACTGGCGGCGCAAGGCGCGGCCGGAGCAGCTCGTCACGGGGGAGGAGGACTACGACGTCCAGGCGTACGCAGAGCTCCTCGCCCGGAGTTTCGCGACGCTGTTCGCCCCGTTCGGTCTCACCGAGGAGCGGGTGCTGCAGGGCTGGGGTTACCCGTACCGCGCCGCGCCCACGCCGAGCGTACGGGACCACAGGTCGCTCGAGTATCGGGGGCAACGGGGTCTCTGGGGCGCAACTTAGGCACGGGAAGCTCGCGGTCCGGGGGGTGGTGTCCTGCCGCGTGAATCCGCGCCCAACGTTGGCTGCCGGTCGTTCAGGGTTTAACTGCGCGGTGGGGTCCGCCAACTCGATATGGCCGCCCACGCGAGACGTCGAGCCCCGCGCATCCTGGTAATCGACGTCGGGGGAACCCACGTGAAGGCGGGGTTCCCGAACGAAGCGAGGAGGATCCGGATCCCCTCGGGGCCCTCGATGGGCCCGGTGAAGATGGTCCGGAAGCTGAAGGAGAGGCTGCACGGGAAGCGGTACAGCGTCGTGTCCATCGGCTATCCGGGCCTGGTGGTCCACGGCCGGATCCTTCGGGAACCACGCAACCTCGGGAAGGGCTGGGTCGCCTTCGATTTCCCGAAGGCGCTCGGTCACCCGGTCCGAATCCTCAACGATGCGGCGATGCAGGCCCTCGGGAGCTACGAGGGCGGCCGCATGCTGTTCCTCGGGCTCGGGACCGGACTCGGGACGGCCATGATCGTCGATGGGAGGCTCGAGCCGATGGAGCTCGCCCACCTCCCGTACAAGAAGGGGGGGACGTTCGAGGATTTCGTCGGGGAGGCGGCCCGGAAGCGCCTCGGGCGAAAGCGCTGGCAGAAGGAGGTGTTTGCGATCGTGCGGAAGCTATCCGCGGTCCTCGAGCCGGACTACGTGGTGCTCGGCGGCGGGAACCTGCGCCGGCTCAAGTCGCTCCCCCCAGGGTCCCGCCGCGGGAACAACCGCAACGCTTTCGTCGGTGGGGAACGGTTGTGGAAGGCGCGCGGAGGCACCCCCCTCGCCGAGGTCGAACGGGTTAAGCCGAGCCGCTCTGGCTCGCCCCGCCCTCGCTCGCGGAAGGTGGCCAGGCGAGCCATCGCCGCCCCTCGTTAGCCATCGCCCGTCACTACGTCGCCCGTCAGCTTCTTGGGGCTCGAAGGCCGCCCCCACTCGCGGCGGCGACTACCGATCGGCGCCGGCCGTGTCCACCGGTCGCTTCGGTCGAGCGGCCGGGGCGATGGAGGGGATCATCCAGAGGCCGAATCCCTCGCTCCGTGAGTCCTCCGTTGGATCCCCCCGCGCGAGGCGACGAAGCTCGTCGTCGATGTGCTGCCGTTCGGTGATGTCCTGGGCGGTCCCCGCGATCCGGGTAACGTTCCCATCCGCGACGCCGGCGACATGTATCGTGTGGAGCAACGTGCGTACGTTCCCGTCGGGAAGGAGCAGGCGATACTTCCTCGGCACCGCGGCCTCCCTCGGGAGGTTCGGGCCGCGCAGCCCGGCTTGGACCTCCTCGAGGAACGCGGTCCGGTCGTCGGGATGGACCCGATCCACCGCGTGGGCGAGCACGACGGGGAACCGGTCGTCGCCGTAGCCGAACATCGAGTACATCTCCTCCGACCAGATCATTTTCTGTGTGCGAGCGTCGAAGCTCCACGTCCCGACCTTCGCGAGCGACTTGGCCGAGTCGAGTTCAGCGGTCCGCTCCATGAGCATCCGTTGGAGCTCCTTGCGCGTGTGGTCGAGCTCGCTCTCGAGCCGCCGGTGCCGGACCGCCTCGGCGGCCACCAGTAACGCCGTCACGGCGACGGACCCTGCGAAGATTCGAAGGGCCAGCAGGTCGAGACCCGGGGCGAGCGTGGCGAACGGCCCGTCCCCCGCCACGGTGGCGACGATGGCGACGGCCGAGACGGTGCTCACCGAGGCGGTGGCGCCGAGCTGTCCGAAGCGGACGGCGCCCCATGCGACGGGAGGGATTACGAGGAAGATCAGCGGGAAGCCGCCGAGGAGGGCGCTCGGACTGCGGGCGAACACGAGCAGGGCGACGAGGAGGGTGAGCGTCCCCACCGCCAGGGCCTCGGCCGCTCCCGGGCGATCGAGCACAGGTGCAGGGCTCGAGACCCGTTGGGCGACGGCGAGGACGAGGGGGGTCACTTCGATGGCACCGATCGCGTCCCCCAGCCACCACGGTGCCCAGACGCCCAGAAAGCTCCCTGGCGAGGCGAGGTGCGCGAGGAGGAGGCTCGTGGTGCCAATCGTGGCGGCGACCGTCGAGGCCAGAAGACCCGAGAAGAGGACGAAGGTGAGGACGCGCCTCGGGTGCGTGAACGCATTACGTCCCGAGGCGAGGCGGACCGCGAGGAACGCGGCCACCACGGCCTCGAGGGTGTTGCCGGAGGCGATACCGAGGCTACTTCCCACATCCCAGGTGGTGGTGAGGTTGACAAGGAAGGCGCCCGCGAAGACTCCCGGCCAGAGCTCGGCTCCGCCGAGCAGCAGGGCCGCGATGGCGATGCCCGTGGGAGGCCAGACCACGGAGACGCTAGAGTTCCCGACGGCGAGGAGGAGCCCGAGCTTTCCCGCGAGGAAGTACGACCCTCCCAGCGCGAGTAACGAGAGGGCTAGCCGCGTCGCCGGCGCGCGGGTCCACGGAGCGGTGTTCTGCCGGTGTTCCGGCCCTTCCTGTGCCGACATGAAGGAGGCCTTGGACCTGCCCGAGCTTCGGGCACTCCGACGTAGGCTTGTCAACTAGAGGCCCGATTCACACACAATAAAGTATCGAAATCCCTCTAGCATCGGGTAACCCCCGTCTCAGCCGTGTCGGAGGGGACATCACCGAAAAGTTCGAATCCCTTGCCGCACCCGAGAAGACTGCTCCCATCGAAGTTGAACTCTATCTTGCCGGCTCTCGCCTTCGGGTGGAAAGGGCGAGGATCTCACGAGGAGGTCGTTGAGCGGGCCATCGTTCAGTTCGCTTATGATAACTCTAAGTATGTCTAATTCATGATAAGCATTGATGCCATCGTTGAAGCCCGACACATCGGCGGGATTCCACCCTCGCCTAGGGGTTGGTGACGACATCGGGAGACCCGCCGTCAGCTGCCTTCGATTGGACGGGGTCCTCGAGACGCGCCTGTTGTCCCCAAAGATCCATGAGATTCTGCTCGGGATGTCCCGGGTTCGCAACGCAGTCAGCAGCTTCCGCATTGAAGGGGAAACCGTCGAGTTGAATCGGGCCCGCGAGCTCCTGGAAGGGCGTAAGCCCGCTACCCCGTCTGAACTTGGTGTACTGAAGCTGGCGAAGGAGTACACTACCTTAGGGAGGGCAAGAGCTCTCGAACTCACGGTGGAGGGTCTCTGCGCCCTCCACAAGCGATTGTTCGAAGACGTCCTACAGTCAGAATGGGTCGGAGTTCTGAAGCCTCGCCAGAACTACATCGTGAACACGGGCTCGGATTCTCTACGGTTCACCCCCACCCCGCCCGAACGAACGGCGGGGGAATTGGATGCCCTGCTCCGATGGTATCGCGACAATCGGTACGGTTTGCTCCCTCCGATAACTGCGTCCCTCTTCTTCGCCGAGTTTCAAGCGATTCACCCCTTCATGGACGGGAATGGCCGCATCGGCCGATTCCTGAACATCGCGTTGCTGACAGATCTTGGTTGCCGAAGAGCTCCCCTAATCCCGCTCGACACTCGATTCTTTCGAACGAGCGACCACTACTACGATTTCTTGGGATCGACCAACTCTGGAGAGAGTTACTCGCTTTGGACGAGGTACTTCGTCGGAGAGGTAGAAACCGCGTACAAGACCGCCGCCAAGCAGGCCAACCTGGGACCACTCGTGTCGAGGTTCTCACGCGAAAGTACTCGCACGCTGCTCCGATGGATTCTCTCGGGGGATGGCGGCTGGTTCAGCCGCGGGGAGTACCCGAACCCGGTGAAGTACAGTCAACCGGCCCTTTGGAGCGCGTTGAACGAGCTCCTCAAGGCGGGACTGCTGGAGGCTCAAGGAGAGAAGCGCGGTCGAAGGTACCGACTTCGCTCCAACTTCTTGGCCGACGTTTACTCCCGTCGCTTCTAGCCGAGTGAGGGGCAGCGGACGAAGGTCCGGTCATGCCAATGTGTCGGTGGGGAACCCTCCCTGTCCCATGGTCGTCGCGCCGGGACCCTGGTCCGGTCGCCGCTCGGAGGGGTACGAGCCGCGGATGGTGAAGCCTCCAGAGTCGAGGTACGCCTGCCCGCGTGTCCCCAGGCTACGGCGGGTAGGGCTTGGCCTTCACCCCGCGATTGGACCCGGGGCAGTTGCGAGCCGATGAGTGAGGCTACCTCATTAGCGCCTGAAACCGCTCGGCCGACGTGGGTCCGAACCCTTCGAAATGGTTGTTGAAGAACGCCCAGGCGTCCGGAAGGCCCGAGGTGCGGAGCGTCTCGGCCCACCGCTTCATGTCGCTCGTCCGGTCGACCCGTATCTCCCCGTGGAGGTCCGACGGAACCGTCTCGTGGTCGCCGATGAACCGAAGGTAGGCAAAGTCGCCCGTGACGACGGGGGGCACGTCCACGAAGGTGAGGCTCGACCAGCAGAGTGCGATCTTCCGCTCCCCCAGGAGGCGGCCAAGCCACGCAAGCCCTGCCTCCGTGAACCAGCCCTTCTCCCGCACTTCCAGCACGTACTGCGGGCCGGGCGGCAGGGCCTCGACGAAGCGGGTGAGGTAGAGGGCATTCCCCCGGTCGAGCGAGGGAGGGGCGCGGAACCACGGGGCGAACTGTGCCACGATCGGGCCCAGCTTTGGGCCGAGGAGGCGGGCGCACTCGACGAAGGAGGAGATCGCCTCGGGCGAGAGATCCTTCTTCGCGTCGAATAGATCGCGCGGGAGCTTGAGCGCGAACCGGAAGCCGTCCGGCGTCTTTTTCGCCCAGCCCCTGACGACGTAGGGATTCGGGGCGGCGTAGTAGGTCGAGTCCACCTCCACCGTGTTGAACTTCGTCGCGTAGAAGGCGAGCCGGTCCCCGTCCGCGATCCCCTCGGGATAGAATCGGCCCGTCCAGGCAGGGGAGGTCCAGGAGGAGCAGCCGACCCTGAGCTCCATCGGCGGTTGGCCACGATCCTCTGGGGCCTTAGGCGTATCGACGCGGGCCCTCCCGGTCGCCCCGGCGCGTCCTCAACCCTGAAGGGCGGCGCCGGATTCTCCCGCCATGGCCGATCTCGGTTTCGCCGACCTTCTCAGCGTGGTCCAGACCATCGCGATCATAGGGGCGCTCGTGATGACCGTTTACTTCTCACGGCGGCAGATCCAAGCGTTCACGACCGACCTCGAGACCCGGGTGCTGAACGACATCGACGAGAAGTTCCACCGGATCGGCGAGATCTTGATCGAGAAACCGCACCTCGTCCAGTCAATCTACCAGACCCCCACGGTGACAGGGGCCGATATCCCGTTCACCTACTACGTGCTCTTCTTCTGCGCCCACCTCCACCACATGCGCGAGCGGAAGATCCTGCAGGACAACGAGTGGGCCGGGTGGCTCCAGTGGATGCGCAACGTGTTCCAGTACGGCGAACTTGGGAGGCAGTGGGTCGAGGCCAAAATGGAGAGCTGGTTCGACCCCTCGTTCCGAGAGTTTGTCCGAACGGAGCTCCTCCCCCACGTACGACCTCCGGGAACCACCCCTCCCGGTCCGCCCCCGGCAACGTAGCCAGACCGGACGCCGGCTTCCGCGGTGGGAAGCGCCCAGCCCGCCGGTCCACGACGCAGGCGTGACGCGCGCGGCCCGCAGTATTCCGGGGCCTCGCCTCAACGCTTATGGATGAGAATCCTTCGGTCGGTCGAGCAAGTCGTGCAGGCGTTCGTCAAGACGGCTCGGGGGCCCGGCGGAGAGCTGGCCAAGGTTCCTGACCCCATCCCGACCGAGGACGAGGTACTCGTGGCCGTTCGGGCGGCCTCCGTGTGCGGGACGGATGTACACATCTGGGAGTGGAACGCGTGGGCCGAGGGCCGCATCAAGCGGGTCCCGATGATCCTCGGGCACGAGCTGAGCGGCGAGGTCGTAGAGGTCGGTGCCCGCGTAAAGAGCCTGGCCGTCGGCGATCACGTCTCCGCCGAGACGCACATCGCGGATGGTACCTGTTACCAATGCCGGACCGGCAAGATGCACATCTGCGAGAACGTCCAGGTACTGGGCGTCGACCGGGACGGGGTGTTCGCCGAGTACGCCGTGCTACCCGAAGCGAACGCGTGGAAGAACGATCCCGCGCTCGACCCCTCGCTCGCCTCCATCCAGGAGCCGCTCGGGAATGCGGTCCATGCCCTCCTGCCCGAGGACAACGTGGAGGACCTCGCCGGCAAGAACGTGCTCGTCACCGGTTGCGGCCCCATCGGGCTTCTCGCCATCGCAGTCGCCAAGACGTTCGGGGCGTCAAGTGTCATCGCGACCGAGGTGAATCGGGTGCGCTCGGATCTCGCGCACCAGATGGGCGCCGACCTCGTGCTGAATCCGCAGACCGAGGGGGCAAACCTCGCCGAGCGGATTCGTGAGGCGACCGGCGGCTACGGCGTCGACGTCGCCACGGAGATGTCGGGACACCCGAGCTCCCTACCGCTCGTCTTTGAGGCTCTCCGCCTGGGAGGAAGGGTCTCGCTGCTCGGACTCTTCGACCGCCCGGTTCCCCTCAACGTCGACGACGCGATCATCTTCCGCGCGGCGCGGGTCTACGGCATCTTCGGCCGGAGAATGTTCGCGACCTGGTACACGGTGAAAGGGCTACTCGCGAGCCCGAGCTTCCGCGACAAGATGGCCCGTATCATCACCCACCGCGTCCCGATCTCCGAGCTCCCGCGGGCGATGGAGCTCATCCGCTCGAGCGAAGCCGCCAAGGTCTCCCTCCTCGCCAAGTGGTGAGCCCCGTGCGAGACCCGACCTCCTTCCTTCGAAGCGAGTACGAGGAGCTGGTCCACGCTGACCTCGACTGGAAGATCCGCATCTTGGACGGTGCGAGCGCCCCCTGGTCGATCGTGGAAGGAAAGAAGGTACTCATGTTCTGCTCGAACAACTATCTCGGGCTGAGCAACCACCCCGCCCTCAAGGAGGCGGCGATCGAGGCCGTGCGGACGCACGGAGTCGGGTCGGGCTCCGTCCGACCGATCGCCGGGACGATGGACCTGCACGCCGAGCTCGAGCGTCGGCTCGCGCGATTCAAGGGCGCCGAAGCGTCCCTCGTCTACCAGACCGGGTTCGCCGCGAACTCGGGGCTCATCCCCCAGCTCGTGGGCGAGGGGGACCTCGTCGTGAGCGACGAGCTGAACCACGGGAGCATCATCGACGGGGTCCGCCTCTCACGGGCGGAGCGCGCTGTCTACAAGCACGCCGACCCGGCCGACCTGGAACGGGTCCTCCTTGAGGCAGAGCGCCACTCCCCGAGCTACCGTCGCGTCCTGATCATCTCCGACGGTGTGTTCTCGATGGACGGCGACATCGCCCCTCTCGACAAGATCGCGGCGCTCGCCTCGGGCCACGGGGCGATGGTCTACGTGGACGACGCGCACGGGGAGGGGGTCCTCGGCGAGGGCGGCCGGGGGATCGTCTCCCACTTCCACCTCTCCCGCGAGCAGGTCCAGGTGGAGATGGGCACCTTCTCGAAGGCGTTCGGCGTCGTAGGCGGCCACGTTTCGGGTTCGCGGGACCTCGTCAACTTCGCGTACAACAAGTCCCGGACCTGGCTCCTGAGCGGATCCCACCCGCCCGCGGTGGTGGCCGCCTGCCTCGCTGCCGTCGAGGTCCTCGAGAGGGAGCCGGAGCACGTCCAGCGGCTCTGGGAGCGAACGCGGCAGTTCAAGAAGGCGATGGCCGCCCTCGGATTCGACATCGGGCGGAGCGAGACCCCCATTACCCCGGTCCTCGTCGGCGAGAGCAGTGTGGCGAAGCGGCTCAGTCAGCGCCTGTTCGAACTCGGGGTCTTTGCCTTGCCCATCATCTTCCCCATGGTCGCCAAGGACAGGGCCAGGATCCGCACCATCATGAACGCGGCGCTCACGCCGGAAGACGTCGACTTCGCAATTTCCGCGTTCGAAAAGGCGGGGAAAGAACTCGCCCTTCTCTAGGAAAACCAGGCGCCACCTGCCGCTCGGCTCGCTCCGGCGCCGAACCACTGGCGTTGCGGGCCGGGGGGGAGCCCGGCTTCCTCCCGCTTCTCTTGTGCGTGAGGGTTATGCGTCTCCTCTTTCTCCTACGCACCCGATGGAGCCTGCCGACGATCCCCGTGGATTCTTTACGGACGGCGTAGGTGCTGGAGACCGCTCCGCTCGTCGCCCGATTCCGGCTTGCCGAGTCCCACGCCCAGCTCAACGCACCTCGGTAGTACTCGTAGCCCTCGCTGCGGTCCTGCTCCTCGCGCTTCCCGGCGGCGGACTCGGAGCCGTCCTGAGCGCCGGCAGACCTGAGCCCCAGGTTGCTCCGCCCACCCTCTCCCGCTGCCCTGGAACAGACTGGACGACCTATCTCGCGGAGGCTACACGCCAGGCGAACACGATCAACGAGCGCACGATCTCGCCCAGCTCCGCGTCCAAGCTCGTCCCGCTCTGGAACTTCACGGCCGGCGGGCCCGTCGTTGCCAACCCCGCCATCGTGAACGGGCTCATTTACGAAGGCTCCTGGGACGGGTACGAGTACGCCTTCAACGCCACCACGGGGCACGTGAAATGGAAGGCGAACCTCGGTGTCGACACCAACGGCCCCTACCCGCTCGGGATCACCTCCTCGGCGACCGTCGCCAAGGGCGTCCTCTACGTCGGAGGGGGAAACTCCTTCCTGTACGCGCTCAACGCCTCGACCGGGCACACCCTGTGGAAGGTGCTCACCGGGAACACGAGCAAGGGGTACTACAACTGGGGGAGCCCGCTCGTCGCGAACGGATTCATCTACCTCGGCATTTCGAGCGATGTCGACGCCAACGTCGCCGGAGGATTGCTCCAGATCTCGCTCGCCACGCACGCCCGCGTCCACTTCTTCAACACCACGGCGAACGGGACGCTCGGGGGGACGATTTGGACCTCGCCTGCCTACAACTCCGTGACAAAGACTGTGTTCGTGACGACGGGAAATCCGGGAGCGTCGGGCTCGGTCTTTGGGGAGTCCATCCTCTCCTTCAACGCGACGACGCTCGCGCTCACGGGGCATTGGGCGGTCCCCGTCTCCCAGATCTCGACGGACGGGGATTTCGGGGCCACCCCACTGCTGTTCACGAGCAGCACGGGAAGTCCGCTCGTGGTCGCCTCGAACAAGAACGGCATCCTGTATGCATGGAATCAGAGCCAGCTGGGGAACGGACCCGTCTGGAACCACACTGTCGCCCTCCCCTCGCCCGTCGTCGGCGCGCCGAACCTGGGCCCCGTTTCGTTGGGGGCGGGCCGCATCTATGTGGGCACTTCCCGCACCAACTTGAGCGGCACCCACTACAACGGGTCGATCCAGGCGTTCGTCGCGGGGACGGGCCATCCCGTCTGGCAACGCCCCATCACGACGGGCGCGGTCATCAGCGCGCCCATCTACTCGGATGGAGTGCTCGCCTTCGGGGCGGGAATGGAGCTCTACGTCCTCAACGCCTCGAACGGCGCACTCCTGTTCCACTTCAACACGACGAAGCACGTCGACTCGTGGGGGCCAGCGAGCATCTCCCACGGCGAGCTCGTTATCGGCGCCAGGAACCACAAGCTCTACGCGTTCGGGCTCACCTCCTGCACCCCGGGCTTGGTCCCTGCGGTCCTCCCCGAGGGCTCTCCCGTCCCGAGCGGAACGAGGATCCCGTCGGACCTGGCGGTCGCTTGGCAGGCGGCTTCTACAAGACCGCCGAGACCGGACACCTCCGAACGACCGTACTAGCCCGCCTGAAGGCCTGAACGGCCCGTTCGACCGGCTGGCGCATCTGTATAGTAGGAGAAGCTTCCGGCGTCGATGCCATCCGAACTCGCTCGAGGGCGAAGCCCTCTTCGGGCCCCAACCGCCCTCGCCCTAACCCTGGTAGTCCTGTTCCTCCTTCCCGGACTGAGCCTCGGGCCGCACCGTGCTGGGAGCGCCCAACCTCCGGTCCTGGCTGGACCGAGAGCCGATGCGTCGGGCTCCGCCCATCAGCCCTCGATCCCCGTCGGTGGGTCCCAGCTACGGACCCCCGCAGCAAGCTGCGTCCCGATCAGGTCGTGCGCCTCGGTGGCGTCGCCCAAGCTGGACAACTTCGACGTCTGGACCGATATCTCGGTCCTGAATCCGGTCTCGCCGCCGCCGCTCGCCTACTCCACGATGACGTACGATCTTAGCACCCAGAGCATTATTCTGTTCGGCGGGTTCGATTCGAGCTCGGGCGCGGTCGGCTACACCTGGGAGTTCAAGCACTTCACCTGGACGAACCTGACCCCCACCCTCAAGATCTCGCCCCCGGCGCGCTACCACGCGTCGATGTCGTTCAACCTCTTCCCCGCGGGGCTCCTCCTGTTCGGCGGAGAGTCGAGCGGGGCCACCTTCCTCGGGGACAGCTGGCTCTGGAACGGAAGCGCCTGGAGCATGACGGCGGTAAGCGGGCTCCCCACTCCCGCGCCCCGGGCGGGCGCCTCGCTCGCCTACGACTACAAGGACGGCTACGCCGTGCTGTTCGGGGGGAAGGACCTCACCACGAACTACAACGACACTTGGACCTTTTCGGGCGCTTCCTGGCTCCAAGCCCACCCGAAGCTCTCCCCCCAGGCTCGCTACTTCGGCTCCGAGAGCTGGGACGAGGGGGCACACTCGGTCCTCCTCTTCGGTGGCACCCGACAACCGGGACAGGGCTTTGCCGACACTTGGTCGTTCACGGCAGGGAACTGGACGAACACGAAGGCGCTCACGCCGCCGATCGACCGCGAGCTCGCGGGCGCCGACTTCGATTTCGGTCTCGGGCAGGTGCTCCTCTTCGGCGGGACCAATCCCGAGGGGTGCTCCGCTCTCGGGGACACCTGGAGCTACGCGAGCGGCCTATGGCGACAACAGTACGACATCAAGACCGGTAGCTACGGACCGAGCCCGCGCGACGGCTTCGGCCTCACCTTCGACTCGAACGCGAACTTCGCCGTGCTGTTCGGCGGGGAGACCGGCACGTGCTCCCCCCTCCAGAACGTCAACGACACCTGGGTGTTCGGCCCGTGGTCCCAACCTGCGCCGGCGCCTCTGACCGCCACGTTCGTCGCCAACCCCTTCAAGGGGGACGTGCCGTTGAGCACCGTGCTCAGCGTGCATGCCGTAGGTGGAATCCAGCCGTACTCGGTGGACATCAGCTTCGACGACGGCACCCCCGATCAGGTGAGCACGACCGTCGCCTACGCGAACGCGAGCGACACGTACTCCCAGAGCCAGAACTTCATGCCCCGCGCCACCGTCACCGACGCCTCGAGCCACGTGGTGAACCTCGTCACCACCGTGAGCGTGGGCTCGGTGATGGTCGGGGACTGGTACCCGCCGCGGGACACGTACCGGTTCGCGAACTACCCGAGCTACTGGGCGGGCGGGAACTGCTTCGGCATCTCGAGCTCGGAGATCCTCTACTGGATGCACGACATCCGGGGCTACGGAGGGAACCCGTACCTTCCCGTCGCGGCGCCATCGACGAGCTCGCTCCTGGCCGCGACCTCTCCCTCGAACGCGCTCAACGGCACCACCCTCGCCATCATGCAGCACCAGACGCACGACCCGAGCAACTCCGAGGCGCCGTGGCACTTCTGGTCCACGAGCCTCCACGGGAATTGGAACAGCTTGCTCGGCTACCTGGAGCTCGGCTACCCCGTGACGATGGGGCTCGGCTGGAACGACCTGCACGCCGTCGTGGCCTTCGGCGAGCAGACCCTCTCGAACGGCACCTTCGAGATCGACATCTCCGACCCGAACGTCCCGCTCCAGACCACTCACGCCTTCTACGACCCGAACGCGAACCATTTCACCTACGGGGCCGCGGGCCTCCACTGGAACGGCTTCGATGTGACGGGGACCGCTATCCCCCGGACGCTCCAGCCGTCGTGGTACTATCCGTTCGGGGATCCCTGGAACATCTGGGGGGACGACTACTTCACGAGCGGGAGCGGCGGCTTCACCTTCATCGCCGCGGTCGTGCCGGTCACCGTGGCAGCCGGCACGGGCACCGACTCCTTCACCGCCCCGGGGAACTCCCAGAGCTTCGTGAACAACATCCCCGGGAGCTCGGGCGTGGAGGAGGGGAGCGTTCAGATCTACGCGATTCCCCAGGGCTCCGTCGGACCTGGCCTCGTCATCACCGACCCGAGCATCGGGAGCTCGGTGTTCCAGGTCCTGACCACGAGCAACAGCACCGGAAGCCTGGTCCTGAACGGCTTCAGCGTCCAGGTCGACTCGGCGGGACCCCACACCTTCTCGATTCG
>JAKIWX010000060.1 GCA_022749845.1 Thermoplasmata archaeon
GCGACGGTAGATTCGTTCCCCTTCCGAAGCGAGCCCCAATCCTCCGAGTAGTCCCTCCGCGGCGAGGGTCTCGACCCGGATCCTTCCTTCCCCCGTCGGGGCGTGGGCCGCCCCCAGCCGGAGGAGCAGCTCTTTCCATTCGGCGTCGGCGGAGAGCTCGAGCGCGCCGTCCCACCAGCGACCGGAGGTCTCGACATGCCGCGAGAGCCGACCGATCTCGGGCGAGGTGAGGTCGTGCCAGAAGAGAACGAACCTCGGATGGAGCGGAACGCCCCACCGTCCCGAGTCGGCGAGTGCTTCGGCGTAGGTCGGCCGTAGCGCCCGCTCGTCGATGGGGGCCGCCCGCGCACGCAGCTCCTCGAGATGCCAGCTGAGCGAGTAGCCGCCGCGCTCGAGCGCATGGTTGTTCTCGAGGAACTCCCCGAACGGCACGAGGAGCTCCCCCAGGTCGACGATCCGGCGCACCCGCGGAAGGAGCGCCTCCGCCGACGGCGCGTCGTGCACCCCCACCACCGTGCCGTCCTCGAGCTCGACGAGCGGTCCCTCCACGGTATCGCACAACGCGACCGCCGTCGCCTTCCCCGGGTACTCTAGCTTCAGCTGCGTCCCGACCGCGACGAAGTGCCGTAGGACCACCATCGTGGCGGGGTTCATCGCAAGCGCGGCCAGACCGGTCGTGCGCGCCCGGCCGTAGACGAGCCGGAAACCGCCGGGCCGGCTCGGGTAGGCGAGCACGGGCCGGCCCCCGAGCGCTTCGCGCAGGTACTTCGGCTCGTTCGGGCGGTCGTCCTCACCCGTCCCGTGGCGGCCCAGCTTCTCGAGGAACTCCCAGCCGGAAAGCCCGAGCTTGTCGACGATCTTGCGGAGCTTCGCCGACTTTTGGCAGAGCCCTTCCGCGATGACGAGGCAGGCGCCCCCGCGGATCCCGTTCGTCCCCACCCGAGGGAGGTCGCGGAAGCCGCTCACCTCCGCCTCCCCCTCGGTCGACTCTCCCGAGATCGCTACGGGGACGCCGCGAACGACGGTCTCGATCTCCTCAGGGGTAGGGACGTACTGGAGGTGTTGGAGATGCTTGTAGAGCGGGATCTCCTCCTTGTACCGCTCCACCTCCGCGGGCATCGGACGGTACGGACCGAGCCCCGCTTCGCGGCGGACGAGGTCCGCGAGCAGAACGGAGAGCGCTTGGGCTGTGCCCCCGGCGGCGCGTATCGGGCCCGCGTAGTAGAGCTCGAGATACGAAGCTTCCGTCCCCTCTCCGCGTACGTGGACCTCGGCAAGGCCCTCGAGCGGCGCCACGAGGATCCCCTCGGTAAGAATGGCGAGACCGACGCGGAGGGCGCGGTCCAGCCGCGCCTCGAGACTGAGTCCACGGCCGTCCTCGCGAGCGAGCCGGCGGGTCATCTCGACCGCCGTCTCCTCCCTAGGGAGCCGCTCGCCGAGCTCCCGGATCTCCGAGGAGATGCCGTCGAGGTGGAGGTGGCCGAGCAGCTTCTCCACCCTCATCGCCATGTCCTGGGCGCGGGGGATCTCCACGGAGGGCGCCGGGTCAAGCCCGAGTCGGCGGGCCGCGGAGGCCACCTCGTACGCCCGGGTTACCTCGGCGTCGATGGAGGCGTCGTACTCCTCCACGCTCCCCCGAGGGTGGTGGCGGATTAAGTTGTTCGGGCCCGGCTCACTGGCAGACCGCGGTTACGTTCAGCGCGTAGCTCCCGGAGGAGCTCGGCGCCTGGACGGTGACCACAATGGTCCCGTCCTCGAAGCCACCGTACACGACCGGCGTGACCGGGCTGCTCGAGAGCACCTTGAACGGGGTGTTCGTAGTGAACTCGACCACGCGGTGGCTGATGGAGTCGTCGTTCCCGAGGTTCAGGGAGAGGGTGAAGCTCCCCCCGACGCCCACGCTCAACGGGAACCCGGAAGTGAAGTTGACCTGCCCGACCCCGAACCAGTAGAATCCCTGCGCGTCCTTCCCCTGCTCGAGGTAGGCCACGGCGCTCGAGACGGTGACGTTCGCCGAGGAGCTATGGTTGTAGAAGAACGATGCGGAGCCGATGACGACCCCCGCGATCACGATCGCCCCTGCCACCATGAGCAGGTGCCGGCGACCGTACCGTCCGGTGAAGAATCCTTCCCCCGCGCTCACGTCCGGTCCACCGATTCAGGTGAGGACCCCTGCTATTATTCCTTCGGCCGGCGATTTCCGCCGATGCGCCCCCGCCGAGGGAGATAGGATCCTCTCCAGCTCGCGATGCGCCGCCGGACGCTCGGGACCGGCGCAAGGGAGCGTATCCTCGGGACCTGGGGCGTCCGAGGAGCCTCGGCAGCCTCTCGGTCGAACCAGATGGCCGGTAGCCCCGCCGAGGCCGCGCCCAAGATGTCCGCCGCCCAGCTGTCTCCGACCATCCGTGCTTCGGAGGGTAGCACTCCGGCGCGGCGGAGCCCCTCCTGGAAAATCCTAGGATCGGGCTTGGCGTATCCAGCCGCCTCGGACGTGACGAGGTGGTCGACGAGCGAGGCGAGACCAAGAAACTCGAGTTTCTCCACCTGCTCCTCCTCCCGGTTGTTCGTGATGACCCCGACCTGCGTGCCGTCCTTCCGGTAGGAGGCTAGCAGCTTGTGGGCCCCGGGCATCTCTCGACGCGAGCGCTGGTACGTCTCACGGTAGAACGCGGAGAGCTCGGCGGCCTCGGTGGGGCCGGCACGCCCCCCCGCTTCCTCGACCAGCCGACGGAACCGCTCGCTGCGGGAGTCGACTGCAGAGAGGCGACCCGCCAGCTCCTCGGGATAGGTCTCTTCGATCAGCCCAAGGTACCGCTGGAGGAGGCGTTCGAGCGAGATCTTGTGGAGCACGGAGGAGCGGCCGCGAACCGCCCGAAGCGCGCCGCGAACCGTGCCCGTGTGGTCGAACAGGGTATCGTCGAGGTCGAAGAAGACCGCTGCAGGAGGTCCCGGGTCCGGTCGGCATTCGCGGCCTTCTCTCCTCACGGTGCCTCGGTGAGCCGATCCGCCCGTGGGCCGGTCGGGCCGCGTTCCCCCGCGTCGGCAACCGTCCCGAAGGCCGTCCCGTAGGAGGCCGCAGCGGCCAGAAAGGCAGCCGCCATCAGATAGGAGGACGGCGCGCTCGAGTAGGTGGAGTAGACGAACGCCACGCCGCCGGCCGACGCGACAAGGAGTGCGAGCAATCCGGTCGCCGAGAGATACCGGAGCCTCCGCGGTGGTAGCGACCAGGAGTACCCGAGCGCCACGAGGCCGAGGAACAGCAACGCGAGGGCGAGAACAACGTGGGCCGCAAGAGGAGCGTCGTTCCCATCGATCAGTGCGCGGCCGAGGGACGGAGGACCCGATGGGAAGCTCCCGTAGAGATTCACCCACATTCCGAGGAGATACTGGAGGCCGAGGAGCACGAGGAGGCCGGCAAGCGCGGCACGGAGTGCCTGCGTCGCCGAAACGGTCTCGCGACCTTCGTCCTGAGGTGAGGAGACCACCGTTCGCTCCGGCCGCCACGAAAGGGGTGACTACATCCCTCTTTCGTCTAACGGCGGAGCTCACGCGCGACGTCGAGCGCGGACGTCGACCGTCGCGGGACGAGAGGCGGAGGCGTCGGCCGCGAACCCCTCGGCGAGCAACCCCCTCAACAGGCTTTCGTGTTTCTTCTCGTCGTCCGCCATGCTCTGGGCCAGAAGCTTCATCACTCCTCCTAGGCCGCCCATCATCCCTTCGCTCCCCTCCTTCTCGGCCTCGTTTTCCCGGAGGATCATGGCCTCAACGTCCGAGCGTTCGACTCCGCTCGCGACGCTCCGGTTCGTCCCCGACTCCAGATAGACCGCCAGCGAGGCCACGATCTCGGCATGTCGGAGACTGTCGGAGGCGATCTGACGAAAAACAGCTCGAGTGAGCTCGTCCCTAGCCTTCTGAGCCAGATGCATGGACGCAGTGACGGCCTCCTGCTCGGTGGTCACACGGTCCCTCAGTTGCCGCAGGATCCTCCGGTCTATGGAGGACACGTTCCGCTTCGGCGGTGAGCGTGCATCACGGACCCCCGCCTCCTGAGCGATCTTGGCGGCGGCTTCAAGCACGAGCAAGATGGAGGGTGTTGCCGACTTCGCGCCCGACGAGAGAGTGACCGCCGCACGGTGGGCGATGGTCGTCAGCGAGGGGATCGTTCCGAATTCGGCTAGGAGTTGGTTTCTGCGATGACCAGTGAGGTACTGAGAGACGGCCGACGGTGCCACTCCTAGGAGTTCGGCGGCACGCCGGGTGGAGAGTCCCAGCCCTTCGATCAACTCCCGGGCGATCATGGCCTGGGCAAGCGCGACCCACCGCGCCCCGGAACGGGGTGTGGGATCCATGGGAGCGCCAAGTTCCTCGCCCATATGAGTGTTCGTAATGTGAACACGAGCTGTAGCGGACTCACATGCAGAAAACCTATATGCGCACACCGAGGTGGGGAAATTCGGTGGGCTGTTGGCCGGGCCAAGCGAGTGGCAAGTCCTCGGGCTGGGTGCGACCGCCGGTTTCACGATTTTCCTTGGGCTGGCCTACGGCCTTCGTGGACGGTCATCGAACAGTACTCGCGCGTTTCTGAGCGCCCTCGCCGCGGGGATCCTCCTCTTCCTCTTCTACGACGTACTGAAGAATGCCAACGAGCTGATCAATCAGTTCATCCCGGCCCAAGGTGGCTCCAGCGGAACCCTCGCGGTTCTGGCCATCGGGATCTTGCTCGCCGGATGGAGCATCGGATTCCTCTCCTTGGGGTTGTTCGAACGCGCCTACCTTTCGCGCGCCCGCCGTTCTTCGTCGGGAGCTCCGATCCCAAGCGATCTGCCAATCCGACCGTTTGAAATCGATCCTCTGGCGATCTCAACCATGATTGCCGTGGGAATCGGCCTCCATAATTTTTCCGAAGGGCTCGCGATCGGGACCGCCTACGCTGGAGGAGCCGTGGCGGCGGGTACGGTCCTCGTCATTGGGTTTGCGGCCCACAACTCGACGGAGGGGTTCGGAATCCTCGGTCCAGGTCTCATCGCCGGACGTCAGTACAGTCCAGCCCGACTCTTCTTGCTTGGAATCGTCGGCGGCGGGCCGACCTTTGTCGGCACGATCGTAGGGAGTCAGTTCCACAGCAGTTTCCTTTCTGTGCTCTTCTACGGCCTCGCCGCGGGAGCAATAGTCTACGTGGTCCTGGAAATGATCCGGCCGATGATGGCCCGTGAGACGCGAAGCTTTGCATGGGCTGGGGTCGTGGTTGGATTCATACTTGGGTTCGCCACGGATGCGATCGTTACGTTCGGAGGAGGTTGAACCAAGTCCGGGACCATTCGGGGGCGCCGAGGGGAAGCCTCGACGGTTGCCGCGGAGCGTCGGCGCAGGGTACTACTACAACTCGAACCTGCTCGACTTCCTGTTCGAGGGCCTCGCGATCGGGGCGACTCTGTACGGGGTCCTCCCGAATGTCCGGCTGGCCTTCCGCCCGGCTGCGACCCCCGATAGCTCCGCCCTCCAGCTGAGCCGCAGCTCCCCTGGAGTACTGCTGGGTTTCCTGATCGGGTTCGCCGTCAACGCCTTCTAGCGCTCGGTCGACCGGGTCGGCGGAGTTCCTCCGCGGGCAGCCGGAGAGCCCTGTCTCCCCGCATCCACTCCGACCGATATCGGACGCGCAGGTCCACTCCCGGGGAGATCAAGGATCGGCATGACGCTTCAGAAGATGCCCGACTGCGAACGGTGCAAGGCACAGCTGGCTATTTCGGCAGAGGCCTACCTCCTTACCTTCGAGTGCAGCTTCTGCGCCAGTTGCTACCGGGACCTCGAGCGACGTTGCCCCAACTGTTCGGGCGAACTTGTTCGGCGTCCGAGACCGGCCGACCTAGCCTAGTCGGGCGGAAATCACCTTGGCAAGCCTCTCGGGCGCACTTGAATCAGCAGCAAGAAACAGGGCCGGTTCAACGAGCTCGAGCTCCATGAGCACGGGTGTTCCGGTCCGCAACGGAACCAAATCGACTCGTGCGTAGAGCGGGGTTGGCGAAACGAGACGGAGGATCCGCTCGCCGACTTCGCGCTCCGCTTCGGGGGGCTCCCAGGGGGTGGCTACCGGAGCTCCGGCCTCCCGGGCGAGAACTCCCGGCGGGCGCCGGACAGCGTGGGAGTAGACCCCGTCAAAGTAGACGAGGGAGTGTTCACCGGCCTCCTCGATCTCACCGACGTACGGCTGGACGAGCTGCTCGCCCACCGAGAGGGCGTTGCGGTAGCGCTCCTCGGCCATCTCGACTGCCTCCGCCGGTACTCGAAAGGTCGATTCCGCGCCGGCCGAAACCGCCGGCTTGACTACGATGTCCGTCCACCCGAGGCGCGCAACGAGCTCCCGGAGGGTCTCCCCCTTCCTCCCCGTGGCCGTCGGGACGATGGGTATCCCGCTCTCCGCGAGACGGGCAAGGTAGGACTTGTGACTGTTCCAGCGAAGCATCTCCAGAGGGTTCCAGAGCGGAACGATAGAAGCGCACCGTTCTGCCCACGCAAGGAACTCCTCTCTACGTCGGTGGTAGTCCCATGTCGAGCGGACTACCGCAGCGACGAGCGAGCCCCAGTCCACCCTAGGATCATCCCAGACGCACGCTCGGACCTCCAGCCCGAGACTCCCGAGCGCGGGGACCAGGAGCCGGTCGTCCTCCGTGAGCTCCGGAAGGGCGGACCACGTAGCGAGTCCCACCTCTCTCGCCACGAGAGCCTCTATCGAGTGTGGGCAGGCTTGCCCTTCACGGCACTGCCGGCAGGAAGGAGGCGGTCGCGCGCCGTAGCATGCCGTTTCAACGTCGCTTGCCCGCTCGGAGGCGGGACTCTAGTTTCTTGGGGTGGAGTTCGCTGGGGGTAGGGCGACGGAAGATCTCGACCCAGTTTCCGTCAGGGTCCTTGACGCACGCCATCCAGCCTCCGGTGTCCGCGGGGGCGATTCCGGTCGGGCGTGCCCCGGCCGCGAGAAGGCGGCGGTACTCCGTCTCGAGTCGGCGTTCCGAGACATTCCCCAACAGGAATCCCACATGGTCGAGAGCCTCCCCTGGGCTGAAACGTGTGCCGAAGGTGGAGCCCGGCGGGTACCAGTTGAGCTCGAGCATGTGTCCCGTACGGGGATCCGTGAGACCCACCCAAATCCCTCCTCCTTCCTTGCGAATGTCGCCCCGCTTCCGAACGCGCAGGCCCATCACCCGGGTGTAGAATCGGAGCGAGCGGGGCAAGTTCTTCACTCGGATGCCGACGTACTCGAGGGGCATGCCCCGCCACCACCGTTCGGGCTTAACTCCCCTTCGAGGCGTTCGGCGCGCGAGACAGCTCCCTCGCGTCCAAGGGCCGCGCTAGGGCCTGCACCCGCCTCGCGACGACTCCAATCCGGGAGCTCGAAGGGGACCACTAGAAGTCTCCTCGTGGCCGAGAGTCTGCACGCAAGCTCCCCTTGGTCGGCGGCCGAGCGTCCGATGGCTGGCCCTACTAGCCGGTGGCTCCCTTTACCTGCTGAAGGTACGCCTCGGAGCTTTCCGCCAACCACCGGAAGTTCGGGTAGGCCGGAACACCCCAAGAACGCTCGAGCTGCCGCACCGCCGGTTCGATCGCGTGCCAGTCCGATACGACCCAGTAGCCGAGCGCTTTCTGGAGCGTGCCCTCGTCGATCATCCCAATGCGGGCCATGGTCGCGCTGGCCTCGTACGTGACGGCGAAGGCCCGGATCTCGAAGGCGTCGCTCGAGTCGACGAAGCCCTCCCAATCCGTCGACGTGAACTTGGCCACCAGGTCGCGGACGAGCTTCCGGCGGAGGACGTACTCCCGGTCGCTCAGGCGCTGGGCGATGTTGAGGAACACCTGCGAACGGGTCTGGTGGATCATCACCTCGACCTGACGATTGGAGACCTCTAGGATTCGTGCGTTCTGTCGAAGTTGTAGGAGAATGAAAGGCACACCGAGAATCACGGCGATGGTACTCGCGGCACTCAGAAGTTGAATCAGGGTAGGGATGTCGGCCATTCCGGGGCGGAGCGTTTCACGCACGGATAACCCCCTACTCTCGCGTTCGTCCGGCAAAGGGGAGGAACTCCCTAGGAGTTTGTCCTTCGACGTCCGGGGACGGCGGAAAGATGACTGCACGGCAGCCGGTCCGACAACCGACTCGGCGACATTCACCTCTCGAACCTAACCCTTAAGTAGGAAACCCCGAGATGGTGCGCGCAGGGCGTATGACGCTCGTCCGACAAACAGGGAAAGGAGTCGTGCAATGAAGTCCATAATTCAGGAAGCGATTGCGAAGCATCAGGAGAACCAGAGCCTCACCACCACGGAGGAAAAGAAGCCGGCCGCGGCCCCCGGGGCCTACACTAGTGTGGACGACGAGGAGCTAGCGAAGCTCGCGGAGGCGCTCAAAGTCAACATCCGGATCGTTGGCTGCGGTGGCGGAGGGTCCAACACGATCAACCGCTGCGTCGAGGAAGGGATCCAGGGCGCGGAGATGTGCGCCATCAACACCGACGCGAAGCACCTCCTCCAGATCCACGCTCCCCGCAAGATCCTCATCGGCCGCCGGGCCACGAAAGGCCTCGGCGCGGGTGCCCGCCCCGAGATCGGGGAGGAGGCGGCTCGCGAGAACGAGGAGGAGCTACGCCAGTTCCTGACCGGTGCCCACATCGCGTTCATCACCGCAGGCATGGGCGGCGGTACCGGCACCGGCTCCGCACACCTCGTCGGGCGTCTCGCGAAGGAGCTCGGCGCCCTCACGATGGGCGTCGTCACCATCCCGTTCTCGGCCGAGGGCGCGGTCCGTATGGAGCAGGCGCGTGATGGCCTCGAGCGACTGCGCCGCGTCTGCGACACGACTATCGTGATCCAGAACGACAAGCTCCTCGAGCTCGTCCCGCGGATGCCGCTCGACTCGGCGTTCAAGCTCGCGGACGCGGTCCTGATGACCGCGATCAAGGGCATCACCGAGATCGTGACGCGACCCGGCCTCGTGAACCTCGACTACGCCGACATCCTCACCGTCATGAAGGACGGAGGGGTTGCGCTCATCGGCCTCGGCGAGAGCGAGAGCGCGACCGACCGAGTGACCGAGGCGGTCACCGAGGCGCTCACCTCCCCGCTGCTCGGCAGCGTCGAATTGAAGGACGCGACGGGCGCACTGGTCCGCGTGATCGGTGGGCCGACGATGACCGTCTCCGAGGCGGAGAAGGCCGCAGCGCTCGTCGGAGCCAAGATCTCGAAGAGGGCCCGCATCATCTGGGGCTGCTCGGTCGAGAACTCGCCCGAGATGGAGAACACCTTGAAGGTGCTCCTCATCATCACGGGAGTCCGTGCCCAGAGCCTCCTAGGACAGAAGGGAGGCTACGCCGCTGGTGAGTCCGAGGAAGTCATCGACCTCGTCCGGTAAACCGGTTCGTTTCCGCTCCCGCTACCTCGGTCTCGAGGTGGCGGGCGCCCCCCTATCGCCGAAGGCGCTGGAGGCGCGGTTGCGCGCGAGCCTGCCCCCCCTCCCCGGATTGCCGGGACCACGCGTCATTCGTCTTTCCTCGGGCCGGGCCCTCGTCGAGGTGGCGCACCTGCAAGTGGGAGAAGCCCGCACCCGTTGGAATTCAACCCTACCGGCCCCGGGTCCCGAGTTGCGCCTAGTCACGCGACGGAGCTGGGGGACGCTCCGGAAGGGGAAGGTCTGGCTCCGATCGATGACCGCCGCGGGCGCGCGTGCCCGGCCGTAGCAGGCAGCGCCTCCGACTCGAGCCCCTCTGAGAGCCTCTATATACCCCGAGCCCGCGTATTTTCCCCGGTAGGAGCTGGGCTGCTCCCGCTAGCTCGTAACTCGTGAGGGCGGCTCGAATAACGGAGGCATGAGC
>JAKIWX010000061.1 GCA_022749845.1 Thermoplasmata archaeon
CTGCACGCCCCGCTGTCCGACTGGGGGGCAAAGTAGCGGTAGTCCCCGGCGTACGCGCTCCCGTTCCAGAAGTGCGGGGCGAGGAAGGTTACGGGCGCGCTCCCCGTCATCGTCGTGTTGTTGAAGGAGGTGCAGACCGGAGGATTGTCGCAGAGGTCGAACCCGAACGCAAGCCCGAACGGGAACGACCAGTTGAGCTTGCACTGGTCGGGGCACGCCGAGCTCCACGCGGGGGAGAAGGTCTTCGTCCCGGTGTTCGTCGAGGAGAGGGTCTCGCTCTCGCCGAAGCTCTGCGTCGAATCGTTGAGGTAGATGGTGAGCCCCGTGCTCCCCTTGGGAGTCCCGAGGAACGTCACGTTCACGAAGTCCCCGCCGCGCACGGCCGTCGCCAGGGTCACGCCGCTCACCTTGTTCTCCTGCAGCTCGCACGCGTAGTCGCCGGACCACGTGAAATTGAGGCCGGCCGCACACGTGCCGGCGGTGCGATTCGCGTGAACCGACCATACGGAGACGATGGGAGTGTAGTCCACGCCGCCGGACACGGGCACGGGCCGGAGCAGCAGCTCGGCGTACGACTGGTTCCCGATAGAAGCTGAGTCCCCGGTGACGACGGTGCCTACGAAGAGGTCGTCGAAGAGGGTGTTCACTCCGGGGTTGCCGAGCTTCGGCAGATGGATTGGGAACATGGCCCGGTCGCTGGAGTTCGCAAGAGAGGAGGAGACGGTGCCGTGCACCTCGTCGTGTCCGCCGTATTCGAGCTGGCAAGGGGTCTGCTGCGCGAAGCCCGGGGCGATTGGGTCGAGCCCCCCGACGGTTGCGTACACCGGGTAAATCCCTCCCGTGCAAGTGATTCCGGCAGCAGGAGTCGGGATCGAGGGTTGAGCAGACCCAGTGGCCGCGGCGTTGGATTGGTCGCGGACTGCCGTAGGTGCCACGTGCTGCGCCGAGGAGGCGCCCACCCACACGGGCAGCGCGACGAGGAGGCAGAGGAGGAGGGCGGGAACGACGCGGGACGGCGTCGCGAGCCTCCGTCGAGAACTGCCGGCCACGAGTCAGCTCCTGCTATTCGTTCGACGGGGGTTCGCGGCGCAGCAGCGGACCCTCCTTCCGGGGGGGAGGCCGATAGACCTCAAAGCTGGGGCCGAACGGATGCGAGAGAGGCTGGTCCGCGGGGCTAGCGCGGCCACGACGGCGTGGGCGTGGGGGCTCGGCATGGCCCTCCCACCAGAAGGAGAACCCGAGCATGCCGAGGGCTCCTCCGGCGATCGCGAAGAGGAGGCGGAGCACGGCGGAGTCCGGGAAGCTCGCGAGGGCGGGAATGTAGATCCCGATGAGGAAGAGGAGCGCCCCGAGCACGCCGAGGCCGAACCAGGCTCCGGGGTCGAGCACGCGCCGGAGTCGTTCGCGGAACGCTGTCCTTGGGGCCTCCCCCGGCTCGGGCTCGGCCATCGGCCGCTCCGGCCGCCCGAGGGGCAGGGGCCTAGGCCCCGCCCCGCCCTCGGGCTCTCCTCATCGTTCTCGGGGCCGTCGCCGGCCGTCCTAGCCGCGCGTACCATACGAGCGGATGAACTCCTGCGCCCACTGGAGCGTCTCGGGCGTGATGCTCGACTTCGTCTTCGAGACCGAGGCCACGAGGTTGTCCATGCGTAGCCCAGCGATCGTGCCCTTCGCCTCCACCTTGGCGGCCGGGCCCATGTCGCTCCCGGTGGTGAACAGGCCGCCCACGGCCGCCGCTCCGGTCGGAACCACCTCAAGGACAAGCTGCTCGCGCAGCGCAATGAGCTTCGCCTCGTCGACGCAGTTCGCAATGTCCGCCCCCGAGAAACCGTCGCAGCGGGAGGCGAGCGTTCCGAAGTCGATGGTGCCCTCGACCGGCACGCCCTTCATGTGGATCCGGAAGATGTCCTGGCGTGCCGCGAGGTCGGGCGGCGGCACGTAGAAGATCTTGTCGAACCGCCCGGGACGCAGGAGCGCCGGGTCGAGCGTCTGGGGCCGGTTCGTCGTGGCGATGATGATGACCTTGTCCTTCGGACGCAAGCCGTCCATCTCCGTCAGGAACTGGCTCACCGCGCGCGATACCTCCGGCGTACGCATCGACTCCTTCGAGGCGAGCGCGTCGATCTCGTCGAAGAAGACGATCGACGGCGCGTTCTCCCGCGCCCGGTAGAGGACGTCCCGCACCGCGGCCTCGCTCTGGCCCGCGAGCGCGCTCACGAGCTCGGGCCCGCTCACGATCTGCATCGGGACGTTCAACTCGTTCGCGGCCGCCCGCATGATGTGGGTCTTGCCGCAGCCCGGCGGGCCGAAGAGCAGGATGCCCCGTCCGCTCTTGATCTTGTAGCTCTCCATCAGCTCCGGACGGGTGAGCGGCAGCTCGACGTACTCGCGGATCGCCTGCTTGATCTCGGTGAGACCGCCGACGTCGTCCCAGTGGACGACCACCTTGCGTTCCGTCCGCTGGACCTGGTGCATCTTTCGCTCGTAGTCCATCTTCATCGTCTCGTAGTCGGAGATCATCCGGAGCGAGATCGACGGCTTGATCCGGGGCAGCACCTGGAGGAAGTCGTCCATGGTGATCGGGCTCTGGATCTGGGTCATCATCTCCCGCCGGACCGCGAGCGTGGCGGCCTCTCGGACGATGTTCGCGAGGTCCGCCCCCGAGAACCGCTCGGTCTTCTTCGCGATCTCCGCTAGGTCGATGTCCCCCTTGATGGGCCGGCCCTGCAGGTGGACGTGGACGATCTCCATCCGCTCGTTGTAGTCGGGCGGGGGCACGTAGATGATCTTGTCGAGCCGCCCCGGCCGCATGAGCGCGGGGTCGATGAGGTCCGGCTTGTTCGTCGAGCCGACGACGATCACACCGGCCGACTTGTCGATACCGTCCATCTCCGAGAGCAGGATCGACAAGAGCCGCGGTGTCACATCGTCCGCCGTGTACATGTCGCGGCGCTTGGCGATCGCATCGATCTCGTCCATGAACAGGATGGCCGGCGCGCGCTCCCGCGCGGTCCGGAGCAGGTCCGCGACCCGGTTCTCCGACTCCCCGTACCACTTGCTCATCAGGTCCGAGCACTTGATCGAGATCATCTCGACGCCCAGCTCGCTCGCGAGCGCCTTCATGAGCATCGTCTTGCCACAGCCGGGCGGGCCGAAGAGGAGAATCCCCTTGGGAGGCTCGAGACGGAACCGGGTCGTGACGTCCTTTCGCATCAGCGGGATGATCATCGACTCCTTGATGTCCGCCTTCACGTCGTGAAGGCCGCCCACCATCTCGAAGGTGATCTTTTGGAGTCCCTTCATCTCGGCGACGCGCGTTCCGACGGAGCTCGCCCCGAGCCTCGAGGTGAAGTACGCCTCGAAGACGTCCCGTAGGACGAGCGCACCGGCGACCGCGGTCACGGTCGCGGGGATGATGAGGATCACGGCGAGCGCGGCCCAGCTGAAGTAGTTGAACGCCGCGATGCCGCCCGCCGTCACGGCGGCGAGGATCGCCCCCGAGATCGCCGAGCTCGTGAGCAGGTTCGGGTAGGTCTGGCGCTCGCGGTCCTTGAGCCACCAGCTGACGAACCAGGCCACGAAGCACCAGGCCGCGATCTGCGCGAGCGGAATCGCGAGCCCACCGATCCCCGTGCTGCCGGCCGCGAGCACCTGGAAGTTCGGATTGAGGAGGTTCAGGTACGCGTTCCCGATCGAGTTGAAGGTGAACGAGTGCTCCATCGGGAGCGCCGGTAGGAACGCCGCCGAGTGCCCTGACACGAGGCTCGGCGAACTCGACGCCCCCGGCCCGGTGAGGAAGCCGAGGATCGGGAAGTTCCCGAGCGTGACGAAGAGGGTGATGAGCAGACCGCCCACTACCGCGACGGCGATCCCGAGGTACAACGAAAAGACGAGCGCGATGAAGATGGGACCGATGAACGATAGCCCGATCGGCGCGAGGAACAGCGTGAGGAGCGCGCCGAGGCCAAAGCGCCAATCGATGAGCGCCGCGAACAGGACCGGCAGCACCGCGAACAGGAACAGGAACCCGAGGGTCCCGCTCTGGTAGGCTATCTCGGGCACGACGAACAGCACGAGCACGAGGAGCGAGAGCTGCGGGAACTTCCAGGCGGTGAGCATGACCACGCCCGCGATCAGGAAGGCGATCGGCCACGGGTAGAACGGCATGAAGAAGGAGCCGAGGAGCGCCGTGATGCCCGTGAGCCCGACCACGAGATGGCGCGGGTCCTTCGTCTGCAGGCGGAACCAGCGTTCCACTTTGGCGGGCCACAGGACCGCGATGATGACGAGGACGGCCCCCACGGCCATCAGGAAGTAGAACAGCCCGTCGTACTGCACGTTCGGGTTCGGCTCGACGTAGGTGGGGCTGATCGCGGCGGCCGCGAAGCCGGTAGGCCCGCCCGGCGCGAGGGAGGTGTGGGTAGCATCGGCGGCGGCGTCGATCGTGAGGTAGCTCATGGAGCTGTAGGCGCCTCCCGGGAGCTGGGCGCGCACAATCGTGAAACTCATCACCACGGCGGTCTTCGGCGTGACCCAGTCCACGTGGCCCTGGATGGTCCCGAACAGCGCCTGCGCGATCGGCGACTGCGCGGCACGCGGGCTAGAATCCTCGCCCGCGATCGAGGAGAAGCTGAGGAGCGTTACGCCCGCGGAGGAGTTGTACACGGCGCTCGCCACGGTGTCCTTGATCATCACCGACTGGCCCACCTTGAGGGAGCCTGCGGTGAGTTCGACGGCGTGCACGGCGGGGTTGCCGGGGATGAACTGGGCGCCGTTGTCGCTCAGGAACTGCGCGGCGGTCTTGGCCTGGGCGACGTCGGTGTAGAAGGTCGCCCAGAGACCGACACCGGTCCCGATGAGGAGTAGTCCCACGACGAACAGCACCCAGAACAGCTTTCGGCCCGGGGCGCCGGGAGGCGGAACGAGGGCGCCGCCGGCGGGCGGGCGGGTACGGGTGGGGACCGCGGGGCTCTTCGTCTGCGTCTGGGGGCGGATGGCCGTGGAGGTGGAGCGGGGCTTGGCGAGCGCGCCGGGCGTCCCCGCGGGACGCGCGGCCGGGCGGGTCCCGGCGGGTCGAACGCCGGTGGCGGGACGCGTGGAAGCCGGCCGAGGCGCGACGGGCCGGGCCGGGCTGGGAGTAGCGGGAGCGGCCGGCGTGGCGGGAAAGGAGGCTGCGGCCGGCGCCGGAGCTAGGACCCCTGCGCCCGCGGGCACCGGCCCCTTCGCAGGGCTCGGGGCGGTCGAGGTCGACTTGGGCTTCTCACCGGGGGCGTTCCCTGTGCTCATCTTTTTCCTCGTTCGGTCCGGATCATCATAAGGTGACTCGCTTCTGTTCCTCTTCGGCCTTCTTGCGCCGGGCCTGGAACCACGGCCCGATGAAAAGGAAGGCGAGCGCGGCCCCGCCCACACCGGCGACGGCGGCGACCGTGAAGGTCGGGTAGCTCGAGGTCGCCGTCGGAGGGATCGCGCTGCTCGCGAAGTAGAACAGGACCGTCTGGGGGGTCGGGGAGTTGATGTCGACGGTCGCGTTCTGCACCTGGCCGAAGGCGCGCACGGTGATCGTGTAGAATCCGTACGCGAGCCGTATGTACGTGGGGTACGGTGTTACCCCGGGCGTGAACGGAGCTCCGAACCCGAGCGACGTGCCCGTGCCTGACTCGGACCAGGTCGCGTTCGAGAGGGTGAAGTTCAGGTAGGGGACGAGGCCGCTGCCCGCCACGTCGAGCCCCTCGAAGAAGAAGCTGCCCGAAGCGCTTCCGGGGTTGCCCAGCGCTCCCTTCTCCCGGTAGGTGTAGTTCCCCGTGCTCACGGGGTTGCCGTACACGTCCTTCGCGATGACGTAGAAGGTGAGCGTGCCGCCGCGGGGAAGGCCCGGGATGAGCACGTAGGAGTAGTTCGTGGTGATGGTCGAGAACGGTAGCACACCCGAATGGAGGCCGAGAGAATCGTTGAACCGGTAGGTCACCTCGGCCGATCCGATGGTGACGTTCTGCGTCGGGGAGACGATGGAGATGTTCACGGGGGTGGCGGTCGGGAGGATCGTGAGCCCCGGGCTCAGCACGTTCGGGAAGCTCGCAAGGCCCGCGTTCGCGAGAAGCCCCTGGCTCTGGTGCCACCATTGGCCGTTCTTCGACCAGGTGAAGTTGTACGAGAGGTTCGAGTAGATGGGGTCGATCGCGTGGTTGATCCCCTGCCACGGAAGCCACGCCTCGAAGGTGAAGGAGAGGTTGTCACCGGGGTAAGGCCCTAGGGCGGGGAGCGACATCACCGTCGAGTTCCACGGTGCGAAGTCGTACGACACGCAGTTGGAGAGCGGCGGTCCCCCCTTCGTGTTGGGGGGGGTGATGACGCATACGTTCGCGATCGCCGCGGGAATCGGGCTCGGCGGCCCGCCGCTCTGGTTGAACGCCGAGAGGCTGAGGATGATCGTCTGGAACGGGTTCGGCGTGTAGGCGGGGGTGGAGAAGACATCGGGGGTCGAGGTCACGTGGATGTTGTTCGTGAAGACGTTCGACTGCCACGGGCTTCCGACGATGAACTGCCAAGTGTAGAGGTCGTTCGTACCAGGGTACGGGTAGTACGCGGCCTGGGTCGAGAAGATCTCGTTCGGGGTGGCCGCGATAGAGACGACGCTCAGGTTGAAGAAAATCACCGACCCCGGCCAGAAATTCTTGTAGTCGTTGAAGTAGAAGCTCGCGGTGTGGTTGTGCGTCGCCGAGTTGAGGGCCATCGGGACGCCCCTCGGGGCGTTCGGAGTGTACTGGCTCAGGTTCGCCTGCTGCCCGGCCGCAGGGTACTGCGTGTAGCCCCAGATGGTCACGAGGGCGTAGTTGATCGGGACGTCGGTCGTGAGGTTCATCCAGAAGCCGTTCGCCCACTCCGGGACGCTGTTGATGTTGGGCGTGGGGGTGAAGTTCCAGTCCGGGTTCGGGAGGACGCCCGGGATCGTGAAGGTCACGTTCACGTCGGTGAAGAAACGGTTGCCCGACCAGTGCGGATGCGCGCTTCCGAGCGGCGTCGAACTGCTGTGAGCGGCGGCGTGCGGCGCGCCCGAGGCGGCGCGCTCCTGGACACTCCCCGAAGGTGCGGCATGGGAGGCGACGGCAGGGGCTCCGAGCGTCCCCCCCGCGGCCAGGGTCGTCAGCACCAGGACGGCCGCTAGCGTGAGCGCGCGGACCGTGTTCCGGAGACGAGCGGTCGTCATAGAGTGACCCGCTTCTCCTCGGCCTTGCGACGCGCCTGGATGTTCAGCCACCACGGCACGATGATAATGGCGCCGAGGAAGGCTCCCGCGAGCCCCAGCACGGCGGAGAGGGGGACGACGGTCCCCGACGAGGGCGAGAAGAGCGGACCCGGCGCGCTCGTGTTGAGGTAGAAGAAGATCCCAGCGCCCTCCTGGATCACCGTGTAGTGGTCGGTCTGGGCGAGCGTACCCTGGTTCGCCATCGCGTGCGTGGCGTAGAGGTTCACGGAGATCTGGGAGGCGACCTGGTCTCCCGCAGGGATGAAGGCGCGATCGAAGACGGAGATGTTGTAGTTCACGTTCGCGGGGACGAGGAGCGGCGTCCAGCGGGCGCTCGTCTCGTTCGGGTAGGCGATCCCGAACTGGGTCGTGCTGACCGAGTTCACGTACGCCGTCGGGTCCTGGATCTGGACGGTGGCGCCGTTCACCCAGTTCGCCGTCGAGTTGTCGTAGACGAACACCGTGAAGAAGGTGAGGTTGGCCGGGATCTCGGGGACAAGGACGGCGAGCGTAGGCGTCTCGAAGGTGTAGGCGCGCGACACATCGAGGAGCATCTGGTAGTCCCACGCGAGCACCGTGAAGCTCACGAGCGAGCCCAGCGGGAACGGTGGCAGCACCACGTGCATCGTCGTCGAGTTGTTTCGGACGAAGGCAGCCTGCCCGTTGGAGACCTCGCCGGTCGCGTTGTAGGTGAAGGTGTAGTCCACGACCGCCGTGAGGATGGACGCGCCGGCGCTGCGGCTCTGGATCGTGATCGTGACGTTCTGACCAGGGGCGACGACGGGCGTCGGCGGGCCGCCGAGCTCGACCTGGGTGGGGGTCGTGGTGAGGAGGAGGTCGTTCGCGAACTGGCCGTTCTGGAAGCTACCGTTGCTGTGGATCGCGTAGTTGAACAGCGGGGTCGTGATCTGGTCGATCTCGTTGAGCGCGGTGTCGCTCGAGGTGATCCAGTAGGAGACCTGGACTCCCGAGATCTGGGAGTAGCCCGAAGGGATTGCCACGGAGGTCGTCGTAGCCCCGGTGGTACCCACGACCGTCACGGGGAAGTTGAAGGTCGCGCTCAGATAGGGCGCGCCGTTCGCCAACCGCTCCTGGACGTACAGGCTCGTGGCGCCGATGGTGGCGCGCGTCTGCTGGTCGGCCGACGTCGTCGAGAGGGTGATGTGCACCGTATCGTTCCAGTTAGGCTGCAGCGGTACCTGGCGGATACTCAGGTCGGTCGTGGAGGCGTTGGCGCCCCCGTACTGAGCCGCCTGGGGGTACGGTGAGCTGGGCCAAGCGCCCGCGACGGTGTAGCTGAACGAAGGGCTCGCCCAGCCGTAGTACGTGTTCCCGGTCCCGCGCGAGACGAGGTAGATCCACCAGTTGATGTTCATCCCCGCGAACCAGCTCGGGGTTCCAACCGAGCTCCGGTTCCAGAACGTGACCTGCCAAACGTACGGCCAGGTGGAGTTCACCGGAACGTTGGGCACGAGCTGATAGTACGCATCGCTCGAGCTGCGGGAGTGCCAGACCGAGTTGTCGAAGATGGAGTAGTACGGGTCCCCGTTCCACAAGACTCCCGTGACGTTGAGCGAGATCGGGGAGTGCGGTCCCATGGTCAAGGCCCCGGGGTAGACGATGTTCCAGGTCGCACGGATGTAGAGAGAGATGGAGTCCGTCGCGTTCGGCAGGACCGAGGAGCTGTGGTTCCCGGGGCTGGGGATGATGTCCGGCGAGGGGGACACCCCGGTCGCGGGAGGAACCACTTGGACGCAGACCGTCTTGTTGAGGTCGTAGCAGGTAGTTGAGTTCGAGAGAGGATGACCGGAGGCGCTTCGCGCGAGCGCAGGGTGTACGTGGGCGCTGGGTGCGCGAGCCAGCGGAGCCGTGCCTCCAGAGAAGACGAGCGCGGGAACCAGCAACACCGCTGCGGCGATCGCGACCAGAGCGATCGTTCGCATCGTCGCCGATCGCGAGAGGTGGCTGGGCCCGGCGATATGCGATCCGCTCATGCGATGACCTGCGAGGAAACGCGTCCGGTCTCCCTCGAGCCGAGAGATTCCAGTGGCACTCCCTGAGACCCGGGGTTCGACAAGGACGGGGGGGTGGTGGCGTGGGGGGTTATAGACTTCTAGTACTCCCGCCCCGGCTCGACGAGATTTCTCCTCCGCTCCATCGGTCCGGTCGGTATCGGCAGCGCTCGAGCTACGTGGAACTGAAATCGGCCCACCCGCGTCCCGCCGGGGCAGCACCTGTTCGCTCGATCGCATGGGGGGTACCCGATCGGTCGGTGAGCCAGCTCGTCCTGCGGACACCGGCGACCTGCAGCGGCCGGGGTCCGACGCGACGGCCAGCCCTTACTCGAACCGCCCGATCCCCGGCTGGTTCGCCTCCATCTGGCCCTTCTCGAACTTCGAGCTCGGATTGATGCCCGACTTCGCGGCCACCGCCATCGCGATGGGCCGGTTCTTCATCCCGATCCGCAGGAACCCCGCGGCGAGGAACCCCGCGGCTACACCCTGCAGCGCTACACTCCCGAGTCCTACCTGAGCTCCGACCCCGATGGGCGTGCCCACGGCGATGGGCGTGCCCAC
>JAKIWX010000062.1 GCA_022749845.1 Thermoplasmata archaeon
CGACTACCTGAAGAACACCGCGATCGTGAATCCGCACGCCCGCATCGTGCTCCTCGAACCGGACGGCACCCGGATCAGCTGGGAGCGCGCGACGACGGAGGTCCCGCCGGTGCCGAAGGAGGTCCCCCCCCACCCGTACGGCCTCGAGCTCGGGGAGCTCGGGAGCCGGCTCAAGTCCTCCGGACGACCGAGCCTTGGGGAGACCCTCTCGAAGGAGTTCGCGGGCGTAACGCCGCGGGCGCTCCGGGAGATCTGCGCTAAGGGAAAGTTCAGCGGCAAGGAAGCTCCCGACAGCCTCCACGGCGAGGATCTCGAGCGGCTGCTCGCGGTGCTCCACGAGGTGCCGTTGCTCCCCCCGAGCGCCGAGTCCCTCTCGCCGATCGGTCCGCTGCTCATCAAGCGCGGGCTCCGGAATGTGCTTGGAGAGGTGCGCCCCGAGTTCTTCGCGCCGCCCGTGAGCCGACCTCCGAAGGTCCGCGGGGGAAATCCGTTCGTCGTCGAGGTGGGGCTCGTGTACGGCGGCGGTCTAGCCGCCGACCAGCCGATGCAGCTCCTCCGATTCGCGAACCGCGTCCCCCTCCTCTTCCAGCAGGGCGCCTGCGCGATCACGACCGCGGTGGGAAACCTCGACTGGCGCCGGTACGGCCTCGACCAGAAGGGGGGAAGCGGGCTCCCCATCGGCCCCTGCCTCCTCCTCGTCCACCTCGCCTCGACGAAGGTCCCGTTCACGAGCGAGGCGAAGGAGGCGGTCGCCGAGGATCCCGAGATCGACAAAGAGCTCACTCTCGCGCTGCAGGTGGCCGCGCGGCACCTGCGCACGCACCTGTCGCGCCGGAGCCGCCGGGACATGGCGAGCGAGAAGTTCCTCATCATCCAGCGGATCCTTCCGCAGCTCGCCGAGAAGGCGAGCCGGCTTGCCGGCAAGCCCGTGCCGGACCTGACCCCCGTGATCACGAAGATCATGGACGTGGTCGCCTTCGAGGTTACGGCCGTGCCCGAGTCCAAGGGGGACACGAGCGCCGTCGCGCTCGAGGTGACGAACTACACGCCCCGTCCTCGGGTGCTCGAGCTGTTCCTCGAGATGCCGCTCGAGGCGGCCGCGAGCCTCCGCGCCGAGCCGCCGCCCGACGGGACCGACGCGGAGCTCGGGCGGGCGTGGTGGACGCTCGAGAAGCTCCCCCCGAGCGGGCGCGCCAAGCTCCTCCTCCGCTTCCCGAAGACGCAGGAGGTGGAGCCCGGCGACCTCGACTGGTTCGTCGCGGGCGTCGACGAGGCGCACTTGCTGGGAGCGGAGCCGCTCCCCGGAGACTGGGAGGTGCGCCTGCCGCGCGCGATCGTGGAGGCCGCGGAGGTCTCGGGGGCCGAGCCCGGCGCCGCCGAAGGAGAACCGGAGGTGGATTACGATGGTGCGGAAGCCCACGCCTCGCTCGACGAAGAGTAGCGCGCCCGTCCTACGGGCGGAGGCGCTACGGCCCACGATCGACCTCGCGAAGCAGGTCTACCAGCAGCTGCTCGACGGGGAGATCCCTCGGATGCGCCTGCCCCTGCGGACGAAGCAGAACATCGCCTTCCAGATGCGGGAGGGGGTCTGGCGCCTCGGTCGCGCGATGGGCACGCGCTCCGCCCGGAAGCAGGACGGGGCCCTCATGCTGCTCCGCACCTTCTGCCTCGTTGATTTCATCAACGAGATGGCCGCCGAGAACAAGACCTCGACGCTGCGGGAGCTGTACTACATCTCGGAGGGCTGGAAGGACGGGAAGTTCCACAGCGAGGACGAGTCGAACCTGCTCATCGAGGACCTCGAGGTGCTCTGCGAGCGGCTCCGGGAGGATTTCCGGCTCCACCCCGAGGAGAACGGCGCCTCGGTGATCGGCGACCTCACCCTCCGGGAACGCAACCGCAAGGGACTCGTGAAGACGTTCAACTGCCGCGACGACGTGGGGGACGGCGGCTACGCGCTCCCGTTCAACGTCGAGAAGGAGAAGATCGAGTTCGTCAAGACCGGGGCGAAGTTCATCATCGCCATCGAGTGCGGCGGCATGGTGGACCGTCTCGCGGAGAACGGCTTCGACGAGGAGAACGAGGCGCTCCTCCTGCACCTCAAGGGCCAGCCGGCGCGATCCACCCGGCGCTTCCTCAAACGGCTCAACGAGGAACTGAAGCTCCCGGTGGTGGTGTTCACCGACGGGGACCCGTGGTCCTTCCGCATCTTCGCGAGCGTCGCCTACGGGGCGATCAAGACCGCCCACATCTCCCACTACCTCGCCACGCCCGCGGCGGAGTTCCTGGGCGTGACGCCGAGCGACATCGAGACGTACGACCTCCCCTCCGACAAGCTCACCGAGCAGGACGTGCGGGCGCTGCAGGCGGAGCTCACCGACCCGAGGTTCCAGACCGCCGAGTGGCGGAGCGAGATCGAGCTGATGCTGAAGAACGGGAAGAAGGCGGAGCAGCAGTCGCTCGCGAAGTACGGCCTGAACTACGTGACCGAGAAGTACCTGCCCGAGAAGCTCGCCGACATGGGCATTCTCACACGGTAGTCCCGAGCCGCTCGACCTCGGGAAGCTTCCGGAGCGCTCCCGCGAGCTCCGTCGGCATGTAGAGGAGCCGCTCCGGCCGCGGACGCCAGCGCACCCAGTCGATCCCCTGCTCCTCGAACTCGTCGGGCTCGGCGGCGACCTCGAGCGCCGGTCCCGACGGCGGGGAGAGGCCGGGGGCACCTTCTCTCCCGAGGAGGAGGAGCTCGCCCGCCGGGTCGGCGTGCACCCACGCAACAGGGACGAGGACCCTGAGGCGGACGACCCGTGGACGAAACTTCGACTCGCTCTCCGTCTCGCTCCGAGCGAAGACGACCCACGGCTGATCGTGCACCTCGAGCCGCCCCTCGAAGGAGAAGCTCTTGTGGCGGAACTCGAGGATCGTCGACTCGAGCTGCGCCGGCTCTACCATGCGGTCCAGCAGCGACCCCGGAAGATAACGCGCCCGTCCCGTAGCAGCTCCTCCGTCGACCGGCGGGTCCGCGCCGGGGAGCCCTTATAAACCGTCGCCGCTACGCGGCGCCGTTCCGGTCGAGAGGGAATGAAACGTAGCTCGCGGGTCTGGAAGAAGCGCGGCCACATGCGCTGGAAGTGGCGCAAGAAGCGCATGCGGCGCCGGATGCGAGCCCAGAAGATGCGGCACGCCTAGGCGTAACACCAGCTGCCGTCGCCGAAAGGCGTTCGGAGGGATCCGAGAGGGTGCATCCCTTCCCTCTCGGGCTGTCCTTTCGTGTCCGTCGCTAACCGTGGGGCGCTACCCAGGGACACCCGTCGGTGTGCGCGGGCCGAATTTCCTGAAGCGCCCCAAACCGGCCGCGATTGGTCCCGGCTATGTCCTCTTCTCATCCCTTCGGAAAACGAGGCGGGCCACCTGTATCCGGATCCGAGGCAATTCTTCGTGTACGAAGCTCCAAATCACATCGAGATCGACCGCAGCGGAGTCATGGACGAGACCGCGGCCTCGCTCGCGACTCAACCCGCCGAGGGTACCCCCGGGTTTCTCCTCGTCAGGCCGGGGGAGGTCCTGTCGGCGGACTCGGTCAGATGGATCAGATCCAGCAGGACCGCCTTCTGGACCATCCCGGGCGCCAGGAACGCTGCCTCTCCACTCGCCGCATCTCTCTAAGCCTCCTCCGGCGCCTGGATCATCGCCGCGACGCGAAGACGAGCTTGCGCCGGCTAGCCCGTCACAACGGAACGGCCTCGATGACCACTTCCGGTTGGATGAACCAGTGGAGGCTGTTCTGGGTCGCGACGTCGACGTGGCGGGACAAGAGGGATTCGAGTTCTAGCGCGAAATCGATCGACCGTAGCGTAGACCGCGTCCTTCGAGACCGGTCGAACTCCACCAAGAGGTCGACGTCGCTATCCACGGTCGCGGACCCGCGGGCCAGCGAGCCAAAAACGCGAATCTCCCGGACGTGGTAGCGGCGCGCGATGCGGTGGATCTGGGAACGGAAGGGTCCCAGCACTTCGCCGACGCCAAGACCGCCCCCGCCGGTAGGGACGCGAATCTTGGGCTCATGCCAGTGCAGCGATTTGCATCGGGGGCAGATCCGGACGACCCTCCCCCGAGGTGTCCACGAGTTCCCGCACCGGTAGCAATGGAATGCTGGGATGTCGAGCTCGCGTACCCCGTCATGATGAATCCGGACCGGATAAATCTACTTCCAAGTAGGTTTACGGCTTAGACTCCCCCGTTGGACCTGGTGCCCCGATTCCTTCGGAGCGAGACGAGGGTGAGCAGGACGGCGACCGCCCCGATTGCGAGGACCCCGACCCACTCTAGAAGGACGAGGGCCGCTGTGCGGCTCGCGGCTAGAGCGAAATGGGGGGATGGCCCGCTCACGCCCCGCCCATCCACGGTGAGGGGTGTTGAGGAGGCCCCTCCGGCATATCCAGTAGGCACGGTGAAGGAAACTGTGTAGGTGCCGTTCGGTAGGAACAGGGTGATGGAATCGGTGGTGGAGCTTCGGGTCTCGTTGAAACCTGTGGAGGCGTTCGAGACAGTTACGCTCCAATTGCTGCCGGCTGGGAGCCCGAATTCGACGAAGACCACAGGGAAAGTCTGGATACGAAAGGAAATCTGGACAGACTGGTTCGCCGCTCGAACTATCACAGAACCCGAGTAGTTTGTCTCGTACCCTTGCACGACCAGAATAACGTAATGGTACGTGCCGCTCGTTTCTTGGAAGGAGACGGAGCTGGTCAAGGAGCTTTCGATCGTGCTTCCAATCACGACCGCCCAACCGGTTCCTTGGGGGAGCCCTGTCTCGTTGAACGTCAACGAGTAAGCAATCGGGGTGAAGGTGAGGCTAACGTTCGTGGCCCCCCCGTTGACGGCCACGAGACCGGACATCGAGGTAGCGAAACCGGGGACGGGAGTGACGTTGTAGGCGTACGACCCGTTCGATTCGTTGAAGGCCAGGATCGGACCGGTTGACGAGCGTAGGGCTCCGTTCAAGGTCAGGCTCCAGTTCGTCCCGGCCGGCAAGCCCGATTCGATGAAACGGACCGAGTAGACCGAGCTGCAACCCGGCCCTCCGGTCCCGTTCCCTCCTCCGGTGCCGTTCTGCCCTCTGTACCTCGCGCCGCCCCCAAGGGAGAACGAAATCAACACGGCTTGGTAACCATCCGAAGGCACCGAGAGACATCCCGAGGAGGGAGTCGGCAGATATCCTGCGGGACCGGCGGCGACGAACGGGTCACGACCTTCCGTGAGCTGAAGGAGCATGCTCTTCGAGGAACTGTTCGACCAACTCCCTCCGACGAATACGCCCCAAGTGGAGCCCAGGGGAAGGCCGGTCTCGTTGAACCAGACGTGGCCGGTCGTGATCGGGGTGAACACGACACTCACGGTGGTGCCAGATCCGTTGACAGCAAACTCCCCGGCTGCGGAGTACCACTGGCTCGCCGAATCACCGAGGCCCGCGTACTCGAACGTACCATTGGTCACATAGAACGTGAAGCTGGTCCCCTCCGTCCCGCCGAATCGGGTTCCGTTGGGGATGGAGCCCCAATTGTTCGCTGCGAAAAGGTTCCAGAACCCGAATTGGGGGATGCCGGTTTGGGTGAATGTTACCAGATACGACGGGGAGAACACCACGGGGACCGTAACTGCAGAACCATTGACGGTCACCAGGGGGTCGGGGGTGTCCGTAAGAAATCCGCTCGCGGGCTGTGTAATGATCGCCGGGAAGGATCCGTTGACCGAGGGAACTACGATGGTGTTCGAACGGGAATGCCAGGTGGTTGGACCGAATCCAACGGACCACCCTGACCCGTTCGGCAGTCCGGTTTCCACGAAGGACACGTTGAACGAGCGGGTTAGATTCAGATCCAACACTTGACCCGAGGCGACATCGTCGACGTACATGTGATGGTTCGCGCTGTTCCAAGCCACGCCGAACGGTTCGAAGCCCGCCGCGAGGCGGGTCACAACGAGATCGGTCGTGCCATTCACCACCGTCACATTCTGGCCTGCGGCCACGTACATCATGCCGTTGGTCGGGTCATAGGCGCTCCCACGCGGATATCCTCCGAGGGAGATGTTCGTTGCCACCACCGTGTTCGACGAGTCATTGATCACGATCACGGAGTTGGCCCCGGACTCCGCACTGCCCACAAAGATGCTCCCGTTGGCGGGGTCGTAGGAGATCTCGCCCGGGTAACCGCCCGTCGCAATGCCGGGGCCAACCACCCTGTTCGTCGAGCCGTTGATTACGGTAATGTTGACGGTGTTTCCAACGTAGAGGCAACCGTTGCCCCGGTCGAAGGCGATCCCGGAGGGGTTGCCACCGACGGTAATGTTCGCTACCACGTGGTTCGTGGTGCCATCGATCACGGCGACGTTTCCGCCGTAGTAGTCGGTAACGTAGAGGTATCCGTTGAGGCTGTCGTAAGCAACCTCATCATAGCCCGTCTGCGCGGAGCCGATGCTGACGTTCGCCACGACCTCGTTCGTGGACCCATCGATGACAGTAACGTTGGGGGAAAACCCGGCGACGTACACGTCCCCATTCCCGCTGTCGTACGCAATCCCCCAGGCGCCGGAGACAGCGATGCTCGAGACCCAAACCTGGTTCGTGGAGCCGTTGATCACCGTAACGTCGCCCGAGCCAGAATTCGCCACGTAGATCCCGCCGTTGCTGGTGTCGTACGCGATACCGTGGGGGTACTGCCCGACCTCCATTGTCGATGGCAGCGACGACCCGAGCAGCGCGAGGTGGGCCGGGGGAAGGCTTTCCCGCGCACTGGAGGAGCTCAGTGGAGGGCCGAGAGAGAGTCCCCCGAGAATCGCGGCTCCTAGCATGACCCCGACCACTACTAGGGCGCCGCCAGAAACTTGCCTGTTCGACCGGAGGGAGCTCCCTGCGATGTCGCGTCTCATTCGTCAGGGCGAGGCGGCTCGGAGGTAATACAGTGCCAGTAGCACGCCGGTCCTGCCCGTCGAGGCATCCTACGACTCCTCCGGGGACGCCACCGTCCCCGGAACTGCGGCACCGGTCGCCCTCAGGGTGTAATCTTGGACACCGTGTCAGAACTCGCAGCTCGTGACAGGACCATTTCTGCGCGCCTCTGCGGGCGACTACCAGTCAAGGCGGCCGAGCGTGCGGGCCTCGCGCGTTGCCTTCTTGAACTCCCGGTAGTGCGCGCGGCACAGGTTGGCGCGGCGCGGCTCCTCGGGCAGCTTCGGAAACGCCTTGCGGACCTCCGAGCGGGCCAGCGAGCGAACAGCAGGCTCCGGGCAGTCGGTGACGGCGCACCGCTCCTCGGGCTCGTCGCCCCGACGTCGGGGGGAGATGCTCGCGCTCATGGGTGACGGGGCGCCGAGAGGATGTCTCGGACCAGGCCTGGGATCTCGTAGGGGAACCGCGCCACCTTCGCCCCCGCTGCCTCGAGGGCCGCGACCTTGCTCTCGGCCGTGCCTCGTCCGCGCGCAATGATGGCGCCCGCGTGTCCCATGCGCTTGCCCGGGGGAGCCGAGTGGCCCGCGATGTAGGCCACGACCGGCTTCTCGGTGTGCCGGCTGATGTACTCCGCGGCCTCCTCCTCGGCGGTCCCTCCAATCTCTCCCACGAGGACGATCGCGTCGGTCTCCGGGTCCGCCTCGAAGAGCGGGAGCGCGTCGACGAAGTTGGTGCCAACCACGGGATCCCCTCCGAGGCCGATGCACGTGCTCTGGCCCAGCCCAACCTCCTTGATGCCGCTCACTATCTCGTAGGTGAGCGTCCCGGAGCGGGAGATGACGCCGACCCGGCCCGGCCAGAAGACGACGTTGGGGATGATCCCGACCTTCGCCTTCCCCGGAGCGGCGATACCGGGGCAGTTCGGCCCGATGATACGGGCCCCCCTTAGTCGGGCGTAGTGGTACATGGTAAGCATGTCGTGGAACGGGATGTGCTCGGTGACGATCACCGCGAGGCGGATCCCCGCGTCCACCGCCTCGAGGAGCGCATCCTTCGCGAACGGCGCGGGAACGAAGATGGAGGTCGCGTTCGCGCCGGTCTTCGCGACCGCCTCCTCCACACTGTCGAACACCGGGACACCTTCCACCATGGAGCCGCCCTTTCCCGGCGTCGCTCCAGCGACAACTTTCGTGCCGAACTTGAGCATCTGGACGGTGTGCACCGTGCCCTGGTGACCTGTGATTCCCTGCACGAGGACCCGCGTGTCGTTGTCGACGAGGACGCTCATGCGGCCCCCTTCGCCGCGGCGACGGCGGCCTTGGCCGACTCCTCGAGCTCGTGCAGGGAGGTGATGCCCGCGGAGCGAAGGATGGCGATTCCTTCCTCTTCGTTGTTACCACGGATGCGCGCAATCAAAGGGAACTTCTCCGAGTCGGGCACCTGCCGGATCGCGTCGACGAGACCGCGGGCCACAGTGTCGCATCGGGTGACGCCCCCGAAGATGTTCAGGAACACGGCGGCCGGCTTCGCCCGCGCCATCAGAAGGAACGCCTCGGTCACCTTGGCCGGGTCGTCGGTGCCCCCTAGGTCGAGGAAGACGCCGGGACGGCCGCCGAACTGCTGCAGGACGTCGAGCGTCGCCATCGTGAGTCCCGCGCCGTTCGCGATGACCCCGATGTTCCCCTCCAGCTGGACGAAGGCGATGCCCTTCTCTCGAGCGACCTCCTCGAGCGGGGTCCGGTCGTCCCGTATGTCGGCGTACTCGGGGTGGCGGAAGGTCGCGTCGTCCTCGATGCTCACCTTGGCGTCGAGGGCCATCACGCCGTCCCCCACCACGGCGAGCGGGTTCACTTCCACGAGTTCGGCGTCCTCGTGCTGGAAGGCCCGCCACAGCCGGTCGAGGAGGCCGTCCAGAGATTTCGCCTGCGGTCCCGAAAGCCCGAGCGCACGCGTCGCGCGGCGCTTCTCGTAGCCGGTGAGACCGGCGAACGGGTGGATCGGGAGGCGCAAGAGCTCCGAGTCGGCTACGCTCTCGATCTCGACGCCCCCCTGAGCACTCACGATCAAGATGGGTACACGCGCAGCCCGGTCGAGGGTGAAGGCGACGTAGAGCTCCCGCGCGATCGGGAGCTTCTCCTCGAGAAGGAGCTCCTTCACCGTCTCTCCTTTGAACTCGAGCCCGAGGATAGCGCGTGCCGCCTCGGCCGCCTCGGCAGGGGTGCTGGCGAACCGCACCGCGCCTCCCTTGCCGCGGCCCCCAGCGAGCACCTGCGCCTTGATGACGCAGGGCAGCGGGATGTCCCCGGACTCGGTCCCGGCGAGCGCCTCCTCCGCGGATCGGACTACGCGTCCACGCGGGAGGGGGATGCCGTACCGACGGAAAATCTCCTTTCCGCGCCACTCGGTGAGCTTGACCATGCCCCTCGGCGGCTTCCGAGAGCCGCCACCTAATAAGCGCACGGTCGACGATTCGACCGCATTGAGCCCGGGAGCCGCACGGACTGCTCCGACCTCGCGAGCTCGGGACGAATCCGGCGCTTCGCGCGTTGAAAACTGTGCCCGCCGTAGCAGCTAGGCGCGCTCGATCGAACGGTCCAGGGCGGGGGAGATAGGGTGGAGCGGGCGGTCGAACCCGCCCCGACCGACGAGGTCTAGCAGCTTGCCTGCGGCCTCTCGCTTGCTCCCCGCGAGTCGTACCGGTCGCCCGCGCGGCGGAAGAACCCACCAGGATCCTTCGGCGCTCGCTAGGTTCGAGGGCGCGTTCGCCACCACCCAGTCCGCGTTGGACTCCTTCCGAAGCTCTCTCGCCCG
>JAKIWX010000063.1 GCA_022749845.1 Thermoplasmata archaeon
ACCGCGCGAACAATCACCTCGGTCGATGACCACCTAGCTCCGAACAGCGCTTACGCAGGGGTCGACTTCGAGGCCAGCGGTCACCCGAGCGTGTTCCGGGGGTTCTCCATTGCCTGACGGGTGATGCTCCGAACCTTAGAGGTAACCATTCACACCTGGGCGTGCGGAGCCTATCGGCAGGTGGAACGCCGTCACTCTCGGTCTCGCCCTCACGTTCATCGTGGAGGCTACGCGCCGAACCTAGTGCCGCGACCGGAAACTGAGTCCAGGGTTTCCTGAGCCCCCGGCGGAAGTACTTCCCCGGGGAAGGGGTTCACCCCTTCCCCATGCTCCGCGTCCGCCACATCGCGGCCAAGGAAGGCGAGGCGATCACTCGGCTGATGGACCGTACCTCCGACCCGACCGTCATGCGACAAGCTCAGGTGGTGCTCCACTCCCAACAGGGGTTCTCCCCTCCGAAAATCGCGGCCATGGTGTTCTGGAGCGAGGAGTGGGTCCGTCGCGTCATCAAGGACTTCAACCGAATGGGGAGGGACGCCCTCTACCCCAATCGGGCGGGCGGTCGCCCGCCCAAATTCACCCCCCCGATCCGACAGGCGCCCGTGGACGTGGCGCTCTCCCGTCCCAAGGACCACGGCTACACCGCGGATCCCTGGACCCTCGACCGACTGCGGGACACGGTGGTGATGGAGGGGATCGTGGAGTCGATCTCGAAGGAGCGACGCCGCGAGATCCTCCACGAGGAGGCGGTCTCTTTCCAGGCCGTCAAGACTTGGAAGGAGTCGAAGGACCCGAACTTCACGGAGAAGGTGCTCCGACTGAGGGAGCTCACGAATCGGGAGCACAACCCGCCCATCGTCGTGGCGGTCGACGAGATGGGACCGATCTCGTTGCAGCCCTACGGCGGGCACAGCTGGGCGCGGTCGGGCCACCCCGACCGCGTCCGAGCGACGTACAAGGGAACGTTCGGGGTCCGCCACTTTGGGGATGTACGACTACCACCACCACAAGCTCCGAGGCTACCTCAGCCCTCGGAAGACGGGGTCCGACTGGGTGCGGTTCCTGCGCTACGTGAGGAGCCGGTATCCCTCCCCCGAGCCGATCTTCCTGATCATGGACAACCTCTCGGCGCGCACCACGCCGGGGGCGCTCGAGGAGGCCGAGCGTCTCAGGATACGGTTCGTGCCCATCCCGACGAACCCCTCACGCCTGAACCCGATCGAGACCCACTTCCGCTCGATCCGACGGATCGCGCTGTCGGGGACCCACCACCGGGACTTGAGGGAACTCGGGAGAGCCGTGCAATGAGCAATGCGCGAGCTCAACCACCGTCACTCAGAGCCCGCCCACAAGGTCAAACGATGTTTGTGGGTGCGGCACTAGCGCGCGTACTCGGACCGGTCGACGACGCCCCGGACGGGGCGACCCGCGAAAAACGAAGCGAGGTTGCCGAGCGCGGAATCGTACCCGGCCCGCATCGCTTCCGCAACGTGCCCTGCCGAGTGCGGAGAGGCGACCAGGTTCGGCAGCTCGGCGAGAGGGAACGGAGCGCTCAGCGTCCCCGCGCCGAACTGCTCCTCCCACCAGACATCGATGCCGGCGCCGCTCGTCGGCTCCCGGCGAAGCCACGCCTCGAGCGCCGGTGCGCTCGTCGTCTCGGCGCGGCCGACGTTCACGTAGATCGCGCGCCCGCCGAGGGCCGCGAAGGCGGACTCTCCGAAGATCTCGCGCGTGGCGCGTGTGTACGGCATACAGTTCACGACGAGTCGCGCGCCGCGGACCGCTTCGACGAGCTCGCTCGATGGATACGTCCGGCCCGCACCCTCCCCGGGTTGCCCGTCCCGCGTGACCGCTTCGACCACGAGGCCGAGGCCTGAGAGCTTCCTCGCCACCTCCCGCCCTACGCCCCCCAATCCGAGAACTACGGCTCGACCCCCCGAAAGCTGAAGACTCTCAGGGACCGGGCGCAGCCGCCCTTCCCGAACGAGAGCGTTGCCCACCGGGATCCTCTTCGCGACCGCGAGCGCGAGGGCCACCGCATGCTCGGCAACGAACGGAGCGTAGGCGCCGACGTTGCCCGCGACCTTCACCTCGACAGCGAGACGCTCGAACGGCACCGTGTCGACTCCGGCGAACACCGACTGCACGAGACGCAACTGGGGGAACATCCCGGGCGTGAGGGACGGCATCTCTCCCTCGAGCGAGCCCACCAGGAGCGCGCGCACCGACTCCCCCGCGACGCTCTCGCGGTCCGTAGCCCAGAACCCCACCGGCACCTTCGGAAGCAGGCGGCGGAGCGAGTCGTCGAGCTCCGGGGTGCGCCTCAACGTCACCAACAGCGCCGTCACGGCCATCGCGAGGGGCGGCGGCGGAAAAGCTGTACCGCTACCGACAATGGCTATGAACCCGGGCTCGCTCGAGAGGTCCGGTGACCGAGCTCGAGGAGTCGCCTCCCGTGCCCGTCTCCGACGAGGGCGGGGATGCGCGCATCGGCTGGATCGCTTCGGGGGTCCTCTTCCTGGTCGCCGGTGCAGGGGGGCTCATCGGGGCGAACCTACTGTTGCACCGAATCGCCCCCGACTCTGGAACCCGGTACGGCCCCTTCTGGGTCGGACCGACCCTTGGACCGTACGCCTGGGCGGTGGTCGTGCTAGGGATGCTGTTCGTCGCGCTCGGCGCCGTGCTTCTTGCATTGGGCTTACGAGCCCCGAAGGGACGGTTCGTGCTGCCGGGGTATCCGTACTAGGGCGCTAGCCGATCCGCGAGGGCGGATGTTTCACGGAAGGGATTCCCTTCTGGTGCTTTCGAGCTTCGGCGCACTCCGGACACACCCGCTCTTCTGAATCCAGGCAGGAGCGGCACAGCAGCCGTCCGCAGACGGTGCACCGCAAGGTGGCAGGTCGGCCGCATCGACGGCATTGCCCAACGATCGCCACGCGAGCTCACCCGGTCGGGGATGCGCCGAGGAAGTGCGCTCGCTTAAGCGCTTCGACGAACCCGAAGCCGTACGGCTTCGAGGTCACGAACTTCGCAGCCGAGCGGGCCCGGACACTCCCCGTGGGGAAGGAGACGGCGAAGCCGGCGGCCCGGAGCATCTCGACGTCGTTGTCCCCGTCCCCCGCGATGAAGCACTCCCCCGGACCGATCGAGTACCTCTCGAGAGCCTGGCGGAGCGCGGGGAGCTTCCCCTGCCCCGACTCGATGAGGTGGGTCGCAAAGCCGGTCGGCATGACATCTACTCGCGAACCGCGGAGGAGCCGGCGCGCGGCGGCCACAGGAAGGCTCGGCTCGAGCCCAATCTCCGTCTCCCGCCACCGGTTCGTGAACAGGGGGACCGGGCGGAGCCCCGCCCGCAGGAGCGTGCGAAACGCACGTCGCGCGGGGCCGATCCTGGCGAGCTTCTTCACCCGGTCACGTCCGCCGACACGGTCGTAGAGTAGGCCCCCGTTCTCGGCGATGATCGGACCCGAGAAGCCGAAGAACCGGTGAAGCGCTAGAGCCACGGGCAAGACGTTTCCCGTGGCGATGAGTACCGGGACTCCCCGCCGCTCAAGGCGGGTGAGCGCGGAGAGGGCGGGCGGGTAGAGTCGCCGTTTCCCGTCGGTGATAGTGCCGTCGATGTCGACGACGATCGCGCGCAACCTAGGGGACACGTCCCCTGTCGAGCGCTGCGTCATGACTCAGCCTGTCCCTTACCTGCGATCCGTCGGGAAACCCCGGCGCCCAACGCGGCCGCGACCTCCTTCCCGTCCCACCGGCCGCGCACCTCGCGCATCACTTCGCCCATGAGAGGGGAGACCGCGCGCGCGCCTTTCTCGGCGATCAACCTAGCGTTCCGGTCGAGGACCTTTTCAACAATTCCGTCCAGTTCCCCCCGGGTCAAGCCAGTAAGGCCGGAACCGGCGAGTGCCGCCTCAACGCTCTCGCTTCCGGACATCGCTCGCGCCATGACGGCTGCGAGCCCCTCCTTCGCGAAGCGGCCCTCGCGGACAGCGCCAAGGAGAAAGTCGAGCTCCTGTTCCGTAAGATCCCGGGTGGCGTCCGGCGCGATTGCCCTCGCGCCGTCGGAGTCCTGGGTGAGCACCCGGGCGACGAGCGATGGGGCGTGACCGCGACGCGTGAGAGCCTCGAACCTGGTGACTTCGTCGAGGCGCAGGAGCTCCCGCACGACTTCGGGTCCGAGTCCGTGCGTTTCGGCGAGCCGTGAGGCCATCACCGCCGGGAGCTCGGGGAGGGATCGCCGGAGCGCGTCGAGCTGCTCGGACCGCAGTGGGATCGGAGGGACGTCGGTTTCGGGGTACATCCGATCCCGGCCCGGCAACGGCCTTGAGTAGCGCGTCCGGCCATCGGGGAGCGGGTCCCGAGTCTCGGCCGGAACTCCCTCGAACGCGAGGAGCGCCCTCCTCCGGACAGCCTCGAGGGCCCGCGCCCCCACCTCTCGGCTGGGAGCAACTACGACGACGAACGCATCGGAAGCCGCTGCGCCCAGCTCCCGACGCAGCCTTTCGACAACGCTCGCATCGATGCCGTGGCCCGGGAGCTCGTCGGAGTGCAAGAGTCCCTTGACTCCGGTACTCCTCGCGTAGTCCGCAAGCTCCCGGCCGAGTCGTTCCTTCTTCTCCGCTGGGCTCCCCAAGAGGCCCGCAAAGCCTGGGAGAAGCAGCGCTAGTGCCACCCCGTCGCGGCGAAGCTCGCGAAGAGCCCCCTCGTCGGATCCTTTCAGGGACACCGTGACGTCGCGCGGAGCGTCGGGAGGCGTTTTCGCGCCACGCTCGAGGAGAGTTGTACGGACCGAGAGCAACATCTCCTGCCGTTCCCGCTCCGATTCGAGGTACTTCGGCAGCAGGCGCAGCTCCTGCACCCCCTTGATCTCGACGCGGGTGCCGCCAGGGACGGAGACGTTCAGGTCCTCGCGGATCGTGCCGATCCCGCGACGAACTCTTCGAGTGGCTCGGAGTAGGAGGCCGATCTCCTCCGCGAGCTCGCGTGCCTCCTGCGCACTCGAGATCTCGGGTGCTGTCGCGACCTCGACGAGAGGCACCCCGAGGCGGTCGAGCCGAAAGCGGTTTTCCCCATTTCCCTCTCCTACCTTGCGCGCCGCGTCCTCCTCGAGGCAAACGGTGGCGATCGTGAACCGTTTGGCCCGAACCTCGATCCAGCCGTCGGTCGCAACGAGCGTGGTCCGCTGGAACCCCGAGGTGTTCGAACCGTCGATGACGATTTTGCGCATGACCTGGATCTCGTCGACCGGTCTCGCGTGGAGGAGGAGGGCCACGGTAAGGGCCACTTCGAGGGCCGCCGGGTCGAGGGCACGCGGTGGCTCCTCGTCCATCTCGACGAGGCAGGAGCTCGGAGTGGTCTCGTAGCGGAAGAGGAGCCCCCGGGCCGCCTCGAAGGCGACCGCGGGGTCCACCGCTTCGGTCTCGCCGCCGGTGGGGCTCAGGCGGCGTAGCACCGTGCCGGTGACAGTCTCGGTCAGCTCCGCCGGACACCGGCAGAACAGCTTGCCCGTTGCGAGCTGCTGGTGGACCTCGAGGCCGGCCTTCACGAGAGCTCCCTCACCCCGTGCCGACCGGGGAACTCCCCGGCCCAGTCGGTGAGGAGCTGCGCGCGAACTTCGTCGAGCGTCTTCGCGCGGCCGAGGGCGAACAAGAGCTTCACGTAGGCGACCTCGGGGAGAAGATCGCTCAAGTAGGTCACCCCCGCTCTCAGGAGCTCGCGACCTGTCGCGTAGACGTACGGGTCGGTCTGTCCTTCCAAGCACTGCGTCGTCATGCCGACGAACGTCCCCCGCTCGACGGCCTGCCGAATCCACGGCAGGTGCCCGCTCGCGAGGTGCCCTAGGCCGGTCCCCGCGATGATGAGCCCGCGAAGACCTTCGGCCGCGAGCTGGGCACGATGGGGGGCCGCACCGGGGTGGAACCAGAACAATCCTGCGCTGAGGTCGAGCCTCGTGTCCACCGTCGGTGGTCCCGTGGAGGGGGCCCGAGCTCCAGCCGCAAGGTGCACGCCTGAACCGTCGACGTACCCGAGGGGCTCGCCGTTCCGGCTTCGGAACGCATCCCGTCGGCTCGAATGCATCTTCCTGACCCAGGTCGCGCGGTGGATCGAGAACCTGTCGTCGGAGAGGCCGGCGTGCATGAGGACGGCCACCTCGCCGAGGGCGCCGACGCGCGCGAGCTCCACGGCCGCTTGGAGGTTCGAGCTACCGTCCGACGAGGGGCGGTCGGGGGAGCGCTGAGCCCCGACGAGGACCACGGGACCCGGGAGCGAGCCCAGCGTGAAAGCGAGCGCGGAGGCGGTGTACGCGAGGGTGTCCGTCCCGTGGGCGACCACGACCCCCCGGGCCCCGTCCCGGAACTCCGCGGCTACGGCTTCGGCGAGCGCAACCCAGTCACCCGGTCCGATCTCCTCGCTCAACCGGTCGAGTACCGTACGGATGCGAACCGGTCCGCCTTCCTCGAGGCTCGGATAGAAGGCTAGGATCTCACTCTCCTCCTTGACGGGACGCACCCCGCCGGTCCGATAGTCGACTCGGGAGGCGATCGTCCCGCCCGTGGTAAGCAGCGAGACGTGTCCGGGCTCCCCGCTCTCGCCAGGGAGTCGCTGTGGGTTGACTGCCTTGGCGTTCGGAAGGAGCGGGGAGGGAGGGAAGACGGTGAGCCGGTCTTGAGGGGAGATGCGAATCCCAACGTTGTACCCGTTGGCGAGCTTGAGCTGGACGGTCCGCTCCCCGGAGAGTTCGTGGGGCGGAACGAGGGTGCCGCGCCACCGCGCACCCCCGGCCGTTTCAATCTCCACTTCGCGGCCGCGCGGGAGCGAGCGAAGGATCGACCAAGGGTCCTCCTCGCTCCCCGTGCCGTTCATCGCGCGCCGAGAAGGGACCCGAGGTAGGAGTATAATCTTCTCGCCGGCGGAGGCGAAGCGAGAGTTCGCTGCCCACCGACTTTTATACGCGACCCTCCTCGTCGCGCGACGGGGGCGTGCGCCCTCACCGCGCCCGTGTGGGGTAGCTACGGATCGGGAGCCAACCCGGTTCGCTGCAATGGATTATCCTAGAGGCCTGCGGAGCCTCAGACCTGGGTTCGAATCCCAGCACGGGCGGTTCCCATTCCGTCAAGGGCTAGCCATCCCTCGGGGAGAGGGCAACATCCAGAAATTGTTCGATCGATGCTTCGACTGCCGGGCTTGGCCCGACGACATTCCCTCGCGCCGGACTTCCTCGCGTTCGCACCCCGGTATCCTAGATCTGCAGCGAGTGCCAACAGACTCCTTCTTCCGTAGGGGATCCGTATTCTCCTCTACGTGCTGGCGAAGCCGCGCCGGACGCTGGCTCGCATCCGGCGTGGGCAAGCACCAAACGCGCCCTTCCAAGCAGCGATTGCGGGGCCTCGAAACGGTACCGAGTGTAACGGCCCCTGAGCCTTTGGGGGAATCGGCACGTCACACCACTTCTGGCGAGATGGGATAGGGCCCCTTCCCTACTGCAGGGAACTCGGCGCGACAGTCTGCTTATCCGATGAGCGACTCTACGCCCTGCGGCAAATCTCGGAGCGAGTAGCCGTGACTCGGTATTGGATTCCCAATTCGTGCGCCCGTGCGCGGACCTCCCATTCTGGTGGCGAGCTACTCGGTCTAAACTCAACTCCTGGGCCGCTGGCCGCACGGGTGCCGCCCTCCGTCGCAGCTCCTCCAAGCGGAGGCGCCCGGTGATCGAGGGTCCCCTGCGAGCCGGTTGCCGGTACATTCACGAGGAACGGCTGGTTCCCGTTCCTCTGCGACCGACTCCGCCGAGCCCGGGCGCCCGAGATTCGCACGGAGGCCCCCTGTGAGCAGTCGACGGCGTCCTGCTCTGGGGCTCCAGCTTGCGGACCATCGCTTTTTCCGGGGCATGGATGAGACGTTCCTCGCCCGCTTGAGCAAGAGCGCGTACGAGCGGTCCTTGGTGAAAGGCGACCTGCTCGTCCGCGAAGGCGATCCCGCCGAGGAATTCCTGTTGATCTACTCCGGGAAGGTGGTGCTAGAGATCCTTCACGCCGAGCACCCGCGCACGACCATCGGGACGCTGGGTCCCGGGGAGGTGCTGGGTTGGTCGTGGCTTCTCGCGCCCCACCAATGGAGGCTCGATGCCCGGGCACTCGAGCCCACGCGGGTCCTGGGACTCGCGGCGGCCAACCTTCGCCGGGTGCTCGCAGACCACCCGGCGGATGGTTACCAATTTCTCATGCGGCTGTTGCCGGTCGTGGCCCACCGCCTCGAGAGCACCCGGCGCCAGCTCGTCCCTATCCGACGTGTGTGAGGTCACGGGCGACGGGGAGGGACCCCGCACAGAAGTACCGGTAGGAACCCCGGGGTAGCTCGTCGGAGGCAAACTTGTCGAGAGGGGGCCCAACCCTTCACGGAGCGACCGGTGTCTGGACCCCACCATCGGGAGCTGCAAGCGGATAGCCTCCCGGCCGCCGCCGACCCAGGGGGGAGGCGGACCAACTTCAGCCCGGCCAGGGTAGGGCTAGGCAGACGTCCCATCCGCGGTGTTGGGGGCCGTCCGCGGCCGAGGCCTAGCCGACAAGGTAGCCTCCGTCCACGACCAGCGTTGTCCCCGTAACGTAAGCCGCGGCCGGGCTCGCTAGGAAGAGAGCGGCGCAGGCAATGTCATCCGGCGTGCCCATCCTCCCAAGAGGGATCCTTGCCAGAAACCCCTTGAGGAGCTCCTCCAACTTTGCGCCTGAGGACGCGCCCGCCCCCATCGCCGCCTGGGCTCCCGGAGTATCGATGCTGCCCGGCGCAATGGCATTCACTCGAATCTTCTTAGGCCCGAGTTCGAGCGCGAGCGACCGGGTCAGCATCACCAAGCCGCCTTTGGATGCGTCGTAGTGAGCGAGATTCCCCGTCGGCCGGAAGGCGTCCACGGAGGCGATGTTGATGATCGACCCTCCTTTCCCAGAGTTCATCATGGCTTTGGCGGCTTCTTGAGCCAGGAAGAAGCTGCCCCCGAGATTCACCGACAGGACCCGGTCCCAGAGCTCCGGAGCGGTGTCGGTTACCGGGGAAAACGGGAAGATGCCAGCGTTGTTGACGAGGATGTCGAGGCCACCGAGCCTTCCCACCACCGTCGCGACGGCCTTCCGGTCGGCCGCGGGCTCAGCCACATTGCACTGGAGCGCGATGGCCTTTCCCCCGAGATCCGCAATCCGCCCCGCCGTGCGTTGTGCGGTCGTCTCATCCATGTCGACCACGGCGACCGCCGCTCCTGCTTGGGCAAGGCGGAGGCAAATGGCCTCCCCTATGCCCCGGCCCCCGCCTGTGACGAGGGCCACATGTCCCTTGAGGTCGAACAGGGTTGAGATCGGGATTTCGGTCGCCACGTCCTGCCTCCTAGCTCTTAGGATCGGGAACGGGATATGGTGTTCCCATGAAGGCTCGCTGAAAGGCCCTTCCGGAGGGAACCGCCGTCGGACTCGCGTCAGCTTGCAGAATGCGCTCTCCTTGAGCCCCCGTGGGGGATGGCCCCGGGGGTTCGCCCCACAGACCTTGGGACGAGCGCCACACGTCATTAGGTCGTTGACGCTACCACCCGGCATGGGATTCCACTGCCCGTGGGGATGCGCGGAAGACGTCGAGCACAAGAATGCGTGGGAGTGTCCGAAATTCTCCCAGAAGCTCCTGGGGGCCTTACAAGGACTCGCTCAGAAGCTCGATAAGGGCGGC
>JAKIWX010000064.1 GCA_022749845.1 Thermoplasmata archaeon
CAGCTGGCATCTCGAGGAGCTGCGTGCGCGGGCGGCCCCCATCGACGAGCGGGCGCTACGGCCGACCTACGCGGAGGCGCTCGCCGACTCGGGCCGGTGGGGCGTTCCGCTCCATCCGAGGTTCGTTCTCTTCTGGCACGACCTCACCTCGCCCGAGATCGGTCGGCTCTCCCGGCATGTCGAGACCTCCGGTCGCTGGTGGGACGGCGCCCTCGAGCTTTCCGCCGACGCGGAGTGGAAAGAGCTTCTCCTTCGCCTGGGGGCGGCCCATGCCCCGACGGGGGAGGGACGGATCCGGGTCGAGACCCTCGCCGCGGAGGGACTACTCGGAGGATTGGGGCTCGCTTCGGAAGGGGAACGAATCTACCGTCGCAGCGGGGAGCCGCTCGATGGAGCAGAACTCCCTTCCCTCGAGTTCGTGAGCCGCCTGTGCGGTGCGGAGGTGCGCGCGAAGGGACCCTCCCGTATCGGCGGCCGGGTCGGCCGGCCGGAGAAGGCTCGCCAACGGAAGATGAGTCCCAACGTGCACACACTTTTTCCCGTCGGTGATTCGGGCGGTCCGCCGCGCTCGGTCCCCGAGGCGGCGCGCCGGACGATCGGGGGCGGCGTCTCGACCTCCCTCGGAGTTCGACGCTGCGGGGACTGCGCTCGGACCACCGTCTGGGGGAGCTGCAGCTGCGGCGGGCTCACCACGGCCACGGGGGAGGTGGTGGTCCAGGCGTTGCCGGTCGCGCCGCTCTGGGCCCAGGCGCTGGACCGCCTCCACCTGCGCCGCGTACCTGAGGTGAAAGGCGTGAAGGGGCTCACCTCCAAGGGGAAGGTCCCGGAACGGCTCGAGAAGGGGATCCTCCGCGCCTCGCACGGCATCTCCGTGTACCAGGACGGGACGGCGCGGTACGACCTCACCGACCTTCCTCTCACGCACTTCCGGCCCCGCGAGATCGGCACCCCGGTGCCCACCCTACACCGCCTGGGCTACCGGACCGACATTCTGGGCGAGCCTCTCGTCGACGACGAGCAGCTCGTCGAGCTCCAAGCCCAGGACCTCCTCGTCTCCCGATCCTGCGGCCGGTACCTCGTCCACTTGGCCCAGTTCGTCGACGACGAGCTCGTCCGGCTCTACAACGGCTCCCCGTTCTACAGCGCGAACGTCCCGGGGGACCTCGTCGGTGCGATCGTCGTGGCGCTCGCCCCCCACACCTCGGGGGGTGTGGCAGGGCGGCTCCTCGGATTTACCGAGGCGGAGGCGTGCTTCGCGCACCCGATCTTCCACGCGGCCAAACGGCGCAACTGCGACGGGGACGAGGATTCGATCACGCTGCTCCTCGACGCCCTGCTCAACTTCTCCCGCGCGTTCCTCCCCCAGAGCCGCGGCGCCCTCATGGACAAGCCTCTCGTCCTGACGACCCGGGTGGATCCCCGCGAAGTGGACAAGGAGGCGCACAACCTCGATATCGGCGAGAGTTACCCGCTGGCCCTGTTCGCGGGCGCCGATCGCCGGGAGTCCGCGAAGAAGTTCGAACCGCTCGTCGCCACGGTGGGGCAGCGGCTCGACCCGGAGGGTCGGGTCGGTGGCTATCGCTTCACCCACGACACGAGCGATATCGCGGGCGGTCCGGTGCGCTCGGCGTACCGCGAGGCAGGCTCGATGGCCCGCATCGTGGAGCAGTCGCTGGTCCTCACCGCGCAGCTCCGCGCCGTGGACGTCGCGGACGCGGTGACGCTCGTCCTCAACGCCCACTTCCTGCCGGACCTCATGGGGAATCTGAAGAGCTTCGCGACGCAGAAGTTCCGGTGCAAGAGCTGCGGGGAGAGCTACCGCCGCCCTCCGCTCACGGGCCGCTGTACCGCCTCGCGCGGCCGGGAGCCGTGCAACGGCGAGCTCACCCCCACCGTCTTCGAGGGGGCCGTGCGGAAGTACCTCGGTCTCTCGCAGCGGCTGGCCCGCACCACGGGGGTCACGCCGTACCTGCGCCAGCGGATCGACCTCCTCGAGAACTCCATCGCCACGCTGTTCCCCGGAAGCCCGACCCAGACGACCCTCGACGGCCTCCTCTCCGAGGAGGAGGCGGCAAGCTCCGTTCCTCCGACGGGAGAGTGACGCGGTTCGCGCCACCCACTTATACCACGCCACCCGTCGGGAACGCCGCGGGCTTGTAGGGTAGTCTGGCTATCCTTTTGGCCTTCGAAGCCAAAGACCTGGGTTCGAATCCGCTCCGCGGAGCGGCGAAACTCCCAGCAAGCCCGCTCCGCGGCTACCGGAAGTAGCCGGAGGCCGTCCCAGGGTCCACCCGCTTCTCCTCCTCCGCCTTCGCGGCGTGGAGGATGTCGATCGCAAAGATGGCGGTGAGCGGCAGGAGCCGCACCTGATCCTTCTCCCCCTTCTCCGCCTCCATTTCGAGGGCGAGAGAGTTCTCCCCTCCCACCGACACGAGTCCTCGGAAGGTCCCCACGCTCACGAGCGGCTCGTCGCGGCTCCCGGCGGAGTGAACCCGGATCCGGGAACCCTGGGTCAGCGAGATGGTCGGGCGTTTCGTCGTCGCTTCGGTCGCGCTCATCCTCCGCGTTTCTCCCGGCCGGCCGCCCGCGCCGCAGGGGCGGCGGGCACCGGACGCTCGAGCAGATGCTGGAGGTGGTTTACCGTTTCCCGGTACCGCCGCAGCGAGTTCTGGGCGTTCGCCTCGGTGAACTCCCAGGCCTGGGCGAGACTTCCGTAGCGGAGGCGGTACCCCTTGCGTCCCGCGCCGTCGGGACTCCCGCTCACCCCTTCGAGAAGGTCGAGCGACTTCAGCTTGTTCAGGTGGCGATAGACCGTCGGTTTCGTCGTCCGTAGGACCGCCACGAGCTCCTCCGCGAACCACGGTCGTGCGGGATCCTTGAGCAGGCAATCGTGGACGAGGCGGTAGGCGACGCTCTCCCGCACGGGACCCTCCCCCGCCCGGCCGTCGTCCACGGGAGGCAGGTAGCCCACCATCCGGAGGAACTCCGTGAGCACCTCCTCGAGGTCGTCGATGGGGGAGAGCGGGGTCGAGTAACGCAGCGTGAGCTCGAAACCCATGGGACAGCCTCCTCAGCACCTTCGGGGAATAAAGCCACGGCGGCGGGGCGCGGGTCCGCTGCGCAAAATGGTAATCTCTCCCGTCCGACTCGAGCCCCCGTGGGAGAGATGCAGCTCCTCGCCCCGACGCGGGCGGAGGAGGCGATCGCGGCGCTCCTCGACGGACCGGAAGGTCGCGTGGCGGTGCTTGCGGGCGGGACGGACCTGCTCCTCGACCTGGACGAAGGCAAGAGCTCCCCCGAGGTGCTCCTCTCCCTACACCGCCTCCCGTGGCGCGAACTCACTTGGGAGGCTGAGCGCCTCGAGATTGGGGCGACGCTGCCGCTCGCGCAGCTCGAACAGGACCCGGAGCTGGCGCGTCGCATACCGGGGCTTCACGAGGCTGTCGGAGCCATCGGGGGGGTCGCGCTCCGCCACCAGGCCACGCTTGGCGGCAACCTCGTCCGCGCCTCCCCGGTCTCGGACCTCATCCCGATCCTGCTCGCCCTCGAGTGCGAGGTGGGCCTCCTCGGTAGCGGGGGAGAGCGCAGCCTCCCGCTCGAGCAGTTCCTGCTCGGTCCGCGGCGGACCGCGCTCCAGCGTGGGGAGCTGGTGCGCAGGGTCTGGGTCCCTGCGCTTCCCTCGGCGTTCCGTTGGCAACGCGTGCGGCCGGCGAACGATGTTTCTCAGATCAGCGTCGCCGTCGCGTTCGCGCCGAAGGAGGAGCGGTGGCGCATCGCTACCGCTGGAGTTGCGCCGCTCGCGCGCCGCGCCAAGGCGGCCGAAGCGATTCTCCGCGGACCCTCCCCTGGCGAGGAGGCGATCGCTGCCGCTGGCGCCAGCGCAGCCGAGGAGGCAGAGGTCCGCCAAGACCGGCGCGCGACCGACGCCTACCGCCGTCACCTCCTACGTACCCTCGTCCTCCGGGCGATCCGGGCGGTCGCTACGGGGGTAGGTGGGCAACCCGCGTGACGCCGTCGTTGCACCTCCTAGTCAACGGCGTTCGACGAGAAGGGGCGGTCCCGCCTACCGAACGACTGCTCGACACCCTCCGCTGGAGGTTGAATCTCCGGGGCACGAAGGAGGGGTGCAGGTCGGGAGCCTGCGGCGCCTGCACGGTGCTGATCGATGGACGTCCGCGGTTGAGCTGCCTGACGCTCTCGCACCAGGTAGGTGAGGCGCCGATCCTCACCGTCGAAGGCCTCGAATCGGACCCCGTGGGGCGCGCGGTGCTTGAGACGTTCGTTGCCGAGGCGGCGCTGCAGTGTGGGTACTGCACGCCGGGGTTCGTGGTCGCCCTCACGGGGCTTCTCAAGGAGCACCCCGGCGCCACCGAGACCACGCTCCTGGAAGGGCTCCAGGGAAATCTCTGCCGCTGCACGGGCTACTCCTCGATCCGGCGCGCGGTGACGCGCCTCTCGGAGCCCAAGCGATGATCCGCTCCGATGCCCGGCTCAAGGCCCGCGGTGCCCTCGAATTTGGCGTCGATCTCGACGCGCCCGGCGCGTTGCACGGGGTGCTCATCCGTTCCCCCGTAGCGCACGGCCGGCTCCGTCGCGTGGACCTCGATCGGGTCCGCTCCGCGCCGGGGGTCGTCTGCGCGATCGGCCATGCCGAGCTCGCCGAACTCCTTCCCTCCGGGCGCGGCGCCACCGCCCATCCGGCGTTCCCTGCCGCCGAGCTCCGCTACCGAGGAGAGCCGATCGCCGCGGTGGCGGCGCGGAGTCTCGCGGAGGCCCGGTGGGCGGCCGCGAGGGCCCACCTCGAGATCGAACCTTTGCCCATCTTCGCCCAGATCGAGGATGTATTCCCGGATTGGCCAGGCGCGGGCGAGGGGGAGAGCGAGCATGTGAACGCCCACGTGCTCGCCCGACAAGGCGACGTCGAGGGCGCGTTCGCGCGCGCCGACCGGGTCGTCCGGGGGAAGTATCGGACGGCGGGGATCGTCCAGATGCCGCTCGAGCCGCACGCCTGCCTCGCTCGTGTTGACGGGGAGACCTGGCATGTGCAGAGCTCCACCCAGAGCCCGTTCGGGGCCCGGGAGGACACGAGCGCGATCCTGGGAATCCCCGAGGAACAGGTCGTCGTGGAGGCGAGCTGGGTCGGGGGCGGATTCGGGGGGAAAGGCGCCGGGCTCCTTGAGCCGTATGCGCTCCTCCTTGCCGCCGCCGCGCGCCGGCCCGTGAAGCTCCAGTTGAGCTACGCGGAGGAGTTCGAGCTCTCCCGCTCCACGTTGCCTTCCATCATCTGGGTCGAAAGCGCCCTCGCCGGCGACCGGATCCTGGGCCGGCGGGTGCGCCTCCTGCTCGACACGGGGGCTTCCCTTCCCGGCCGCGACTTCGCGACCGGCTACGCGATCGGGTTCATCGCGGGTCCGTACCGCATCGGGGCGGTCGAGCTCGAAGGGTACGCGGTGAAGACGAACAAGCCGCCGTTCGGTCCCCACCGCGCTCCGTTCGCGCCCCAGTGCGTGTTCGCGGGGGAGTCCCACACCGACGAGATCGCGCGCGCCGCCGGCTGGGACCCGCTCGAGTTCCGGGAACGTACCGGCTGGCGGGAGGGAGACGAGACTCCGCTCGGCCAGAAGGTGGGACCGTTCGGGCTTCAGGAGGCGCTTGAGCGGGCGCGAGCGATTCGCGAACGGTGGAAGAAGGAGCTTCCGGCAGGTACCGGCCTCGGGCTCGCGGTGGGGTTCTGGTCTACGGGCACGAGCGCGGGGGGAGAGGTGCTCCTCCGGCTCACCCCGAGCGAACTCGTCGTGGAAACGGTCGAGGCGGAGATCGGTAGTGGTAGCGTCATCCGGGGGCTCGTAGCGGTCGCAGAGGAGGTTACGGGGCTACCTCGGGAGGCCATACGGATCGGGCGCACGGATACCGCTCGAGGTCCGTACGATGCCGGCGTCTACGGTAGCCGCACGCTCGGGGCGCTCGGGAACGCGGTCGGCGATGCGGGCACGAAACTGCTCCAGGAGCTCGCTCGGCGCATCCCGGGTCGCGGCGAGCTTCGGCTCGAAGTCATCGGCGGCAGCTGCGTCGCGGTTCGGAACGGCTCGCGCGTGACCGTCGCTTCCCTCCTCACCGACTCCGAGCGGGCCACCGGAGGCGTGCTCGCGCGCGGACGACACTACGGGCGTGGCGGGGAAATCCTCGCGGAGCGGGTCCTTACGGGTGGCTTCTACGCCTACACCGACTTCACCGCCGCGGTACACTTGGCCGCGGTCTCCGTCGATAGGGAGACTGGACAGGTCCGGGTCCTGCGCTACGCCGCCATCGCCGACGCGGGTCGCGTCGTCGATCCCCCCACCTACCGGGCCCAGGTCGAGGGGGGCGTCGCGATGGGTCTAGGGGAGGCGCTCACCGAGGAGACCCTCTGGAACGCGTCCGCCGAGCTCCAAAACCCGGGTCTCCTCGACTACCGGGTCCCCACGATCCTCGAAGTGCCGCCGATCGAGGTCGAGGTCGTGGAGGGTTTCCTGGGCGCCGGACCGGGAGGCGCGAAGGGGGGAGGCGAACCGCCGGTGATCCCGGTTCCGGGGGCGGTCGCGAACGCCGTGGCGGACGCGACGGGGGCTCGCGTGCGCGAGCTCCCGCTCACGCCCGAACGCGTGGCGCGAGCGCTTAAGCTCCTCTAACTCTCGAAGGGACCGATGCCAATCGCGCGGGCCGAGATCGAGCGGATTGCGAGCGCCTACACCACGCGGCCCGTCGTGGCCGCGATCGGCTCGCACTCGGCGCTCGACATCGCGGACGGCGCGGTGGCGGAAGGGTTCCGCACGCTCCTCCTCTGCCAAGCCGGGCGGGAGCTCACCTACGAGCGGTACTTCCGATGCGTGCGGGACGCGTCGGGACGCGCCGAGCGCGGTTGCGTCGACGAGGTCTGGAAGTTCTCCAAGTTCTCCGAGGCCGCCTCCCCCGAGGCGCAGGAGCGCCTGCGCGCGCGCAGTGCGCTCCTCGTTCCGAACCGCGCCCTCAGCTCGTATGTCTCCCTCGACGCGATCGAGGGCGAACTCCGGGTCCCGCTCGTAGGGTCGCGGAACCTGCTGCGCCTTGAGGAGAGGACGGAGCGAGAGAACTACTACACGCTCCTCTCCGCCGGAGGGCTTCCCATCCCCGAAGCGATCGCGGACCCGAAGGCGATCGACGGGCTCGTGATGGTGAAGCTTCCTCACGCCGCACGGCGGCTCGAGCGAGGGTTCTTCACCTGCGCCTCCCCCCAGGAGTACGCCGAGCGTAGCGCGCGCCTCCTTCGGGACGGCGTGATCCGGGCCGAGGACCTCGCGGCCGCCCGGATCGAGCGGTACGTGCTGGGGCCCGTGTTCAACTTCAATTTCTTCTTCTCCCCGCTCGCTTCCCGCTCGGACGGCCTGGAACTCCTCGGGGTGGACGAGCGTCGGGAGAGCTCGCTCGACGGGCTCGTTCGGCTGCCCGCGTCGCAGCAACTCTCGCTCCCCGAAGGGAGCCAGCTTCCGCGGTACACGGTGGTCGGCCACGGCTCGCTCACGGTGCGGGAGTCCCTCCTCGAGGAGGTGTTCCGTCTGGGCGAGCGGTTCGTCGACGTGGCCCGGGAGCGGTACCCGCCCGGGATCCTCGGACCGTTCTGCCTCCAGACCTGCATCGATGCCGACGGCTCCCCCACCATCTTCGACGTCGCGGTCCGGATCGGTGGCGGCACGAACATCCACCTCGCCGCGGGCCACCCATACGGGAATGCCCTGTGGCGCGAACCGATGAGCACGGGTCGCCGGCTCGCCCGGGAAATCTCCCGTGCGATCTCGGACGGGCGCCTCGCCGAGCTGCTCACATGAGCGGGGAACCGTCGCCCGCACCGGCGCTTCTCCGGACCCCTCTCTACCCGTTCCACTTGGGCCGCAAGGCGCACTTCGTGCCGTTTGCCGGCTGGGAGATGCCGCTCTACTTCGGAGGGATCCTCGAGGAGCACCGCGCGGTCCGCGAGTCCGCCGGATGGTTCGATGTCTCGCACATGGGCATCCTCAGCCTCGAGGGGGAGCACGCCCCCGAGCTCCTCGCCCGTCGGACCACGATCGACGCGACCCGGCTTCCCGAGCTCCAGTGCAAGTACGGCTTCTGGCTGGCGGCCGACGGGAAGATCCTCGACGACCTGCTGCTCACCCGTCTACCGAGTCCCCCCGCGTCGCCCCCCAAGTTCCTCCTCGTCCCCAACGCGGCGCGCACCGTCCGGATCCTCGAGATCCTGAAGCAGCACCGCAAGCCCGACACCCATATCGCCCGGCTGAACGGAGGCACGGCCTTCGTCGCGGTCCAGGGACCGCGCTCCCGAGACCTTCTCGAGGAAACCTTCGGTCTTACCCTCGGCGGGATGCGCTTCTACACCGCCCGGCCGCTCGGCCGGCCGCTCGTCCCCGGCGCGGAGGGGCCGCTCGGCTGGGGGCTCGTGAGCCGGACGGGCTACACGGGCGAGCTCGGCTACGAGCTCTTGCTACCGGCGGAGGCGGCCGTGGCGTTCGCGGAGCGACTCACCGGCGCCGGCATCCTGCCGTGCGGCCTTGGCGCGAGGGATACGCTGCGACTCGAGAAGGGCTACCTCCTCTCGGGGCTCGACTTCGACGCCGACCGCACGCCCGTCGAGGCGGGCCAGGAGCGGTTCCTCGACATGGTGCATCCCTTCGTCGGCCGGGAGGCGCTCCGCCTTGAGCTCAGCTCGGGACCGGCGCACCGGCTCATCGGGTTCCAGACGGAGACGGAGGGCGCGATCCCGCGGCACGGCACTCCGATCCTGTCCGCCGACGCGCTCGTCACCCACGCGACGAGCGGCGGCCTCTCGCCGAGCCTCGGTCACGGCATCGGCCTCGCCTACCTTCCGAGCGCGCTCACCTCCCCCGGGACGCCGCTCGAGCTCGAGCTGCGTGGACGCCGAGTTCCGGCGGTCGTGAGCGCCCTGCCGTTCTACCCGCCACCCCGCCCGTCGGGAGTGGCTTAAGCCCGCAGCGCCATCCGACCGGCGTGCCGGTGGACCCAGCGATCCCGTTCATCGGTCGACCCGAGCTACTGCGCGCGCTCACCGAGAGAAGGGCCGAGGCACGGGCCGGCCGGGGCGGTGTCTCCCTCCTCGAGGGGGAGGCGGGGGTCGGTAAGAGCGTTCTTCTGGCCGAGATCCTGCGCGACGCTCGGACGCAGGGCTTCCGGATCCTCGACGCGCGGGCGGCCTTCTCCGACGACCCGCCGCCGTTCCGGGTGCTCCGCGACGCCTTCCGCGCGGCAAAGCTGCCGCTCCTGCCCGAGCTCGAGGCTCCGGAACCTGGGAGCGGCTCCACCTCCGAGACACGGCTCATGGAGGCGCTCCGTAGGACGACCGAGGAGGGGAACACAGCCCCGCAGAGCGCCTTCGTGAGCCTCGCGGACCGGCTCGGGGAGCTCGCCCGCGAGCAGCCGACGTTGCTCGCTATCGAGAACGCGGGCCACGCCGACGCCCTTTCCCTCGACTTCGTCGCCTTCCTCGCCCAATCGCTCGAGCGCGTGCCGCTCTGG
>JAKIWX010000065.1 GCA_022749845.1 Thermoplasmata archaeon
CTACCACCCGGCATGGGATTCCACTGCCCGTGGGGATGCGCGGAAGACGTCGAGCACAAGAATGCGTGGGAGTGTCCGAAATTCTCCCAGAAGCTCCTGGGGGCCTTACAAGGACTCGCTCAGAAGCTCGATAAGGGCGGCCGCTGAGCCGCTCAACCCCCCTTCGCGGGCCAAGCGGGAGTGGGATTGGAGAGCTCGAGGCCGACTGCGCGCCCTTCCGGAAGGAGATGAGGGACGGGACTCGGCTCGCGGGCCGGCGACCCAGTTCGGGCCGGGCGGCCTGCCTACTGGAGGAGTAGCAGCCAGGTCCAAGCGGCGATTAGGGTGGCGCCCCATATCGCCAGGAACGTAAGGGGAAGGGTCTCCATCAACGTTGAGGGATTCATGCGGTCGGTCCACGAGGCGCCGCCGGAGGCCGAGAAGCGCAAGGCGTGCGCCTCGTACGGGCGTGTAAGGTCCACTTCGAGCGTTCTGCCGCTACGCAGGCTTATCGAAGCCTGAATTCCCGAGGAGAAAAGCGTCGTCTTCTGCTCGAGCCGAAGCGCGGCCTCTCGCCAGAGCTCCTGGGCGTCGGTCGTCCGGCCCAAGAGTACGACCCACACGGCCGAGATCATGATGCCGAGTCCGGCAAGGAAGGAAATCATGGCCACCAGAAGCCATGGATGGCCCAACAGGTTCGCAATGGCTATGACGAGTCCGGTGACCAGGACGGTACCAATGGCCGCAAAGTAGGAGGTCCGAGTCGAGGTGAGTCCTGCCTCCTCAGAGGCCAGGCGTTCGTACTTGTCGTGGAGCCAACGGAGCTCTTCCTGGCTAGGTACCGTCCGCCCAGTGGAGGCCACCGTGGGCGTCAAGGTACGTTCCACCCACCCGCGAGGGGGAGACTCTTGTTAACGTGTCCGCCGGGCGAAGGCTCCCGGCGACCCGGAAGGCACGGCATTCTGTGCGGAAGGCCTAGAAACCGGAGCCGGCGTCGGAGTTGCTGGAAACCGTCGTCGAGGTCTCCGTTCCTCCGGACGATGACGGTGAGGTCTGCCTCGGATCGGCGCAGGTCGGATCCTACGACGAGGGACCCGTTCCGGAAAATGGCCAGAACCTTCCGGCCTTGACAGAGGGCGGCTTCAAGGGGCTCGGCCCTCCGAGCTGGTTCACGGTCGCTCCCGGGGGGCGGAGAAGGGATCCCCCTTCGGGACCGAGCGTACGTTGAAGTAGCTCACCCCGGCGATGGGTTAGCATGTCGCGGATGGCGAATGGGCCCGGTCGCACTCTGGGAGCGCTCCTCGCTCTCTCCCTCCTGTTGCTGGCATCTCCCTTGGCCCTGCCCTTCGCTTCCTCCCACCCGGGTCCGGTCAACGCCGGCCCGCTCCGCGTCGCCGCGACCCCGGTGCACGTCGATGCTTTCTCCTTCATGCCGGGCAGCCTGTCCGTGGGAACGCCGACGACGGCCTCGGTCAGCCTCTCGGGCGGTAGCCAACCGTTCTACCTTTGGTTCAACAACACTCCTTCGGGATGCTCCGCCCCCTCTTCTCCCGAGACGGTAAGCGCGCCGAGCTTCCAGTACAGCTGTAACCCGAGTTCCTCGGGCACCTACCCAGTACATCTCGACGTGCTCGACAGCTCCTCGCCCCGCAGCCACGCAACGCTCAACGCGAACTTGAGCGTAAGTTCGAACAGCGGTAGCAACAACAACGGTAGCGGCAACAACGGGGGGAACAGCAAGGGGAACGGGTCCCTTTCACTCCCGAGCGGACTGCAACAGCTCGCGCTCATCTTCGGCGCCGTGTTCCTCATCGCCATGCTGCTCATCGCCGCGGGCACCATCGCCACGGCGGTCGTTCTCTCGCGACGGCTCCGCCAGATCAACGAGACGCTCGCGAAGTCCTCACCGGCCCCCAAGGATGCGAAACCCCCTACGTAACGGCGGCCCCACGGTCCTGCCAACTGCGGAAACTCCGCCTCCTCGAACGGGAGGGAACTGTTCTAAGTCCATGGTGGATTGGGTGTCCCATGGCCGCCCCGAGCGCGGATCTGGCCGCCCGACTGGCGCGGCTCGAACGCGAGCTGCACGCGCTGTCGGACCGGGTCAAGGCGCTCGAACGGGCGAGCGAGCGGCGCCCCGAGCATTCCGCCGACCGCTCGGCGGTCCGGGATAAAGTAACCTACGACTGGCAGAGCTGAGCCCGTCGTCGGGTTCGGCCTCCACCCCCAGCTCCGAGTCCATCGGAGGCCCGTCCTCCTTCTCCGCCCTGCCCGATGGAGGGCGTGCTCGGAAGAGTAGCCAGGCGACCCCACCGAGAAGGGCGATCAAGAGCCCGATCGTCGCCGGGTAGAACCACGCCGGTACCCCGTTTCCGAGTTGCGGGCGCGTGGAACCGGTCGAACCGGGGGAGAGCACGAGCAGGGAGAGTGAGGTCGCCACCGACCCGCCCACGGAGTCGTTTAGCGTGGCCGCCAGGAAGTAGGAGCCGGGGGAGGCGAAACGGCAGGAGACGGTCGAGCCGTTCCCTGACCCGGTGCGGCAGCCGCCCGGGAGGCCCGGGAAGGCCGCGGAGAGCGGGGGCGTGCCGCCCACGGCCACCAGGCTCAGCACGATGGTGCTGTTCGTCGTCGCGGGGTCGGGAGAGGCAACGAACCGGCCGACCGCGAGGGGCGGGTTCACGTCGAGGGCCGTGGCGCCGAGCGCCGCTATCCCGAGGGCATCCGTCAGCAGGACCCGGATCGTGTAGTTGCCGATCGCCTCCGGCGCGCAGACGAACCGGAGCGCGTTGAGCGACGGGCAACTCGTCGGCAGACCGAGGTACTGCACGGTGTACGGAGCGACGCCGCCCGTCGCCTCCGCCCCGATGTAGACGGGGCGGCCCACATCGGTGGCCGACGGGTTGGCGTTCACGTTGGTCAGGACCGGAGACGGTGCGACGGTCACGGTGAGGTTCGAGGTGGAGCGGAGCCCGATGGAGTCGGTGACGACGACCGAGACTGAGAAGCTCCCGGCGGAGGAGAAGCTCGTGTGCATCACGGCCGTCGCGTTCGCCCCCGGCAGGCTCCAGGCGAAGGTGAACGGGGCCACCCCGCCCTTCAGGATCTGCACCGTGAGCGCGATAGGTAGGTTCACCTCGACCGGGTCGGGAGAAGCGCTCGCGGTGAGCTGGATCGCGGGGAGCACTTGGACGAGGCTCGAGTAGTTCGTGCTGCCCCCCGCGCCGTCGACGACGGAGGCGCTCACGAGGTAGGTGCCGGGGCTCACGTAGGCGTGGGCGCTCGCGGGGCCGCTACCGGTCGCGCCGTCGCCGAACCGCCAGAGCACGACGAACGGCGCGGTCCCCGTGCTCCCGAGGCCGATCGAAAACGTCGTCGTCGAGTTGGTCCCGATGGGCGAGGGTACCGACCATGCCTCGACCGCGACGTAGGGGTTCACGGTGAGCGTGAGGTTCGCATAATCGGTGCTCCCGTTCACGTCGCTCACGAGCACCGTGAGCGGGTAGACGCCGGCGCCCGAAGGGTCGCAGACGAGGAGGGGCCCGTTCACGGAAGGGCAACCGGGTGGGAGGTTCACGTAGGAGTACTGCGGACCCGCAGGGTGACCGCTGAGGGCGACGTGGAGGGTGAGCGGGATGCCGACGTCGTCGACCGTCCGGTCCGCGAGGAAGCTCGCAATCAACCGAGCGCGAGGATGCGTGTTCTCCACGCCAGCGGCGGGAGAGTTGTGCCAGTGGAGGTTCCAGGCGAGCAGAGCGTAGGCGACGCTCTCTCCGGGTACGAGCCCGTGGAGGGTGAAGCTGCGGTTCCCGGAGGGGAGGCTGACGATACTCGTCCAGGCCCCGGGGCGCGGCCCCGCGAATACGGTGTAGTTGAGGATCGGGTCCGCGCCGGTGGCCGGCGCCGTCCAGTTGAGCGTCACCGTCGTCGTGCTGTTGCTCGCGCTGACGGCGAGCGGGCCCGGTGGCAGCGTCTCGGCCCGGCCCGCGCTCGCGGGGTAGGGGAACTCGGGCTGGCCTAGCTTCCAGCTCCACCAGACGGTACCGGCGCGGGTGCCCGGCGAGGTGCCACGGATCGGACAGCTCAACCCTCCGGACTGGCAGTCGACCGACGCGCCGAGGATCGAGTAGGTCGTGTTGAAGAAGAGCCCCTCCACCTGGTTCGGATTCTGGTGCTCCTCGCGGAAGACGGGGCTCGAGGTTGAGTTCCCGTCGAAGGAGATGTTGGTCGAGAGGTAGCCTCCCGTCGCGGGGTCGTACATCCAGGAGTTGTTGTTGAAGAAACCGTCCCAGAAGCCCATGAACATCGGTCCCGAGGCCACGAGGCTCGGGCGGTGCTCCGAGGAGTAGGAGTTGGGAACGGAGCTCGCGGAGGGCCACGCGCCGAGGGAGGATCCCGGGTAGCTCTGCAGAAGGGAGGCGATCGTCCCCGCCGAGTTGAGCCCGAAGCGCTGGGAGCGCAGGTCCCCGAGCTTCTTCGACTCCGTGACGAGGAACTCGTGGGAGGAGACGTTCACGAACAGCCCGTCGACGCCGTTGCTCACATAGCCCGAGGCAAAGTGGCCCGCGTAGCTCTGCACGAGCGAGCTGCCCGCGCCGGCCCCTGTGAGCAGGTACTCGTCGAGGGCGTCCGCCGTCGACCCCATCGCCTGCACGTCGATGTAGGAGTTGTAGAGCGGCAACCAGTACAGGTTGTTCGCCTCGAAGAACGGAAGGAGCCCGAGGACCCACTGCGTCCCGTTCCAGAGCCCGTAGGCGTAGACGCTCCCGTTCCCAAGCACGACCGCGGCGATGGAGTCGTTGCCGTCGAGTCCGATCAAGTTCACCTGCCCGTTCACGTAGAAGGAGTGGGCGTTGAGTCCGGTGAAGTTGTGTTCGAAGGTGCGCCCCGTGGAGAGGTTCACCCCGTAGAAGGTGACGACGCTAGAGTTGGTGCAGACGGCGAGGCAGCCGAACTCGTAGACGTACGCCCCGTCCTGGGTGGCCCACTCGGTGTTCTCGATCCCGTCGTACGACATCAGATTGTCGTAGAGCGGAAGCCACGACGCGAGCCGTTCCACGGAGCGGTTCACGAAGGAGTAGAACACGAGCTGGTCGGTCGCGTTCACGTAGATCGCGCCGTCCTGCGTCCAGGAGAGCACGGGAACCTGAGTCCCGTAGGGTGCGGGGCGGCACGGGATCGCCGCGTTGCAGTTCGCGGCTTGCCCCGAGAGGTTGTTCCAGGCGGGCAGCACAAACGTCGCGTTCCCGTACGGGACCCACGGGTAGACGCGGAGCGAGACGGACTGGGGGCTACCGGCGACCGTCACGGGGGTGAAATCGCCGCCCCACACGCTCGAGTTCGGCAGGTACACGAAGTAGCTCCCGTTCGGCACGGCGAACGAGAACTGGCCGGAGATGTTCGTCAAGGTCGAATTCACCTTGGGGCAGGTCGAAGGGGAGGGCGTACCGGAGCAGAGCTGGTCCGCCAGCGTGACGACGTACCCCCCGAGCGGGCTCGGGGGATGGCCGAACCCCGTGAGCGATCCGAACACTGAGTAGTTCGTGGTGTGAACGTGGATGGGAACCGTCCGGGGAAGGAGGGCGGGGGAGGTGGGAGCCGTACCAGGCACAGGGCCGGCCGCGGGATGGCCCACCATGGGTGGCAGGAGGAGGACGGCGACGAGCACGAGGGTGTAGCGAGCGCCGCCGAGCCAGCCCTCCCTCGGCATCCGCCCTTCCGCCGAGAGGAGGGCGCGCGAGCGGATGAACTTCACCGCAAGTTACGCCGCTAGAACTGCCCCTGCCCAGGCCGGGTTCAGGCGGTGGGGAGGGCGAGCGTCACGGCCCGGGGCAGCAGGACCTGCGAGCCAGGATAGCGGCGGAAAAGGTGACGGAAGAAGAGGAGGAACAGCAGATCCGCGGCCAGGAAGACGGGCACGCTCAGCTGCGAGAGCGCGCCGAACACGAGCAGCGGCAAGATGAGCCCGAACGCGAAGGCGATCCGTTCCCGCTCACGGCCGCCACCGGAGAGTTGGGCGACCGCGAGGCCGAGGTAGGCGAAGTACAACAGCGCTAGGCCGAGGATCAGGAGGGACGGAGGTGCCCCCACCGACCCGGCAATTGCCTCACCGATCAGAACCACGGGGAACAGGAGGAGCCCCAGGAGCGCAAGTCGCTTCGCCCCCCAGAGATGGAGGGCGATTCGGGGACGACGGAAGCAGCGGGGCACCAGGTAGGCGGCGGCTACGAGCGCACCGATCGCAAGGAAAGAGAAGGCGAACAGCGGGCTCCCCATCCAGAACCCCGCGCCGAAGCGGGTGATTGCGAGGAGGAGCCCGACGTCCGCCCCGAGCGCGACCGTGGCCAGCAGCAGCCCCCGGCGCCCGACCAACGGCCGACCGGCCGTTTCGGGGAGGGCGACGCCCAAGAGGAAGAGGGGAAGCGAGACGCTGAACACCGCGTGGACGAGGAGCACCCCCGCGCTCCATACCCAGCTCACCCCGAGCCAGTGGCCGTAGAAGCCGAGGCCCCCGACCACGCTCGCGTGGGGATTGTAGAGGGTGCTCAGGGCGACCCCCTCCTCGAGGATCCCGTACGCTGCACCGAGGAGGAGAACCGTCGGCCAGCCTTTCCCCCAGCGCAGGGTCGCCTCCCGGACGAGCAGCACTCCCGAGGTGTAGAGGCCAGCGTTCAGCAGGAGGAAGAGGAGGAAGGCGCCCGGTGCGGTGACCACTCCCGCCAGCGACGAGGAGCCGCTCAGGTACTCCGGGATTCCAGGAGTAAGCAGGAAAAGACATAGGACGGGGCGGGCCCGGAGCCAGTCGGTCGCGCGCTTCCCAAGGGGACGGTGGTTCCCCGGCAACGGGCCGAGGGGCGCGAAGCTCTCGTCCACGCCTTGGGAAGCCTAGCTCGCGGTATTTCAAGCCCCGAGAAGGAATCCTCCTCGGCTCGTCGAGTCCGAAGGCTCAGCTGCCGGCCCCCGACGGGAGCAGGCCGGGCAGCGCGCGAACGGCGAATCGGGCGCCGGTAGCGAGCGCGGAGCCGGGGTCTCCCTTCTCGACCGAGATGCTCGCGGAAGGCCCGGTCCCATGGGTGCGGAGGACGAGATCGAAGATGGGCCAGTCCCGACGGCCGGGGCCGAAGTAGCTCACGAGCACGTAGAGCCCGTACGATTCGAGCGTGTGCAGGAACTCCGCAATCAAAGGGGAACCGTCCGGATAGATCCCAACGAGTCGTTCGCCGCGACCTATCGCGAGGAGCCGCCGAGGTCCCACCTCCCCCGCCTGGACCGTGAGCTTCTGCACGAGCTCGGGCAGCCGAAGGAACCGCTCGAGCGAGCGGAGCGTTTCGGGAGATTCATCGGACCGCACGAGCGATTGGAACTTGCGCCGGCTCGCGCTCGCCCTGGGGCGAAGTTGGTCCGGCAGCACCCGCCGGAACAGCCGCTCGGCCGGTATTCCGCTCACGGGCGGATCGGGGTCCTGGCGGCGCGGATCGACGATCTCGAGCCACGCAAAGTTGGGGTCGAGTCGCTCGGCGATCGACCGCGCGACGCTCAGCACGGTGGATTCGGCATCGCCCGAGACGAGCACGGTGCGGGCCTTGGTCCGCCAGTGGGCCTCGACGACGGCGGGGGGAAAGCCCGTCATCGCCTGAGAGTAGCGAATTTGTGGGCTATAGTCCCTCCGGGGGGCAGGGTACGCCCCGCCACGGTGGAGACCCTCCTCCGGAAGGCCCTGGACCGAGGCAGGTCGGGCGCTAGAGCAAGCCCGCGCGCCAGTTCCCCAAGGCAAGGAAGATGGCGAGGAGGATGGGGACGACCACCAGTAGGTACGAGAGCGCCGCTGCAACGAGGAGGACCGTTGGGAGTGGGTCGCTGGCGCCCTGGGCAAGCCCAAGAACCACGTAGCCGAGGAGGGACACCGTCTCCAGCACGAGGTGGGCGCGGAGGGCCGCTCGGGGCCGGATCGGGATTCCCGAGAACGTCGGGAAGAACCAGAACGCGAAGCCGACGGTGACGAGGCCGACGAATCCGAGGCCGAGAACCGCCTCCCGAAGCTCGAGCAGATTCCCCAGGGAGCCTGCTACCCTCCCCAGCTCATCGAACGCTGTGAGGACGGTCAGGATGAGAAAGAGAAGCAGGAAGCCCGTTCCCGCAAGCAGGTAGAGGAGGACGTCCACGCGCGTCGCGTCCGGTCCCGCCGCCAGGTGGCCGGAGGGAGGTACCCATGCACTCGGTCGGCCCCTCGGTCGACCGGGCTCTGCCTCCGCGGACTCAGGCGGGCGCTCCGAAGGCGCCACGGTGGGGATGCCCGAGCTCCACGACATGCCTCCGGTTTGAGGTCGGGGAGGGGTATTCTACCCTCCGCCGGGGGCAGGCGGCGCTTGGCCGAGCACGCGCCCCTACCTCGAGCACGTTTGCGGGACGCCGGCGTGCGTCGAGAAACGAAGTCGTTGGACTCACCCTGGACGCCCGGAGTGCGTTGGCACGTCGATGGGCGTCGACCTGTTCCAGTCGAGGCCGACGCGTGTTCCCACGTTGAGCAGGGTCCACGGCGCCGGGAGGTGAACCTCGATCAGGGAGCCATCCGCGATGCGGACAACCACCGAGGCCACGCTCCCTAACAACCCGAAGGCCGTGACCGTACCGGTGATTCTGGCGGTCGCCTCCGGTACGATCTGGAGGTCCGAAGGCAGCACGGCGAGTACCCGCTCCTGCCCTTCGATCACATTGTACCCGAGGAACCGGGCCCATCGAACCGTCCTCGGGCGGCGGAAGAGCTCCTCCGGTAACCCGGTGGCGTGCACCTCACCGTCGAACAGGAGGAGGAGGCGGTCGGCGAGGAAGAGCCCCTCCTCTCGGTCGTGCGTCACGTGGATCACGGGAAGCTCCCGGTCGTGTAGGATGGACCGGAACTCCGCGCGGAGCCCCGCTCGGAACGCTGGGTCGATGCTCCCGAACGGCTCGTCGAGGAGGAGCGCCTCGGGCGAGGAAGCGAGGGAACGAGCCAACGCGACGCGAGCCTGCTCGCCTCCCGAGAGCTGCCCAGGCCGCCGGCCCAGGAGCTTGGCGAGCCCGAGCCGGTTCGCTAGCTCCCGGATTCGGGCATCCGTGTCCGCTCGGGAGAGGCCTCGCAGCTCGGGGCCGTAGGCGATGTTCTCTGCCACGGTGCGATGGAGAAAGAGGGACGGCTCTTGCGAGACCATCCCTACCTCGCGCTGGTGCGTGGGAAGCCGGGTGAGTTCCCTGTCGCCGAGCCAGATGCGACCCGCTGCCTGGGACTCGAGTCCCGCGATACAGCGCAGGAGGGTCGACTTTCCACTTCCGTTGGGGCCTAGGATGACGAGCGTTTCCCCCGGACGGACCTCGAGCGAAATGCCGCGAAGCACCGGTGTCTTTCCCCACGACGCGCAGAGCCCCTCCACTCGGAGCGTGCTACCGGACAATCCAGCGACCTCCTAGCTCCACGCCCACGAACGCGAGGAGGCTGACCACGAGCAGGACGCCCCCGAGTGCGGGAAGCAGCGAGAACTGTCGGGCGCCCTGGAGGAGGTAGAGCTCGACC
>JAKIWX010000066.1 GCA_022749845.1 Thermoplasmata archaeon
CCTTCACCGGCTCCGTCTCCCTCGGCGCCGCTCCCTACACCTACCACTGGAGCTTCGGCGACGGCTCGACCGCCACCACCCTCTCCGGTGCCCACGCCTTCGCCCACCCGGGCACCTTCGCCGCCAACCTCACCGTCTCCGACCTCGTCGGCCACTCCGTCACCTCCTCCGTCCCCGTCGTGGTCAACCCGCCCCTCTCCTTCTCCGCCTCCGCCACGCCCTCTACCGCCACCGCCAACGCGACGGTTGCCCTCACCTCCACTCTCTCCGGTGGCACCGCCCCCTACACCTACCACTGGACCCTCGGCGACACCTCCACCGCCACCACCTCCTCACTGGGCCACATCTACGCGAAGGCCGGCAACTACTCCGTCAACGCCACCGTCACCGATGCCCTCGGTCAGAGCGCCTCCAGCTCCTTCACCCTCCAGGTGAACGCTGCCCCCCACCCCGCCTCCACCAGCTCGAGCTCAAGCTCGGTGAGCCTCTCCTCCGGCACGGGACTCTACCTCCTGCTCGGCATCGTCCTGCTCGCGATCGTCGTGGTCGCCCTCGCCGTCATGCTCGCTCGGCGGCCCAAGAGCCCACCCGGACCCCCGGCGCAGTACCAGTCCGGGCCGGGCGCACCTCCGCCCGGAGCGGGTCCGACCGGCGCCCCACCCCCCGCCTGGAGCGAGGCGCCACCGCAGCAACCGCGCTGAGGCAGGCGGCCCGTGGCTCCGCGCCCCCTCGCTACGCTCGAGTCGCGCGGATCGGGGGAGTGGGTGTTGGCGTTCCGGGCCGGGCGAAGTACAGCTTGTAGTACTCCGCCCCGACGAGGGTGACGTCGTAGAGTAGATTCGCGAGCGTGGCTCGCTCTCGGTTGTCCAGCTCCGCGATCGGCCGCGCAGTCGCGATACGCTCAGCATCCTCGAGGAGTCCGCGGATCGTCCAGAGCCGACTCGTCGTCGCCGGGTCGAGCTCGCGGAGCTGGTCGAGCTCCTCCCTAAGCTCCTTGAGCTCCTCCAACAGGCCGAAGGTCAGCAGGCGAAGTGCCTCGTCCGTGAGGTGATGCGCCGGCGGGACGAGCGGCACCCAGCCCCTCCGCACCGATCTAGGGAAGCTCAGGCGGCGGGAGCCCGGAGCTGTTCGAGATACTGCTTTCGGAACTTCGCCACCTTTGGTGCGATGATCATCTGACAGTACGCCCGTTCCGGGTGGAGCGCGAAGTAGTTCCGGTGGTACTCTTCGGCCGGATAGAAGACGGTGAACGGAGCGAGCTCCGTGACGATCGAACGGGACCACAGGTGTCGGCCCTCGACCTCGAGGCGGATCTCCTCGGCGGCGCGTTGCTGCGCTTCGCTGTGCCAGAGGATGATGGAACGATACTGGGTACCGACATCTCCCCCCTGACGGTCTTTCGTCGTGGGATCGTGGACCGTAAAGAACACCCGGAGGAGGTCCCGGTAGGCAACCTCCGTTGGTCGGAACCGGACCTGGATCACCTCGGCGTGGCCGGTGGTGCCCGTGCAGACCTCCTCGTAGGAGGGGTTCTTGGTGCGTCCACCGGCGTATCCAGGTAGCACTTCCTCCACCCCTCGCAACTCAGCGAACACGGCCTCGGTGCACCAGAAGCACCCGCCTCCCAGGGTGGCAAGCTCCGTACCCGGGGCGCCGCTCGACGGACCCATACTCGACACAGGAATCGTACCTCTACGACGCACAAGGCTGACGCGGCTTATCCCTGTTCGGGGCGATTCGTGCCCTCTGCGCCCGTGCTCGAGCCGGGACTCGGGCGAGAGCTGATATCCGGGGAAAGGGTGAGGAGCGGCCGATGGCGCAGGAGGAGGGGCCCCAGGGTGCCATCCGGGCTCCGCGTGGCCCCAGCTTGAGTTGTCACGGATGGGGCCAGGAGGCGGCGCTCCGCCTGCTCATGAACAACCTGGACCCCGAGGTCGCTCGTGACCCGGACCACCTCATCGTCTACGGGGGCCGCGGGAAGGCGGCGCGCAACTGGCACGAGTTCCATCGCATCGTCGCGGCCCTGCGCGCACTTGCGAACGACGAGACGCTGCTCATCCAGTCCGGGAAGCCGGTGGGGGTGTTCCCGACCCACACCGACGCCCCTCGCGTCCTGATCGCCAATGCACTCCTCGTCCCGCGCTGGGCCACGGACGAGATCTTCTGGGACCTCGAGGCGCGGGGTCTCACCATGTACGGTCAGATGACCGCGGGGAGCTGGGTGTACATCGGAACCCAGGGGATTCTCCAGGGGACCTACGAGACGCTCGCCTCGCTCGCGCGGCTCGAATTCAACAGCTCGAGCCTCGCCGGGCGCTGGATGTTGAGCTCGGGACTTGGCGAGATGGGAGGAGCCCAACCGCTCGCCGTCACCATGCTCGAGGGGGCGGCGCTCGTCGTCGACGTGGACCGCGCGGCGATCGACCGGCGCCTTCGAACGCAGTACGTCGACCGGGCCGCCAACGACCTCGAAGAGGCGCTCACGCTAGTCCAGGAGGCCGCGCGCGACCGCCGCGCGCTCTCCGTGGCCCTCGAGGCGAACGCAGCGGACGTGTACCCGGAGCTGGTTCGTCGCGGCGTCCGGCCCGACATTGTCTCGGACCAGACCGCGGCCCACGACCTTGCGGTGGGCTACATTCCCCAGGGACACACCCCGGCGAGCGCCGCGAACGCTCGGAAGGAGGACCCTGCCCGATACCTCGCCGCGGTGCGGAGCTCGCTCGCGGCAGAAGCTCGAGCGATCCTCGACCTCCAGCGCGCAGGCTCGCGGGCGTTCGAGTACGGCAACAACTTCCGCGCCCAGGCGCGAGACGCGGGAGTCGCGGATGCCTTCGACCTTCCGGGCTACGTGCCGAAGTACATCCGGCCCCTTTTCGCCGTCGGGAGCGGCCCGTTCCGCTGGATCTCGCTCGGGGGAGATCCGGCCGACATCCGGACCATCGACGCGATGATCCTCCGGGAGTTCTCCGAGGATGCTGGGCTGCTGCGCTGGATCAAGCTCGCCGGCGAGCGGGTCAAGTTCCAGGGACTCCCCGCGCGCATCTGCTACATGGGCTACGGGGACCGGGAACGGTTCGGTCACCTGGTGAACGACCTCGTGCGCAGCGGCCGTCTCTCCGCGCCGATCGCTATCGGGAGAGACCACCACGATACGGGCAGCGTGGCGAGCCCGTACCGTGAGACGGAGGCGATGCCCGACGGGTCGGACGCGATCGCGGACTGGCCGATCCTCAACGCCCTGCTGAACGCGGCGAACGGAGCGACCTGGGTGTCGGTCCACCACGGGGGGGGCGTCGGCATCGGCAACTCCATCCACGCGGGATTCGTCTTCGTCGCGGACGGCACGCGGCACGCCGACCGGGTGCTCGGACGGGTGCTGAACGCGGACCCTGGAATCGGGGTAGCGCGCCATGCGGACGCAGGGTATGCCGCCTCCCGTACCGTGGCCGCGAAGGCCCGCTTCCGGATTCCCCCCGAACCGGACGCGAGCGATTCGACCCCCAACCGTTAACCGAGCCGCGGGCCTGTCAACGCCGAACCGACGGCGATAGCCCGGCGATTTGAGCCCCCAATGTCCACCAGCAAAGAAGAACCCGCGCCCGAGCCGAAGAAGTCCAGCGCCGGCACGTTCGAGGAGATGCCGCTCCACCCGACCCTCCGCCGGGGCATCGCGGAGATGGGCTACCTCGAGCCGACCCCGATCCAGCGCGACGCCATCCCCGCCGCCGTCGGCGGGAGGGACCTCATCGGCACGGCGCAGACCGGGACCGGCAAGACCGCGGCGTTCCTCCTTCCCATCCTGGAACGCTTGCTCAGCGCGCCCCGCGGGCGGATCCACGCCCTCGTTCTCACCCCAACCCGGGAGCTTGCGCTTCAGGCACTGGGATTCCTGCAGGTCTTGGGCCGGCACGCCGGGCTGCGCTCCGTCGCAGTCTACGGCGGAGTCGGCATGGGCGACCAGGAGCGCGGACTCCGTGGAGGCGCGGAGATTATCGTAGCGACCCCGGGCCGGCTCCTCGACCACATGAGCCGCGGGTACGTGAACTTCCGCGAGGTCGAGATCCTCGTCCTCGACGAGGCCGACCGGATGCTCGACATGGGCTTCCTTCCCGACGTCCGGCGCATCCTGCGGGAGCTCCCGCCGCGTCGCCAGACGCTTCTCTTCTCCGCCACGATGCCCCCGCCCGTCCTGCAGCTCGCGCGAGAGTTCCTGCGCGACCCCAAGAGCGTGAAGGTGGGGGAGACGACGGCCGCGGCCGTCGGGGTATCCCATCTTGCGCTTCCGGTGCCCGCGCATAGGAAGACCGACCTGCTCACGACCCTGCTCGAGGACCAGACGATGACGAGCGTGCTCGTGTTCACCCGTACCAAGCACCGCGCGGACCGCCTGGCGCGCCAGCTCCAGCACTCGGGCTTCGACGTCGGGGTCATCCACGGCAATCGCAGCCAGAACCAGCGGGTGCAGGCCCTGGAGCGGTTCCGGGAAGGCCACCACCGCATTCTGGTTGCGACGGACATCGCGGCGCGGGGGATCGACGTGGAGGGCGTGTCCCACGTAGTGAACTACGACCTGCCCGATGTCCCCGAAGCGTACATCCACCGCGTTGGGCGGACGGCCCGGGCCTCGCGCCAGGGAGACGCCTACAGCCTTGTCAGCCCGGAGGAGGAGCCGGACCTCGTCCGGATCGAACGTCACCTTGGTCTCGCTATCCCCAAGAGCCGCCTACCTGGGTTCGATTACTCTCGACCGCCGCCCGCGGCCAGCCCGAATTACACCGGCCGCCAGGACCGGCGCGGACGGGAGCCTTCGCGCGGGTCCTATCGTCCGGCGCGCCAGTTCCGCCGAGGCGGACGTTCCGGCTCGAGTCACCGCTAGGCGGGCGCTCCCTGGGTGGCCCGCGGCCACCTCGGCCTCCGGGCTCCGCCGCGACTACGGCGGGCGTAGTTGCTTCAGCGCCGGAGCGACCTTCGCGACGACCTCGCGCTCGGTATCGCGGGTTACGAGGGCGGTCGCACGTGCGGGCGTCAGCCATCGGTGACCGTCGAACCCCACTTCAAGCGTCACAGGGTCCGGGGGCGAGAGCGCGAGAAAGTAGACCGAGGTCTTGATCACGTTCCGTTCCCGTTTCGGGCTGTAGAATCGGTAGTGAGCCTCTCCGAGCTCGGGGCCGAGCTCGGCTCGGGCGAGCCCCGTCTCCTCTCGGAGCTCGCGCAGGGCGCACTCCTCGAGCGTCTCCCCTGGTTCGAGGTGACCCTTCGGGAGGCACCACCGGTCTTCGGAGGGGTCGTGGATGAGGAGCACTTCGTACCGGTCCGTGCGAGCCACCGCCGTGCCGGCGGCGAGTTCGACCACCGCCGGCCGGTCCGGTCGGAACGGAAGGCTCCCCGGCGACACGACGTCGGGAAGGCGTCCCCGTACTAAGGGACGCGGGGCTCACAACATCCTTTTGGGCGACGGGCCCTCGCCGCCCTCGGATGCAGGCCCCGCCGCAGGAGTACCACGACCTCGCGACGCTGGTGCGGGACGGGGCGCACCGCCACGGAACGAAGCCTGCCCTTCTTTTCGCTGGGCGATCGCTTTCCTACGTCGATCTCGACCGGGAGTCCGACCGGGTCGCTGCGGGGCTCGCGGCCGCCGGGCTGCAGCGGGGAGAGAGGCTTGCGCTGCTGCTGTTCAACTGCCCCGAGTTCGTCCTCCTCTGGCTCGGAGCTGCGAAGCTTGGCGTGGTCGTTGTTCCTCTCAATACGGCCCTCAAGGGGGAGCTTCTGAGGTACGAGCTCGCGGATTGCGAGGCTCGAGCCCTCGTCGTGGATGAGCGTCTCTGGCCCGTCTTCGCCGAGGTGAAGGGCGGATTGTCGATAGCGCCGGTCTGGGTCGTCGCTGCGGGTGAGGGCGCTCCGGCGCGGAGCAGCGAGGCGCTCAGTTGGTCGGACCTCCCCCAGGAGGCCGAGCCCCCTCGGCCCGAGATCGCCCCGTGGGACCCCGCCTCCATCCTCTACACCAGCGGAACGACCGGGCCCCCGAAGGGTGCCGTCATCCCCCACGAAAAGTGCGTTCGGACGGCGCGGGAGATCGGCGCTCGCAGCCGGCTCGCGGCCGATTCGGTGCTGTTCACTGCGTTACCTCTCTTTCATTGCAACGCCCAGGAGATGACGACGCTCGTCGCCCTCGAGTACGGACTGACGGCCGCGTTCGACGAAAGATTCCACGCGAGCAACTTCTGGGACACGGCCGCCGGTTTCGGCGCGACGCACGTCTCGCTCCTCATCTCGATGATCAACGTTCTCTACAAGCAGCCCGAGCGGGCGATGGACCGCGGCCACCGGGTTCGCACGGCGCTCACGGCGGGCGCGACGAAGGAGCTCTGGCGCCCCTTCGAGGCGCGCTTCGGGCTCGAGATCCTCGAGCTGTACGGCATGACCGAGTGCGGCTGCACGACGCTGATGAATCCCCCCGGGGCGATCCGGGTCGGCTCGGTGGGGACGCCGCTCGAGTTCGTCGAGGCTCAGGTGGTCGACGACCACGACCGGCCGGTGCCCGTGGGCGAGCGGGGCGAGCTCCTCGTCCGGCCACGCGCCCCTTACACGATGTTCCTGGAGTACTACCGGAAGCCCGAGAAGACCGTCGAAGCCTGGCGCAACCTGTGGTTCCACACGGGGGATTTCGTCACGCGCGACGCGGACGGATACTACTACTTCGTCGACCGGAAGAAGGACGTGATCCGCCGGAGGGGAGAGAACCTCGCCCCGTACGACGTGGAGTCGGCGCTCCAGCAGCACCCGGCCGTGTTCGAGACCGTCGTCGTGGGCGTGCCCTCCCCACTTGGCGAGGAGGATGTCAAGGCGTTCGTGATGCTACGTCCCGGGGCGAGCGCCACGGCGGAGGAGCTTTTCCTGTACTGCTCCGAGAAGCTCCCGTTCTTCATGGTGCCGCGGTACCTCGAGTTCCTCGAGGAGATTCCCAAGACCGCGAACCAGAAGGCGCAACGGTACCTACTTCGTCAGCGCGGACCGGGCTCCCAGGTGGACCGAGAGACGTTGGGCCTCAAGGTCCGGCCACCCCGCTAGTCCTCTTCCCCCGGTGCTCACCGGTCGTGACCTACGCCTAATAGGGGCCGCTCCGATTCGACCCCGATGACCGACCGCCAACTCGGACCGAACAGCGTCACCCGAATCGGCTCCCACGACGGGAACCTCAGCATCGAGGGGCCGGCCGAGATCGAGGCGGAGGGGGACGCACCCATCCGGATCTCAGGGGAGGTGAACCTCACCGGCGTCGTCCGCGTCGGCGGTTCCCTCACCGCCCGACGGCTCCGTATCCGTCAGGGAACCCTCTCTGTGTCAGGGTCGCTCACTCTCGAGGAAGAACTCGAGGGCGACGCGAGCAAGATCGAGATCGCGGGGGACCTGAGCGTGCCCCGGGGCGAGGTGGACATTCGTCTTCAGGTCGGTGGCCACGCGCGGGTGAAAGACTTGGACGTCGGAGGCGAGCTCGAGGTGCAGAAGACGCTCACCGGAGAGAGCGTCGCCGTCGGCGGGAAGCTCGTCGTGTTGGGGACGCTCGATGCACGCATCTGCGAAGTGGGTGGTAGCGCTCGCCTCGCGCTCGTACGGCTCGACGCGCTCGAGATCGGCGGCTTCGCCGAGCTCCAAGGTGGCGAGGTGCGCGAGAAGGTGGAGACCGGTGGCGAGCTTCGTGTCAAGGAGGCGCTCCGTTTCGGCTCCCTCGAGGTAGGGGGACGCGTCGACCTTGGCAGCGGAAGCTCCGGACATCGCATCGAGGTCGGCGGCGAGCTTCGAACTCAGGGGGAGCTCACCTTCACCTCGCTCGAGGTCGGCGGCCGGGCGGACATCCGGGGCAACGCCAAAGGGGAAGACGTCGAGATCGGCGGACAGCTCCGCGTCGCAGGCTCGCTCACACTGACCGACAGCTTCGAGGCCGGCGGAGAGATCACGATCGAGGGGGACCTGGTCGCGCGGACCCTCGAGGTCGGCGGGGCCCTCACCGCTCGGAGCGTGGTCGTCTCGGCGGACGCGGAGCTCGCGGGGTCGGTCCGGACCGAGAAGGGCCTCAAGGCGCGCAGCATCGAGCTCGAGCGCAAGAGCGAGGTTACGGGCCCGCTCGTGGGCGAGACGGTCCGACTCGGCCGCAAGTGCCGGGCGAACTCCGTCTGGGGCGACACGGTGCGTCTCGGCGAGCGTTGCGAGGTGGAGCGCGTCTACGGCCGCTCGGTGGAGCTCGACGACGGATGCCACGTCGGCGAGGTCCAGTACACCGAGCGGATCGCGACCGGAGCCCAGGTGAGCGTGCGCATCCCCGCGGAGAAAGTGAGCGCTCTCCCGCCGCCCCCGCTGTAGTGGGGATCCGCGCTCAGGAGAGACCAACGTGGCCGGGCGGCGCCGCGAACGGACCGATCTGTTCGCCGAGATACTGGAGGTGGTGCACCGTTCCCCAGGTCGCGCCCGGGTGACCCGCGTCTCGTACGCGGTGGGCATGCCCGTGGACCGTCTGAAGCTCCTCCTCGAAGAGCTTTCGGCCCAGGGGCTCCTGAGCGTGCGCTCCGCGCCGCAGGGCAATACGTTCGAGCTTACGCCGCGGGGAAGGGAGTTCCTCGACGCGTACTGGCGGATGCGGGCGCTGCTCGGCCCCTTTGAGCCGGGCTCCGACGGCCCGGGTTCGGCGTAACGCTACTTCTGGCGCCAGCGCAGGCCCGCGGCGATGAGGCCGAGCCAGAGCACCGAGTACCCAACGAGGGCGAGCGCCGCCTGCGCGGCCACGGCCCCCGAGCCGTGGATGATGGCGACAAGGAAGGAGGCGCCCCAGGTGAGCGGCCAGGCGTAGGCCACGAACTGGAGGGGGAGCGGCAGGACCGAGACAGGATAGAAGATCGGCGCGAAGAACGTCATGACAATCCCGATGAACTGGGCGTTCATGTTGATCGATCGCGGCGAGCGCCCGTAGACACCGACGAGGAACCCCACCCCTATAGTGGAGGTCCAGACCAGGAGGAGCCCCAGGACCAACGGGAGGAGGATTGGGACGAGCGCGAGATGGAAGTAGAGGCTGCCGACGAACAGCGTCAGGGCGGCCGAGGCGAGCGAGAAGGGGAGGACGGAGAGGGCGAGTGCGGCCACGTAGACGACCGGGCTCATCGGGAAGGAGACCCAGAGGTCGTAGAGCTTGTTCTGCTTGTCCTGGCCGATCCCCTGGGCGACGACGTTGATGTTGAGGAGCGCCATCTCCATCATCACCGAGCCCACGAGCACCTGGGTGCGGAGCGCCGGCGCGGCGATCTGGCCGAGGAAGAACAGGAAACCCAGCGGGAAGATGATCACGAAGG
>JAKIWX010000067.1 GCA_022749845.1 Thermoplasmata archaeon
CGACGGCCCGCCCGAGGCCGTGCTCTCGGTACCGCTCCTGCGCGAGGTCTGGGGCGTCGAGACCGAGCTTCGACGCGACCCGAACACCCACCGGCCCTACCTTCTTCCCCTCAGGTCCGTGGCACCCGGGGGTCTCGCCAGCCGCGCCGACCGGCGGCTCGGGCCGGTCCACGTCGTGGGGGGAGGCGGTAGCGCGTCTCCGATCCTGCGCCGCCTCGTCGAGGAAGGGTTCCACGTCACGGCCGGGGCGTTGCCGCTGCTCGACAGCGATGCGGAGACGGCCGATGAACTCGGCATCCCCTACTCCGCGGAGGTCCCGTTCGCTCCGATTGGGGAAGTGGCTCAGGCTCGCACACGAGAACTTCTCGGCCCCGCGCGGGCCGTCGTCATCGCCCCGGTCCCCACGGGGCCCGGCAACCTCGTCAACCTCGAGCTCGTCGAAGCCGTCGGCCGGCCGGAGCGGGTGCTCTGGTTCGCCCGGCGCGAGGAGCTCGACTTCACGGGCGGGAAAGCCAACGAGCTTGCGGGTCGGTTGATGGTTCGCGGAGCGACGGAGGTCAGCGACCTTGACTCGCTCGTCGCGGCGTTGCGCCGCGCGGTCCCGACCGATTCGCCGCCCGTGGCGGCCGCTCCGAGCTGAGCCGCTCGACCACGAGGTGGGTGGGCGGTGTACCCGCGAACTCCGACAGGAAGCGTGGGAGCTCGGTCTCGAGCAGCACGACCGTCGAGTCGACCCCGAGCTGCGAGGCTTCGAGGACCACCGCGCCCACACCGAACCGTTCGACCGAGGAACGGCCCAGCGCGCGCAGCAGGTGCCAAGCCTCGAGTCCCACTGCGCCGAGGAGCTGAGAGGGATCAGCGTCCAGTCGGGCGCGCAGCTGCTCGGCCGTGGCAGCGGAGGCCAGTGCTGTCTCGGGGATGCTGAAGACGCGGACCCGTCCGGGGACAATGGGTAGGATGCCGTCGAGCTCCTCCACCTCGAGTAGCTCGCCGGCCCGTGCCGAGGCGACCGCACGGCCTCGCGAGGGACCGGAGTTCCCGGGGCGCGCGAGCAGCCACCCCTCCTTCATCTCTAGCGAGACGGCGGCGCCGGCGCTCACCGAGGAGGAGGCGAGCGCCCGGGCGCGTCGGAGCACGCGAAGGCTGGCGAGACGCTCGGCCAGGTCCTGCTCCAGCGAGCCGAGCGCCCCGTGCAGCCAAGCTACGCCGGCGACCGTCGGCCGGTAGACACCTGCCCTGAGCTCCACGAGGCCGGCACGGCGAAGCTGGCGGAAAATGTGGGAGGCGGCCTGCACGGTGAGTTCGAGTCGGTCGGCGATCGGTTGGAGCGTTCCCCGCTCCTCGGTGGTGCACTCGTAGAGGAACAGGAGCGCGGTCGCGCCTCCCCCGCGGCGTAGATCCCCGAGGCTGTGGGGACGGCCCGGAGCGTTCTCGCGGGCCACGGCGGGGCACTCCCAGGGGACTAATAGAGACGGTGCGCAACGCCGCCGCAGCGGAACTCAGGCAGCGCGCGGCGACGCCGCGGCGCGTCGGCTCGCGCGGCGGACCCCGTACCGCTCCTCGACCGCGCGCAACCGGTCCCGGATGCGGGCGGCCTCCTCGAACTCGAGCCGCTCCGCCGCGAGCCGCATCTCCTCCTCCAGATTCGCGATGAGCACCGGCAGCCGGCGCTCGGGGATCTCGCCCACCGGGAGCTCCGGGAGCTCGGAGCTGTCGGCGAGGATGGAGCGGACGGCCTTCCGGATCGTCTCGGGCACGATGCCGTGCTCCGTGTTGAATTCGAGCTGGAGCTTCCTGCGCCGACTCATTTCCGCGCGGGCGCGCTGCATCGACCCCGTCTCACGATCGGCGTAGAAGATCACCTTGCCGCGGAGGTTCCTCGAGGCACGGCCCGAGGTCTGCACGAGCGAGGTCTCGCTCCGCAGGTAGCCCTCCTTGTCGGCGTCGAGGATCGCGACGAGGCTCACCTCGGGCAGGTCGAGCCCCTCGCGGAGCAGGTTGATGCCGACCAGCACGTCGAACACGCCGAGGCGCAGGTCGCGGAGCACCTCGATCCGCTTCAGCGTCTCCACCTCCGAGTGGAGGTAGCGAACCTTGAACCCGAGCCCCGCGAGGTGGTTCGCGAGGTCCTCGGAGGTGCGCTTCGTCAGCGTGATGACGAGCGCGCGCTCCCCCCTGTCGATCACGGTGTGGAGCTCGCCCACGAGGTCCTCGATGTGGCCCGCGATCGGCCGGATCTCCACCGGCGGGTCGACGAGTCCCGTGGGCCGGATGATCTGCTCGACCACGCCGCGGCTCGCCTTGAGCTCGAACGGTCCGGGGGTCGCCGAGACGAACAGGATCTGCCGGGCCCGCGCGAGGAACTCGGGGAACTTGAGCGGTCGATTGTCCCGGCAGGACGGGAGCCGCCAGCCGTACTCGACGAGCGTGTCCTTGCGGCTACGGTCGCCGCGGTACATCCCGTTCAGCTGCGGGACGGTGACGTGCGACTCGTCGATGACGACGAGCGCGTCCGGCGGGAAGAAGTCGAGGAGGGTGTACGGCGGCTCTCCTTCCTTCCGGCCCGAGAAGTAGCGAGCGTAGTTCTCGATACCGCTGCAGAAGCCCGTCTCCTGGATCATCTCGAGGTCGTACTCGGTGCGGCTGTTGAGCCGCTGTGCCTCGACCGCCTTGCCCGCCCGGGTGAACTCGGCGACCCGCTCGGTCTTCTCCGCGCGGATCGCAGCGAGGATCTTGTCCTGCTGCGCGCGGTCGGTGAGGAAGTGGGTGGCGGGGAAGATCGTCACGCGGGGGAGCGCTTGGCGTTCCTCCCGCGTAACGGGGTCGAGCTCGAAGATCTCGGTGACCATGTTCCCTTCGAGGACGATCCGGTAGACCTGGTCGTTCGCGTCCATGATGTCCACGGTGCCGCCCTTTGCCTGGAACCGGCCGCGGGCGAGCGCCGTGTCGTTCCGGTCGTACCGCGTCGCGACGAGCTTGGCGAGGAGCTCCTTGCGCTGGAGCGTCTCGCCGCGGGCGACCCGTATGACCCCCGCGCGATACTCCTCGGGGGAACCGAGGCCGTAGATGCAGCTCACCGACGCCACGACGAGGACGTCCCGGCGCGAGAGCAGCGCCTGCGTCGCGCGGTGGCGTAGCCGCTCGATCTCCTCGTTGATGGCGGCGTCCTTCTCGACGTAGAGGTCGATCTGGGGGACGTACGCCTCGGGCTGGTAGTAGTCGTAGTAGCTCACGAAGTACTCGACCGCGTTGTCCGGGAACAGCGCACGGAACTCGCTCACGAGCTGCGCTGCGAGCGTCTTGTTCGGCGAGATGACGATCGTGGGACGGTTCAGTTCCTGGACCGCGTGGGCCACGCTGAAGGTTTTCCCTGACCCGGTAACGCCGAGGAGGGTGACGTAGTGCTCGCCGGCGTTGAACCGCTCGACCATCTCTCCGATGGCGCGGGGCTGGTCCCCCTGCGGCACGAGGTCGGTGTCGAGCCGGAATCGGTCGGGTCGGCCCGTCTCCGTCGCGGCCGCTGCCCGTAGCCGGCCGGCACGCGAGGCTGCAGGCTCGGGGGAGGGCGCCGGCTGCTTCCTCACGGGCCTACCTCCGGGACCCCGGGTGGTAGCCCTCGGGGTCAAAGCTCACGCCGCCGAGGCCAAGCCTCGTGAGGCGTCGCTCGAGCAGGGCCATCGTGTCGGGCTCGAAGAGGCGCGCGAGCTCCTCGGGTCCCACCTCGACCCGGGCCCCGCCCGCCCGAAGGCGCACCCTCACCTGGCGGAAACCGAGCGCCCGAACCTCGCTCTCGGCGGACTCTACGAGCGCTAGCGTCTGCGGGGTGATCGGTTCCCCTGTAGCGATGCGTGAGGCGAGGCAGGCGTTGGAGGGGAGGTCGTGGTTCGGGAGCCCACGCGCCTCGGCAAAGGAGCGCACCTCGCGCTTGCCCCATCCGGCGTCGAGGAGCGGATGGAGGAATCCCGCTTCCTCCATCGCCCGGATCCCGGGCCGGTGCTCCCCCAGGTCATCCCGGTGGGTGCCGTCGAGGAGCTGGGAGATGCCGCGGGAAGCCGCCCAGCTCCGTATCCTCCCCCCCTCCACCGTGCGGCAGTGGAAGCAGCGATCGCTCGTGTTGGCCCGGTACTCGGGGCTTGCGAGCGGGTCCGCCTCCAGAAACTCGTGGTCGATTCCGAGGAACCTGACCACCTCAGCCGCCCAGCGTCCCTCCTCCCCGGAAACGGCGGGCCCGAGGATAGTCGCGGCGTGAGCGTCGGGGCCCAAGGCATCCCGGGCCAACAAAGCTACGACGGCCGAATCGACGCCGCCGGAGAGCGCGACGGTAGCGGGGCCTCTCTCCCGGATGCAAGAGACGAGCTCCTCGGGCAGGAGGGGCTCGACCTCGGCGCGGGTCGACGGCGAAGACATGGTGCGCCTGGGAAGGGCTCGGACGCATACCATTTTCTCAACCGTTCCGCCCCGAGTTCCTCCCATCCGAGTGGTCGCGAGTCGCGGACCCCCGCAGGCCGCGGTCACGCTCATACGGGGCCGCCACCTCCGCAGACTCGTGCAGGTTCACAGCGATGGCTCGCGCTGGGTGGTACGGCTCGAGGAAGGTCACGAACTGCTGACGACCCTCGCCGAGTTCGCGCAGACGCACGGGATGAAGGCCGCCATCGTGGTCTCCGGGATCGGGATGCTTCGATCCTGCCGGGTCGGCTTCTGGAACGGGACCGAGTACGAGCCCCGTGAACTGAACACTCCCCACGAACTGGTCGGGCTCCACGGCTCGATCGCCGAGTTCGAGGCCGCGCCGTCGGTGCACGTGCACGTGGCGCTCGCCGGTCGGGACCACGCGCTCGTGGGCGGCCACCTCCTCGAAGGGACGGTCGGCGCGGTCGCCGAGGTGTACCTCGAGCAGTTCGAGGGGGCACGCTTCGGTCGACGGTACGACCCGAAGCAGAACCTTCGACTCCTGGACCTCGAACACGCCTCCGCACCGGGGTAGACCCGGACGCCCGCTCGGAACCCGGTTTCGATGTCGCGAACGCGACCCGCGTGGCCTCCTCTCTCGGAGGCGCTCGCGGAGGCGGTCCGGGCGCGCGGGTTCGTCGAGCCGACGGAGATCCAACACCTTGCCTTTCCGGTGCTCGCCCACGCGAACGCCGACGTGCTCCTCGTAGCCCCGACCGGAACGGGAAAGACGGAGGCCGCCCTGCTCCCGCTCCTCGACGCGCGCCTGCGTCATCCCGAGGCGAAGGCGAGCCTCCTCTACGTCACCCCGCTGCGCGCCCTCAACCGGGACCTCGAGCAGCGGCTGGTCGGCCTCGCCCGGGAAGTGGGCCTCACCGCCGGCGTTCGACACGGCGACACCTCCACCGCGGACCGGAACCGTCAGGCACGGAAGCCTCCCGACGTCCTCCTCACCACCCCCGAGACGCTCACGCTCCTCCTGACGGGCTCCCGCCTCCGCGTCGGATTGCAGACCGTCGCGACCGTCATCGTGGACGAGGTCCACGAGCTGTTCCCCTCCGACCGCGGTGCGCAGCTCTCGGTAGTGCTCGAGCGGCTCGATGCGCTGCTCGGTCGGCGGGTGCGTCGCGTGGGGCTCTCCGCGACGGTCTCCAACCCGGAGGAGGTCGCGCGCTTCCTCTCGCCCGAACCGCGGGAGGTCCTCTGCCGCGTTGCGCGCCAACCGCGCCGCATCGAGATCGAGGTGAGGACCGGGACACCGACCGTCGAGCGGGTGCCGGCCGACCTTCAGGCCGAGCTCAAGGCGGACGTCCCGTACCTCCGCGCTATCCTCGGCGTGGAGGAGGAGATCCGCGCCCACAAGACCACGCTCGTCTTCGTCAACACCCGGCCGACCGCGGAAGGTCTCGGCGCGCGGCTGCGCCGTCTCGCTCCCGATCTTCCGGTCGCCGTGCACCACGGTTCCCTTTCGCGTCCTGTCCGGGAAGAGGCCGAGGTGGAGTTCCGCGAGGGAAGGCTCCGGGCACTGGTCGCGACCTCCTCCCTCGAGCTCGGGATCGACGTAGGGAGCGTGGACCGGGTCGTCCAGTTCGGCTCCCCCCACCAGGCGAGCCGGCTCCTCCAGCGCGTCGGCCGCTCCGGCCACCGGCTCGACCGCACCGTCTCGGGCGTGCTCCTCGCCCTCGACCCGGACGACCTCGAGGAAGCGGCGGTCATCGCCCGGCGGGCGCTCGCCGGCGAGATCGAGCCGACCCGATGGAGGACACGGAATCGGCTCGCCCTCGCGCAGCAGGTGGTGGCCACCCTGTGGGCGGAGAAGAAGGCCGACGTCGGGGAACTGTTCCGCCAGCTTCGCCACGCCGCGTGCGCCCAGGATCTCGAGGAGAGCGAGTGGGAGGAGCTCCTCTCCTACCTCGAGGGCCTCCGGAGCCTCACGCGGGAAGGGAACTCGCTCCGACCGGCGCGCGGGACCCTCGAGCGATTCCACAGCACGCTGTCGCTCATCCCCGAGCAGAAGACCTACCGATTGCGCGACCTCGCCACGCGGCGGCCGATCGGTACCCTCGACGAGCGGTTCGTGGTGACCCAGGTGCTCGCCCAACCGGAGCTCCTGTTCCTCCTGCACGGTAGGACCTGGCGGGTCGTGGAGTTCCGCGACGACGAGCTCCTCGTCGAGACGGTGCAGGAGATCGGCGAGGAGCCACGCTGGGTCGGAGAGGACCTCCCGGTGCCGTTCGAGGCCGCCCAGGAGATCGGCGCGCTTCGGCGCAGCGGCTCCCTCGACCCGTACCCTCTCACCGACCTCGCCCGGGAGGAGCTCGGCCGCCGACTCGCGAGCGCCCGCGAGGCAGGTGCGGCCACCGACCAACGGATCACGCTCACGCCCTCCGGCCGGGTGCTCGCTATCGGAGCCTGCTTCGGGAACCGCACGAACGCGACGCTCGCGATCGCGCTCTCCGGACTTCTCGCGAGCCGACTTGGGGGTCGCGTGGAGGTGCTCGCCGTGGAGCCCACGTGGATCGTCCTCGGCCTCCCCGTGGCGCTCGACTCCGCGACGATCGAGCTGCAGCTCCACATCCCGCCCGAGGACCTGGAACCGCTCGTGCGCCGCCTCGTCCCCTCGAGCCCCGAGTACCGGTACGTGTTCCTGAACGTCGCGAGGAAGTTCGGCGTCCTCCCGGTCGGCTCCGACCCCCGCGCGCTGCGGGACCTCGAACCGCTCATCGAACGCTCGCGCACCACCCCGCTCGGGGAGGAGGCGCTCGAGAAGACGCTCCACGAGCGATTCGACCTGCCGCACGCGCGCGAGGTCCTCGAGGGGCTCCGGGCGGGTACGCTCGAGGTGCACCCCGCGCCGACGAGCCCCCTCTCCGACCAGGTCCTCGCAAGGCTTCGCTGGCGGGAACTGCCGGACACGCCACCCCCCACCCTGCTCGCGGCGATCGGGGAACGGCTGCGGAAGGAGCCGCTCACGCTCGTCTGCCTGCGCTGCGGCTTCACGCGCACCTCGAGCGCCGAGCAGTTCCCCGCGGGGGGCGCGGCCTGCCGCCTCTGCCACGGGGCGCTCTCGGCCGTGCTCTCCCCCCGCCGCACCGAGGAGATCGACCGTATCCGACGCTACGTGCGCCGGCGCCGCGAGGCGGCGCGTCGCGGGGGCACGGCGCGCGCGAAGGCGACGCCACGACTCGAACCGCTGCTCCGGTCGGGGTACACGAGCGCCGAGCTCGTCGCCCACTACGGCGCCCGGGCGCTCCTTTGCCTCGCGGCCCGAGGCGTAGGCCCTGAGACGGCAAAGCGGCTCCTCGAGCGGCCGTACCGGGACGAATCGGAGCTGCTCATCGCGCTCACCAAGGCCGAGCGCCAGTACGCACGAACCCGGTCCTTCTGGGCCTAGCCTACGTCGCTCGCGCGGCCACGCGGCGCGCCGCCGCCTCGACTTCCTCGCGGGGCGCCGTCGTCCGAAACGCGCTCGCCGTGATGTGGCTCCGCGCGGCCGCGAACCCGCGTCCCCTGAGCTCCTCGAGGAGACGGCCCAGCGAAGGTGGCTCCACGAGCTCGAGCACGGCCGCGAGCCGGTTCGGTTCGTAGGCGAACGGCGTGTCCGCCCCGCTCTCCTCCTTCCACCGAGCGAACAATCGGGAGAGTGCGAGGGGGTCGGAGGCCGTGTTCGGCACGGCGAGGGCTCCGAGGAGAGCGCCGTCGAAGATGGGTCCGGTCCAGAGCGGGCCGAACGGTCCGGTTCCCCCGAGCGGGGGTCCGGCCGCCGGGTCGCTTCCGACGAGGCCGACCGGGTCAGCCTCGGTCCCGTCGCCCGGAGGGAATTCCGCGTAGACGCGAAGGTGATGGCCGAGGACGTAGGCGAGCCGGAGGTGGAGCCTGCGTCCGCGCGCGCG
>JAKIWX010000068.1 GCA_022749845.1 Thermoplasmata archaeon
ACACCAGGTGGAAGGGACCGGCTTAGCTGACTCGACCATCGGTCCCTCCCTCCACCGCGCGCACGATCTCCGCCGCGCGGAACGGAAGCCCGTCGTACTTCAGGATGGAGCGGAGCCGGGCGTGGTAGCTCGGCATCGCCTCTCGGATGAGGCCCGCGAACTGCCCTCCGTAGTTGTGCTCGACGACGTAGGCGTGGTCGAGCGGCTCGAGGAAGGGGGCGAGCTCTCGGGTGGGCACGGGGAACAGGGTCCTCGCCTGGAAGAACCGGGTGGCGACCCCGCGGGACTGGAGCCGTTCCTGGGCCTCCCGGATAGGTCCCGTCGTGCTGCCGAAACCGATGAACCCGACCTTCGCGGCGGGGTCGCCGAAGGTTCGCGAGAGCGGAAGGTCGGACTGGGCGTGGGTGAGCTTCTCCATCCGCTTGCGCATCATCTTGACGCGGTTCACCGGATTCACCGACACGTGCCCGTACTCGTCGTGCTCGTTCCCCGTGACCTGGCTCGTCACGCCCGGGGTGCCGGGGAGTGCGTAGGGGGAGGCGCCGTCGGGGGTGAGCTCGTAGTACTTGTAGGCGGGTCGCACGGCGATCGCCGCAGCGTCGAGACGCTTGCCGCGGTCGAGATGGACCTGCGAGAGGTCGAAGCCGGGGACAGTTGAGGAGTTCTGGCAGAGCGCCTGGTCGAGCACGAGGATGACGGGCAGCCGCCACTTCTCCGCGAGGTTGAGGGCGTCCACGGTGAGGTAGAAGCAGTCGTCGACGGTCCCCGGCGCGATCAGAAAGCGCGGGAAATCCCCGTGGCCGATGTGCGCGAGATGAGCGATATCGGACTGCTCGTGACGCGTCGGTTCCCCGGTAGACGGGCCGACCCGTTGGCAGTCGGCGACGACGATGGGAACCTCGGCCGCGCCGGCGTGGCCGATCCCCTCGGTCATGAGGGAGAGGCCCGGGCCGCTCGTGGAGGTCATCGCGCGGGCGCCCGCGTAGGCGGCCCCGATGACCATGTTGATCGCCGCCAGCTCATCCTCCGCCTGGCGGACGACCCCGTGGAGCGGAGGGAGGTAGCGGGCAAGGTACTCCATGATCTCGGTCGCCGGGGTAATCGGATAGCCCGCGAAGAACCGCCCGCCCCCGACGACGAACCCGAGCGCGACCGCCTGGTTCCCCGTGAGGAGCCGGAGGTCGTGCGCACTCCCGTCCACGACGGCGAACCGGTGCATCGGTTCGGGGCTCTCGAGCGCGGCTTTCCGTCCGATCTCTAGCGCCTTGAGGTTCTTCTCGAGCGCCTCACCGCCGCGGCGCTTGAACCGCTCCTCGATGACGGACCGGGTGAGCGCTGGGTCGAACCCCAGCATGATCGAGAGCACGCCGTAGGCGGCCACATTCTTGTAGATCGGCTGGCCGAGCTGGCTGCCGGTAATCGTAGCGAACGGGAAGCCGAAGGTGTTCGGGAGGTCGGTCTGGAACACGGAGGAGTCGTAGAGGACGAGCCCATCCCCCTCGAGCTCGGGCCGACCGAACTCGAGCGCTTCCTTGTCGAAGGCGACGAGGATGTCCATCGTCGGCTTGATCGCGGAGATCGCGTCCCGGGAGGCACGGACCGAGGAGTCGGCGTGGCCGCCCCGGATCCGCGAGAGCACGTTGCGCGAGGTGTAGACGTAGAGGCCCCGCTTCCGGAAGTACCTCGCCAGGAGGTCGCTCACCGTGAGGGTACCGTCCCCTCCCTGACCCCCGATGAGGACGGCGATGTCGGTAAGCTCCTTCACAGGAGGGGAGCTTGCCGGTCCGGCCTCACGGACGGAGGGCGGAACCTGGGTTGCGGGGGTCGTCATTTGGTGATAGTCTCCGACGGAGGCGGGGCTCGACTCCGTCGCCGTCGATTTGATTCACCGCGCGTATTTAACGGTGGGCTGAGGGCCAGCGGGCCCGACGTGAATCGGGCGGGGGCGGTCCGCGGATTCGGGCAGCTCGGCAGCGCTTCCACGTCGAGAAACTCGGGCTCCCGCCCGCTAGTCCACGAAAGGTTATCACGCCGCGAGCGCGTTCCGCCTCCCCCATGAGCGAGCGACCGCTCGTCGAGTCCTACCACGAGAACACCGCGGGCGAGCGCCACTTCGCGGACCGTATCACGTTCTGGGACGAGACGCTCCGGGACGGCGAGCAAACGCCCGGCGTCTACTTCTCCCCCGAGGAGAAACTCGCGGTGGCCGAACGACTCTCCGACATCGGTGTCGGCGTCATCGATGCCGGCATTCCGGTCGTCTCCGAGAAGGAGGCCGCCTCGGTGAAACTGCTCGCCGAGGCGGGCCTCAAGGCGAAGATCCTTGCCTCCGCCCGGACCGTGCCAGGAGATGTCGAAGCGGTGATCCGGAGCGGTGCGAGCCACATCGCCGTCTTCGTGGCCGCGAGCGAGGTCCACCTTCGGTACAAGCTCCAAATGACCCAGGACGAAGTGCTCGCCGCCTCGCTTGCGAGCGTGCGTCGGGCGAAGGAGGCGGGCCTCCACGTCGCCTTCGTCACCGAGGACACCGTGCGCGCGCCGCTCGACTTCGTGGAGCGACTCTACCGAGCCACTAAGGAGGCCGGTGCGGACCGCCTCGTCATCTCGGACACCGTGGGGATCATGACGCCGCTCACCTTCCGCTGGTTCCTTCGGGAGTTCAAGCGGCGCGTGCAACCCACCGACTGGTCGGTGCACTGCCACAACGATTTCGGGCTCGCGACGGCGAACACCCTCGCCGCTCTCGAGGAGGGCGTGAACTGCCCCCACGTGTGCGTGAACGGCCTCGGAGAGCGCGCGGGGAACGCTTCGCTCGAGGAGGTCGCGCTGTGCCTCGACGCCCTCTACGGTGTTCCCACGGGGATCCGAACCGAGGGGCTCCACGAGCTGTCGGCCCTCGTCGAGCAGCTTTCCGGTGTGCCTCTCGCAGCCAACAAGGCCCTGGTGGGGTACAACGCCTTCTCGCACGAGGCGGGTATCCACACCCACGGGATCCTTCGCCACACTCTCACCTACGAACCGCTCCAGCCGGGGAAGGTCGGCGGGAGCCGCCAGCTGATCCTGGGCAAGCACACCGGCAAGGCGGCCCTCGTCGAGAAGTTGAAGGAGAGGGGAAGAACCCTGCCCGAGCCGCTGCTGGCGGAGCTCCTGCGGGAGATCAAGGTCCGGACCGAGAGCTCGGGCAAGGGTGCCCACGACCGGCTCCTGAAGCAATACCGAGACCTCTTCTCCCATCCGGGGCTTTCGGATGCGGAGTTCTGGGAGCTCGTGAGCGCACTAGCACCTCCAGAGGCGGCATGACCGGGAACGGGCACGGCGCCACGCTCGCGGAGAAGATCCTCGCTCGCGCCTCGGGCCTCGAGAAGGTGGTGCCGGGCCAGATCGTGGACGGTCGGGTCGACCTCGCGATGATGCACGAGCAGGGAGCCCAGACGGTCGGCCCCTTCCACGAGATGGGCGCGAAGAAAGTCTGGGACCCCGACCGGGTGGTCATCGCCATCGACCACTGGGTTCCTGCCTCGACGGAGGGGGCGGCCGTGCTCCACCGGATCCTTCGGAAGTTTGCGGAGGAGCAGCACCTGCCCCACTTCTACGATGTCGGTCGCCACGGCATCTGCCACCAGATCCTCGCGGAGGACGGCTGGGTCGTCCAGGGCGACCTCGCGGTCGGAACCGACTCGCACACGAACATGCTGGGCGCGATGGGTGCCGTCGCTGCGGGCATCGGACCGACGGAGATGGCGGCCGTGCTCGCCCTCGGCCGGATCTGGCTCAAGGTTCCCCCGACCGTCCACGTCCGGGTTCGGGGCACGCTCGGACCCGGGGTCACCGCGAAGGACCTCGTCCTTCGGGTCCTCGGTGAGATCAAGACGACGGGGGCGACCTACAAGGCGGTCGAGTTCTCGGGGCCCACGATCGAGCGGCTCTCGATGCCGGAGCGGTTCACGCTTTGCAACATGACGACCGAGATGGGAGCGAAGTGCGGGATGATCGCCCCGGACGCGACCACGGCCGATTTCCTCCGCCCGATCGCGAAGCACGCCGCCCACCCAGTCCATGCCGACGCCGATGCGCAGTACGAACGGCTCGTCGAGATCGACGTGGACGGTATGCCGCCCATGGTGGCCTGCCCCTACTCGCCGGACAACGTCCGCCCTCTGCCTGAGGTCGCGCGGGAGCACATCAAGGTCGATCAGGTATTCCTCGGCTCCTGCACGAACGCGCGCATCGAGGACCTCCGCGAGGGGGCGGCCGTCCTGCGTGGGCACAAGGTCGCCCCCGGGGTGCGGTTCATCGTCTCTCCGGCGTCGACGAAGATCTACCAGCAGGCGCTCGACGAGGGACTCATCAAGGAGTACACGGAGGCCGGCGCCGTCTTCACGAACTCGAGCTGCTCGGCCTGCTTCGGAGGGAACATGGGCATCCTCGCGCCGGACGAGGTCTGCGCCTCCTCCTCGAACCGCAATTTCCCGGGGCGGATGGGCGCGAAGAACGCGCGCATCTACCTCCTCTCCCCCGCCGCCACCGTCGCGAGCGCGATCCTGGGAGAGGTCGCCGACCACCGGAGCCTGAACTAGAGGCAGCCCGTGCGCGACGTGATCGAAGGACGGGTCTGGACGCTCGGCGGCGACGTCGACACCGACCAGATCATCAGCGGAAAGTACCTCACCATCATCGACCCCGAGGAGCTCAAGAAGCACGTCTTCGAGATCGCGCTCCCGGAGTTCGCCGAGGCGGCGCGACCGGGCGACATCGTGATCGCCGGCGAGAACCTGGGCTGCGGCTCGAGCCGGGAGCATGCACCGGCCGCGTTGAAGGCGATCGGGGTCACGGCGATCGTCGCGGACTCGTTCGCCCGCATCTTCTTCCGCAACTCCATCAACCTCGGTCTCCCGGCGATCGAGGTGAGAGGCGTCCGCGAGCTGTTCGAGCAAGGGGACACGGCGCGGATCTCGATGTCGGGAGGGACCGTGACGAACGTCCGGACCGGGAAGTCGGTGCACTTCCCGCCGCTTCCGGCCCACCTCCTCGAGCTCCTCGAGGTGGGCGGGCTTGTCGAGAAGGTCCGGCTCGAGCTCGCCCACTCGGAAACCCCCGCCACCGCATGAACGACGCCTCCGCTCGGCTCGTGTTCCTCCCCGGCGATGGCACGGGCCCGGAGGTCGTCCGCGAGGCGCACAAGGTGCTCGACGCGCTCGCCGAGGGGGATGCTCATCCGTGGAGCATCGAGGAGTACCCGGGCGGCGCGAAGTACTACCAGGAGCACGGAAAGGAGTGGGAGCCCGAGTCGGAGGCCGCTGCGATGAGCGCCGACGCGGTGCTCCTCGGCGCCGTCGGCTGGCCGGGGATCAATCTACCGAACGGCGACATCGCGGGTGCCGCGCTCGTCCTCGGCCTCCGGCGCAAGCTCGACCTCTACGCGAACGTCCGGCCCTGCCGGCTCTACCCGGGAGTCCTGCACCGGATCAGCGGTGAGTTCCGCCCCGTGTGGTCCCCCGACAAGGTCGACCTCGTTATCGTGCGGGAGAACACGGAGGGGCTGTACACGCCCGTTCACGGTCGACTCGAGCGGGGAGGGGAGACCGAGGTCGCGGTCGACACCCGGCTCATCACGCGCAAGGGAGCGGAGCGGGTGGTTCGCTACGCGTTCGAACTCTCGCAACGCCGAGGACGCGGGGCGCCCGAAGACAAGGCCCGCCGCGTCACCTGCGTGGACAAGTCGAACGTCCTTGCCGGCTGCCAGTTCTTCCGGGAGACGTACGACCGCGTCGCGGCCGCCTTCCCGGACGTCGCCCGCGACTACGCCTACGTCGATGCGTTCACGCAGTGGATCATCCGCAACCCCGAGCACTACGACGTCGTGGTCTCTTCGAACATGATGGGGGACATCATCAGCGACCTTGCTTCGGTCCTGCAAGGCGGGATGGGGTTCGCCGCCGGCGGGAACATCGGCGATGGACACGCGATGTTCGAGCCGGTCCACGGGAGCTCCCCCAAGCACGCGGGCAAGAACGTCGTGAACCCGATGGCGACCTTCTTCGCGCTCGAGATGCTGCTGCGCTACCTCGGGCAGAGGCGCGGGGATGCGCGCTTCGTTCGCCAAGCGGACCGTATCGAGCGGGCGCTCGCGCAGGTGCTCGCGGACGGCTCCGCGCGGACCTACGACCAAGGAGGGACCGTCACGACCAGCGGGGCGGGCGACCGGGTCGCCTCGGTGATACGGGGGGCTGCCGCGTGACGTCCGTTCGTCCCGTGGCCGTCGTCGGCGGCGCGACCACCAAGTTCGGGGTGCGGCAGGCAACGTGGTCGGAACTAGTCCAGGAGGCGGGGGCACGGCTGTTCGCTGCGATCCCGAATCTCGCCGCGAGCGACGTCGATTCGCTGTTCGTGGGCGCGGCGGAACCCGAGCGGTTCGCGTTCCAGTCGCATGTGGCGCCGCTCGCTGCAGAGCTCCTGGGCCTAGAACCGCACCGCATCGTGCAGCGCACGGAACTCGCGTGCGCGTCCGGCCAGTCCGCGATTCGGAGCGCGTACGCAGCGATTGCCGCCGGGCTCGCGGACGTGGCGGTGGCACTCGGGGTGGAGAAGATGAATCTCCCCTCGATGGCCGAGGCGAACACGTCGATGGCGTGCGTCATGGACCGGCCGTGGGACGGCGCCCATGGGGCGACCGCCCCACCGTTCTTCGCCATGGTAGCCCAGCGGCACATGCTCGAGTACGGTACGACGGAGGATCAGCTCGCGGCAGTCTCCGAGAAGAACCACCGGTTTGCGAACTCGAACCCCGAGGCCCAGTTCCACGAGAAGAGCTTCTCGCGAGAAAAGCTGCTCCGACTCCCGCTCATCGCCCCTCCGCTGCGGCTCGGCGACTGCTCCTCGATGACGGACGGTGCCGCCGCCGTGCTGCTCGTCTCGGGAGAGCTTGCTCGAAAGTACACCGACACCCCGGCCTGGATCCGCGGCTCGGGGCAGCACGCGAGCTGGCACAACCTCGCGAACGCGGGCTCGCTTACCGACTGGACGGGCATGCGGATCGCGGCCCGGGAGGCGCTCGGCTCGGCCGGGATCACCGCGAGCCAGTTGGATTTCGCAGAGCTCCACGACTGCTTCACGATCTCCGAGATCGTCGAGTACGAGGCGCTCGGCCTCTGCAAGCCGGGCGAAGGGGGAGCGTACGTGACCGACGGGCGGTCCGACCTCGGCGGCGATGTGGTGGTGAATCCTCGCGGAGGACTGCTCGGGTGCGGCCACCCTCTGGGGGCCACGGGAGTTGCGCAAGCTGTCGAGGTGTACCGGCAGTTCGCCCACACCGTACCTCCGGCGCGCCAGGTTCCGGACCCGGAGTGGGCCCTCGTCCACAATTTGAGCGGAAGCGCGAACGTCCACTCGATGATGGTCTACGCTCGGGGAGGCTAGCGGTGCCCGCTCTCGCCGTCACCAAGCGTCGGGCGAAGAAGGCCCCGCGCGCGGTTTCGGAGACGGCCGCACCGAAGATCGAGGTGCCTACCGAACGGACGGCCGAGGCACCGAAGAAGCCCACCACGCTCACCCTTCTCGACTTTTTCCCTCAGGAGGAAAGCCAGCAGACTCGAGTGTCCCGGTTCTTCACCGAGTTGCGGGCGGGTCGGTTCATGACCACTCGCTGCCCGAAGGACAAGAAGCTCCTCTGGCCCCCGCGCGTGACTTGCCCCCAGTGCCATGCGGAGGAGCTCGACTGGGTCGAGCTCCCGCAGCGCGGACATCTCTACGCCTTCAGCGCTCTCCTGGCCGGTGCCCCGCTAGGGATGGAGGCCGACCTGCCCATCACGGTCGGACTCGTCGACCTCGAAGGAGTCCCCCTGCGGCTCTTCGGACGGCTCGTCGGGGCTCCCTGGAACGAGATCCGCGTGGGACAGCGGGTCCGCGTCGAACCGTTCGACCTCGCGGACGGCCGGGTGTTCTACCGTTTCCACGTCGAAGGCTGATCCGTCGATAGCGCCTCTCAGGAGGCTATAAATAATGCGCCCAGTCTGCGCGGCCGCCGGCCGAGGGATCTATCGTCGATGGTTGAGAAGGGAACCGGGTGGTGGCGTGAGCACGGCTGGACCATCGCCATCCTCCTCGCGGCGTTCTCCCTCGCGCTCACCATCCGGTCGATCTTCGCGTGGTCGATCTTCCAGCAGTACGGCTGGCTGTACATCTACGCCGGCGGCTCCGACTCGTACTACCACTCTCGCGTAGCGCAGTACATCATCACGAACCACACGAACCTCGTGCGGGACATGCTCCTGCGCTACCCGACGGGCGCGATCAACCCGCGGGAGCCGCT
>JAKIWX010000069.1 GCA_022749845.1 Thermoplasmata archaeon
CGCTCATCGCCTTCCGCGACGGATCGCCCGTCTGGCGGATCGATTCTCCCTTGATGGTGGGACTCGACGACCGGGCGCTCGCCACGATAAGCCACAGGCTCGGCCATCCTAGCGCTTCTGCTCAGATCAAGTAGGGAATCAGTCGCGAGGTACGCATTCGGTGCCCCGCGCGGCCCGGGGTGATTGGTCGGCCCGCCCCACCGGTATTCGGACCCCCGAGTCGTCGCTCCTGCTTGAGGGATTGCGCTCTGCCGGTGTTCGGCGGAGCTCCGCTGGACCGACGGTGGTGCGGCCGCTCCTTTGGGGAGGTTTATAATCCCGGTTCGGCCGAATGACCCCATCGGTCGCCCGAGGGTGCAGTGACGCGCGATCGGCCTGCGAGGCACGCCCGGCCCGACGGCGCACCCCGTGCGCGAACCGTTCTGCTCGCCGTTCTGGCCGCGACCGTATCGCTCGACGGAGGGGTGGCGGCGGTGCTGGAGCACGCTCACCCTCTCCTGGCGTCGCCCCCTCAGGCGAGGCTCGGGGGCGTACGGGCAGCGAGTCCGGCAGACGTCCGGCACGCCGACGCGCCCTGGACAGCGCCCGCGACCGGGAGAGCGCCCTTCGTGCGGGACACTTTGGTACTTTGGAACAACTCGCTGGTGCCCGGGAACTACGAGGCCACCAACCCGGTCTACTCTTCCCCCATGGTCTACGACCCTCGCGTTCATGCGATGTTCATCGCGGAGATCGGGCGCCTCGAGGAGGTGCCGGACAACCGTAGCCGGCCGGTCTCCTACCTGCCACTGCCGGGGGGAGACGTCGCTCTAGACTACGATAGTGGTCGAGGGGACCTCCTCGTCAGCGACGGGGGCCATTCCATCCAGCTCTACTCCGACACGAACTACTCGTTGGTGGGGCGGATCAATACGTCGTGCGGCGCCAGCAGCATCGCCTACGATAGCGGTCTCGGAGAGATCTTCGCGATCGCGTGCGGCCCCGGAGAGGTCACCGTCTACTCCGATAGCACGCTCCGCGAGGTCGGGAGCGTCCCCGCAACATTCCTTGCCTCCTCGCTGGTTTACGACCGGGGGAAGTCGGAAGTGTTTGCGCACTCGGGGGGCTATCTGGGGGACAACCTCACGGTGATTTCCGACGCTACCAACCGCGTGGTGGCTAACCTCACCATGGGCGGGGAGGAGACAAACCTGGCCTACGACAATGGCACCGGGGAGATCTTCGCGGGCTCGTATCTGCGGGGGGAGGTCCAGGTGGTCTCCGACGGGAACAACTCCATCGTAGCGAACATCACGCTGACGGACTTTCCCATCTCCCTCGCGTACGACTACTCCCGGCGAGCGATGCTTGTCGCGAACTATGACACCGGAATGCTCAGCGTGATTCCGGACGGCACCCATCGGGTCGCCTCCACCACTTCCGTGGGTACCTGGCCGGTTTGGGCATCCTACGATCCCGGTTCGGGCACGGTGTACGTTACCGACGGCTACGCGTCAATTTGGGTCCTTTCGGACTTGACGTGGAAGATCGTCTCGACCCTTTGGGCCGGGAGCACACCGCTCGGAATCCTCTTCGACAGTCACGCTCAGGAGGTCTACGTTGCTGAGTTTGCTTGGGGAAGTCTGAGCGCCATTTCACCCGTCACCCGTCGGATCACAACCACGATTGGGGTAGGCGCTCGCCCCGACGCGATTGCAGCGGACGTAGGTGACGGCAAGCTCTTCGTCGCCAACTACGGGTCCAACAACGTTAGCGTCGTCTCCGACACCACTCAGCGGGTCATCGCGACTGCTCCCGTCGGCATCGGGCCGAGCGCGCTTGCGTTCGACGAAGCGAAGGCGGAGCTGTTCGTGACGAACAATGGGTCCGCGAACGTCAGCATCATCTCGACCAACTCCGACACCGTGATTGGGACAATCCGGGTGGGCAGCAATCCCGATTGTATCGCCTATGACGCGGGCCGGGGCGAGCTCTTCGTGGGCAACTACGGCAGCAACACCACTAGCGTGATCAACGACACCACCGACGCCATCGTGGCGACGGTGGGGGTGGGACTCAACCCACGCGGCGCCGCCTACGACCCCTCCCAGGGTGAGGTCTTCATCGCGAACTACGGCAGTCGCTCGGTGAGCGTGATCTCCGACCTCACCCACCGAGTGATCGCGACGCCTACGGTGGGGTACAACCCCGTCGGGCTGACCGTGATTCCCGAGAAAGGTGAGGTCTGGGTGGCGGAGTCGAACAACTACACCGTGAGCGTCCTCTCGGACACCGTTCCCCGAATCCTCGGTTCAGTCCAGGTCGGCACCGGCCCCGATGAGCTCGCGTACGATCCGGGGACCGGGGAGATGTACGTCGACAACAACGCCCAGGGAACCGTCTCCGTCCTATCGCTTGGTGACCAAGCGTTCTACCCGGCACGCTTTGCCGAATCCGGGCTCCCTCCCGGTATTGAGTGGTCGGTTACGTGGAACGGGACCTCCGAGGGAACCGTGGGTGCTACGCTTAGCATCCCGGCCTCGAATGGTAGCTACCAGTACGCTGTCACGCCGCCATCCGCCTACCAGAGCAATCCTTCTGGTGGTACCATCAATATTCAAGGCGCGGCCGCACGTCAGGACGTGGTGTTCGCTCTTCCCACCGGCCGCTCGTTCCCGATCCTGTTCTCGGAATCAGGGCTGCCAAACGGAAGCCCCTGGTCGGTGACGTCCGTGGGCACAACGGAAACGAGCAGCTCCTTCGCGGCGAAGTTCGATGCTCCCAACGGGAGCTACCCGTACATGGTGACCGAGTCGGGTTCTTTTGATCCGGTTCCCTCCTCCGGGTTGGTGGAAGTGGCGGGAGCCGCGGTCAACGTGAGCATCCGGTTTGTGCAGGGGATGCCGGCCAGCTACGCTGTGCAGTTTGGCGAGATAGGGCTACCGACAGGAACCTCATGGTCGGTGATCCTGGGAAACACCTCTCGAAGCTCGAGCTCCTCCATTGTCGGGTTCTCCGAGCCGAACGGGACCTACGCATATCGGGTAACGGCCCCGATTGGGTGGGCAGCGAGACCAGACGTCGGAACCCTCAGAGTGGCGGGCGTGCGGGTCCAGCTGGCTGTGCAGTTCGCCGCCGCGCTCCCAGTCGGTGGTCACAATACGAGCTCCTCCCGGAACGCGACCGGTTGGTTTGTGTGGACCCCCGAGCTTTCGGCGGCCTTACTCGCAGGGGCTTCCGCGGCCGTCGCGACAGCGGTTCTCTGGCGGCACTTACGGCAGCGCAGGGCTGCCCCACGTCCCCCGAATGTTCAGCTCCCGTGAGCGGCAGTCCCACGCATGCTGCCTTCGGGGGGGAGCGCGTCGCCGGATGCGTCTAGGATGCGGTTGCCGGGATTCGAACCCGGGTAGGTAGCTTGGGAAGCTACCGTCCTAACCACTAGACCACAACCGCGCGCTCGCAGGGGAGGGTCCGACCCTCAAGAGGATTGTGCGGGACTACAGGAGAAGCCCGACCGATTCGGAAGGGATGGCGGGGGCGGCCGCCACCAGGTCGGAGTTCGAAACGATGCCGCTCGCACCCGTCGAGTAGTAGCCCGCCTTCCGGAGCGCGGCCAGGGCGCGCTTGGTGTTGCTCACCCCAAGCGCGACGAGCACGCGCGCGCCCTCCCGCTGGACGAGCAGCGTCACGAAGCTGATGTTGATCTTCGCCTCGGCTAGGCAGTCGAGTACCTGGAGGAGGCTTCCCGTGCGTTCCTCGAGATGAACGGGGAGCAGCTCCCCCGTGGTGGGCTCGTAGCCCGCCTTCCCGAGGAGCCGAACGGCCCGGGTGGGGTCGCTCACGATGAGACGGACCGTCCCCCGACGGGAGGTCGCCTCAACCGAGATGGCGGCGAGGTTGATTCGGTTCTCGGCAAGGAGGCGCGCGACGCTGGCGAGCGCGCCCGGACGGTTCGGGAGCCGGAAGGAGATTTCGAGGAGTCCCATGGGTTCCTCGCTGCGACCCGCGCCGGGCCCAAAACTCTAGCCCCTGCAACGGAACCTGCCGCAGAGGATTCCGGGTCGCCCCGAGCGACGGTCGTGAGTCCCGCCTCTTCCGCACGTATTTATACCGGAACTCGGCTAAATTCCGCTGCTCTAGGTGGTTAGCGACTAGGGCGAGCTTTGCGATGGGGGTCCTGACGCGCACCGAAGGGGGACGGCGGTATCGCCGGCACCACCGCCTCGCGCGAAGCCAGCGGGCGGTCGTCTCTGTGGTGGGCGCGCTCCTCGCGCTCCTCGTCTTCTTCGCGCTGTTCGGGATCTTCGTGACCCAGTACGTGCCCCTCTGGATGAACGATAACGAGGCGATGTACTCGAGCAACATCCAGGCCTCCTTCGCCGAGCTCAAGCAGAACATAGACCTCCAAGCGGAGCTCGGAGGCCCGCAGGTGCTCTCCGTCCCGTTCCCGCTCGCCTCGCAGGGCATTCCCTTGTTCGCCGCTCCGACGACGGCGACCCTGAACTACATCCCGCACACGCAGGGCGTCTACGCGAGCGTGAAGATGCAGTACGGGCCTGGTGGCCAGCCCAACTTCGTGTACAACCAGAGCCTCGGCACGGTCCAGATGTCCATCCCGAACCGGTACTTCCCGCCCCAGCAGTTCATCTACGAGAACGACGCCGTCATCCAGGCCCAGGGGGACACCCAGCAGGTGGTGGCGTATCCGCCGCTCCTCTCGATCAACACCTCTGGGAACTTCCAGACCGTCTCCCTCACCGTCGTGCAGCTCTACGGCAACGCGACCCAGGTGGTCTCGACCGGTACGGAGGAAGTGTACTCCCACTTCGGGAGCTTCACGAGCTTCCCGAGCAACGGTAGCCTCTCGGCCCCGAACACCCCGTTCACCGTCACCGTGACGTTCGGGACCCTCCACCCGTGCGCGTGGGCGACGTTCCTCAACCGCACCCTTGCGACGAGCGGCCTTCCCGCGAGCGCCTGGACCCTCACGCCGCACACCTGCGTGGCCGCGCTCAGTAGCTCCGTTCCCGTGAAGATCGTCTTCTCGGCCGTCACGAGCTTCAACCTGTTCGTTGCCACCAGCACGATCGTCACCGGCGTCGGGGAGATCTGATGAGCACCACCTTCCGCGTCCGAATCCCGCACAAGGCCGAGCCCGAGGGCGCCCCGCTCGGCCCGGCGCGCCCGACGGCGGAAGGGGAGGCGGAGTCCGCGACAGACCTGCCGGGGACGTTCATCACCGCGATGCCGCCGCTCCCCGACGTCGATTGCGAGGAGCTCGAGGTCACGGCGGTTACGCCGCCCTACTCCTACGCGCGGATCAGCTACAACGACCGGACTAAGGAGTACCTCTACGAGGCGATCGAGCCGCAGCTCTCAAACCCCGAGCGGGAGCTGCTGGAGCACCTCAAGTCCACGCTCACCCAGATCATCGGCTCGGAGGTCGCGACCCTCTCCGCCCCCGAGAAGCGGAGCTTCCTGCGGGGAGAGGTCGAGACCTACCTGTTGACCCGCGGCATCACCCTCTCGCCGCTCTCGACCGAGCGTCTCATCTACTACATCCAGCGGGATTTCGTGGGGTTCGGTCCCGTCGACGAGCTGATCGCCGACCCCCAGATCGAGGACATCAGCTGCGACGGCGTCGAGGTGCCGTTGTTCGTCTTCCACTCGAAGTACGAGTCGGTGAAGACGAGCGTCACCTTCCCCGACGAGGAGTCGCTCAACAGCTTCGTCATCATGCTCGGCCAGCGCTGCGGCAAGGCCGTAAGCGTCTCCTCCCCAATCCTGGACGGCACCACGACCGAGGGGCACCGCGTCCAAGCGACCTACGGACGCGAGGTGACCACCCGCGGCGGCAGCTTCACCATCCGGCGGTTCAAGGAGAAGCCGTTCACCCCGGTCGACCTCGTCACGAGCGGCAGCGCGAGCGAGGAGATGATCGCCTACTTCTGGCTCGCGGCGGAGCAGGGGGAGTCGCTCATCATCTGCGGCGGGCCGGCCGCGGGGAAGACGAGCACGCTGAACGCCATCGCACTGTTCATCCCACCTACCTCGAAGATCGTCTCGATCGAGGACACCCGGGAGGTGAACCTCCCGCACGAGAACTGGATCCCGGGGGCCACGCGCAGCGGCACCGGCGACCGCGGGCCGGACGGGAAGGCGGCGGGGGAGGTCGACATGTTCGACCTCGTGCGGGCGGCCCTACGGCAGCGACCCAACTACATCATCGTAGGAGAGGTGCGCGGCAAGGAGACGTACACGATGTTCCAGGCGATGGCGACGGGCCACACCACCTACTCGACGATGCACGCGGACAGCGTGAAGTCGATGGTGAACCGGCTCGAGAACCCCCCCATCAATACGCCGCGTATCCTACTCTCGGCGCTCAACAACGTCATCATCCAGATTCAGGCGCGCACCGAGAAGGGCGTGGTACGCCGCCTGAAGCAGGTGCTCGAGATCGTCGGGTTCGAGCCCGAAACGAACGAGCTCATCACCAACACCGTCTACGAGTGGGACCCGGGCACGGACAAGTTCGTGTTCAAGGGTCACTCCTTCCTGTTTGACAAGATCACGGAACTGAAGAACTACACCCACGAGGACATGGACGCCGAGTTCCAGCGGCGGGTCGCCGTGATCCACTACCTCGTCTCGAAGGGGATCAACGACCACCGCCAGCTCTGGCGGCTCGTCTCGGGCTACTACAAGGACCCGGACGAGATCATGCGGCGCATCCAGGAGGCGGGCTAACGATGGCGCTGCCCACCGCGACCGCCACGACTACGATCCGCGCCCGCCCCAAGGCACCGCCCCCTCCGCCGCGGTCCGTCCGCGTGCCGAAGGGGGAGCGCCCTGCGCACTCGGGCCTCAACAGCTTCCAGCAGTGGGCCTGGAAGACGTTCAAGCGCTCGGTCATCGCGAAGCCCCCCGACCCGCTCCTCGAGGAGAGCCTCCTCAAGGCGCACATGCGCATCCGCTCGGACGAGTACCTCGCCGTCGTCTACGCGGAGACGCTCATCGCGGGGATCGCGCTCGCGGTCACGGGCGTCCTCCTCGGATCCTTCCTCGCCTTCTCGAACGGTAGCCCGGTCCTCGGCCTCGTCGCGGGGGTGGTCCTTCCCGTCCTCCTCACCCCGATGCTGTTCGTGCTCCTGCGCGGGCAGCCCTCGTCGAAAGCGAAGTCGCGCGGACGCGAGATCGACCGCCGCATCTCGGTCGCGATGAACTTCATGAGCGCGATGTCGAGCGCGGACGTGAACATCGACCAGATCTTCGCCGAGCTCGGCCGGCAGAAGAAGATCTACGGGGAGGTCGCCGAGGAGGCGGCCTGGATCACGCGCGACACCGAGCTGCTCGGCGTGGACATCCTGACCGCCATCAAGGAGGGCGCGACCCGCAGCCCCTCGAAGAGGTTCCAGGACTTCCTGCAGGGGGTCGTGACGACCGCCACGAGCGGCGGCCAGCTGAAGCCGTACTTCCTGCTCAAGGCCGAGCAGTACGAGGCGGAGAACAAGCTCTCCCTCCTCCAGCGCACCGAGACGATGGGGCTCATGGCCGAGGTGTTCGTCATCGGCGTTGTCGCCTTCCCGCTCTTCCTCGTCATTATCCTCGCCATCTTCGCCATCATCGGCGGCAACGGCGCCTTCGTCCTCCAACTCCTCTGGGCGATCGTCGCCCTCCTGATCCCGCTCTCCGAGGTCGGGTTCATCTTCGCCATGAACACCTTCGCCACGGAGGCCTAGATGGCGACCGCGAACGCCCCGTTCAGCCACCGCGTCCTGCTGCCCGGCCTCGCGCAGCAGACCGCGCCGGCGCTCTCGAAGGACAAGGTCGCCCTCATCCTCGGGGGCGTCGTCTCGATGGTGTTCTTCATCGTGGCCGCGCTCAACGTCGTCGGCGCCCTCTACCTGCCCGTGCGCCCGGGCGAGTCGGGGGGCTGGAACACGGGCCTCGACTACATCACCTTCGGACTGCTCGCCTTCCTCGCCCCGTACGGCATCGTCCGGAACGGCCAGCTCGAGCGGATCGAGAAGATCGAGGACCGCCTGCCGGACTTCCTGCGCGATGTTGCGGAGGCGGGCCGGTTCGGCATGACCCTCCCCGACGCCATCATCTCGGCGAGCAAGGGCCGCTACGGCCTCCTCACCGACGAGATCAAGAAGATGGCGAGCCAGCTCGAGTGGGGCGTGCC